>NZ_VHSY01000067.1:0-510 GCF_013048625.1 Vibrio sp. 11-4(1) | reverse complement strand
GTGTATCGAACTCCGAAATTTTAGGTGCAATCCGAGTTCGCAAAGGTACTAATGCCAACGTAGAAAATGTCATTGGTCATATTGGCTACGAAACTAGACCGTCAGCTCGTGGTAAGGGTGTAGCCTCATTTCTGCTTGCTTGGGTGCGAGACCATGTTGTCACTGATTCAGTAATTGTTACTTGCTCAATTGACAATCCCGCATCTCAAAAGGTCATCGAAAACTGTGGTGGAGAATACCTCGGTAACTACACAGATGAGAGTGAGGGTACGGTAAGGCGCTACCGTTTAGCACGCACATAACAAAGCATTTAAGAGTGATTCGCAACGCTTGGCAGTTTCGCTTCGCTCAAGTATAGCCAAGCGTCGCTCACACCTTAATGCGGCGTTATGCCTAAGGTGAAATTGATGATCAAGCAGCTTGATTCAAACGAAAAATCAGTGGTTGAACTGTCAGAGTGTTGCTTAGATGAACTTCGTCAAGTTTACAGGCCAACTGAGCTCGCAGTTA
>NZ_VHSY01000066.1:0-530 GCF_013048625.1 Vibrio sp. 11-4(1) | reverse complement strand
TTTTGCCGGACTCAAATTCCAAGAACACTTGAATGTGTTTTTAGTTGTATTCATAAATGAATACTTTGAGAACTTTACAAACAACAATAAATTGTTGTTTTGTCAGCTTTCCAAATTGTTAAAGAGCTAATCACTTCTAATGAAGTAACCATTTTTAAAAGCACTCATTGAATGCGCTTAAAGATGGTATCCCGTAGGGGAGTCGAACCCCTGTTACCGCCGTGAAAGGGCGGTGTCCTAGGCCTCTAGACGAACGGGACACAGAAGTATGTGGTGGAGCTAATCGGGATCGAACCGATGACCTCTTCGCTGCCAGCGAAGCGCTCTCCCAGCTGAGCTATAGCCCCACATAAATTGCTTCAGCATTTTATGCAGAACCAATTTTGCTCTGAAATCTAAACCATATCAATCTGTGTGAACACTCATCGCAATAATCATCGTATAAGGAGGTGATCCAGCGCCAGGTTCCCCTAGCGCTACCTTGTTACGACTTCACCCCAGTCATGAACCACAAAGTGGTAAGCGTCCCC
>NZ_VHSY01000065.1:0-563 GCF_013048625.1 Vibrio sp. 11-4(1) | reverse complement strand
TAACGCCCAATTAAGGGGTGAGCAACGCTACCACCCAAACCTAAGGCATTGTGCCATAAACACTTAATTTGAAGTAGAACCAAAAATGCCAAGCGTTGGGAATCCCTCTTAAATTGTTTGTTATGTGAATTTTTCACACACCCAAAAGAGGCAGATTTTTACGCTGATGATAGGTTAAAGCTAACTCTAGACAGGACTTGATGACCGTTTCTGGTAGCGGTTTAGATAAGGACAGAACTATTGCTCTGTTTCCCTGAAACACCAACTCGTCACCATACAACTCCCGAAATGTATCGACTAGCTTAGTTTGGCAATTAAAGAATAGGTAATAATTATTGGGAGACTTAAGCTTCCAGTCCATTCTTAACGGACTGCCCGTTTTTACACTGTAGCTTGGCTCACCCCATTTTAGAGTTTCATCGACTTCACCCAGTTCCAACTCAGATGCGACTTGAAAGACTAAATTTCGCAGCTCTTCTAACCTAACACGAGCATTTTCCGGATACTCATCGAACCGATCTTTGACTACCTTGTCCATTGGAATCTCCTATTCACATAACGCC
>NZ_VHSY01000064.1:0-590 GCF_013048625.1 Vibrio sp. 11-4(1) | reverse complement strand
GGCGTTATGCGTCAGAGTAATATGGATGTAAGAATAATTATGGAAAAAGACGATTTAGTAGAGCTAGTAATTAAGTATTTCGAGAAAGTAGATGCGGGTGATCCTAGTTATCTGGATCTATTTTCAGAGGATGTTGATTTTTTCTTTCCTAAATTTGGACAGGCGAAAGGAAAGAATGCCTTAGTGGAGTTTGGCAATAGAATTGGTAGCTCATTGAACAGTATCTGGCATGACATAGACGGTTTTCAAATAACAACAGCTGGAAACAAGGTTATTGTTGAAGGACAGGAAGGAGGTGTAATGAGTGACGGTACTTCCTGGCCGGACAACAATGTGTCCACTGGTCGTTTTTGTAGTGTATTTGAGTTTAGTGGAAAATTAATAAGTCGTATGTACGTGTATGTAGATCCTGATTTTCCGAGCAGAGATTTACAAAGAATTTCTGTGCTGACATATGGAAAGTAACGCATAACAAACTGTTTAAGAGTGATTCGCAACGCTTGGCATTTTTACTATGCGTTGCGTTTAGTGTTTAAGGTGGTATGCGGAAGCTTCGGTATTGCGTTGCTCACACCTTAACAGGGCGTTAT
>NZ_VHSY01000063.1:0-602 GCF_013048625.1 Vibrio sp. 11-4(1) | reverse complement strand
AAAAGTTGCCATTGTTGCCTGCATGAGAAAGATGGTTGTTATCTTAAATTCAATGCTAAGAGATGGTGTTATGTGGGATACAGATAGCCTCAAAAATTAACTATTGACGCCATAGTCTCTTGTTATGCCGTTACTTTTTGTTTTAACTGAACTTCTACCGCTTTTGAACCGTCGGAAAGTATGAAGAAGGCTGAATCAAAACGTTGAATCACATTAAAGCCTAGTGCCTTAAAAACAGCGACATTACCTGTTTGCTCAACACACCAAACCGAAACTGAGTTAATAGGCTTAAACTGTGTAACAACGAAATCGACGAGTTTTCTCGCTACACCTTTTTGGCGAAAACTTGGTGCAACTGCTAACGAGCCAATCTGCAATTCTGAGCCAACCTGTTTAGCTTCAACTACTCCAACTAAAACCTGATCAACATGGAAACCAAAGCAACTCCACTCACTTTTAGCACTGTTTTTATTGCTAACTGCGAGCTCAGTTGGCCTGTAAACTTGACGAAGTTCATCTAAGCAACACTCTGACAGTTCAACCACTGATTTTTCGTTTGAATCAAGCTGCTTGATCATCAATTTCACCTTAGGCATAACGCC
>NZ_VHSY01000062.1:0-620 GCF_013048625.1 Vibrio sp. 11-4(1) | reverse complement strand
GGCGTTAGGTGTCCGGAGGAGTTATGGATAACGTTCAAGTCTTACAACATCAATACTCGATAGCAAAAAATGCTGAATCATTATCAACCAATAATATTTGGATTTGTACGGGATTTTATGGCTGGGACTGCTTGAACAAAGTCGCTTTTCTTTGTCATTTTGATCACCCTTGCAGTGTTAAAGCCTTACCTAATATTCTTCGAAAAATAAGAAAGTTAGTGCCTGATGAACACTCCTTTGATGCTTGTTTAATCGGAGGAAAAGGTTGGTTTTGGTCACGTACCACTCGAACAAACATCAATGTATGTATACAAAGGCAATCCATAATTAATTTATCAATATCAGAAGCTCCTTTTCAGAACTGGATTACAAATAAAGTTGATCTAACCATCTGCTCTAAAACAGGAAAAGTATCATTTGATAAAGTAGCTGGTCGTTCTACGCCGAAGGGGATATTTTGGTGTATAAAACCTATGCAACAAGTGTAAATACACCTAACAAAGCGTTTAAGGCAGATTCGCAACGCGTGGCATTTTTGGTTTGATTCAGCTTTTGTGTTTTCGGCACAATGGTTTAGCTTAGATGGTAGCGTTGCTCACTACTTAACGCGGCGTTATGCG
>NZ_VHSY01000061.1:0-688 GCF_013048625.1 Vibrio sp. 11-4(1) | reverse complement strand
CCAGTTACTACTGTACCACGACCTTGGATTGAGAATACGTCTTCGATAGGCATTAGGAATGGCTGATCTACCGCACGCTCTGGCTCAGGGATGTAAGTATCTAGAGCTTCAGCTAGTTCAACGATTTTCGCTTCCCACTGCTCTTCGCCGTTTAGTGCGCCTAGTGCAGAACCTTGGATAACTGGTAGGTCATCACCTGGGAAATCGTATTCAGATAGAAGTTCACGAACTTCCATTTCTACTAGTTCTAGTAGCTCTTCATCGTCAACCATGTCACATTTGTTCATGAATACGATGATGTATGGGATACCAACCTGACGGCCTAGTAGGATGTGCTCACGAGTTTGTGGCATTGGGCCATCTGTCGCAGCAACAACTAGGATACCACCGTCCATCTGTGCAGCACCAGTGATCATGTTTTTAACGTAGTCCGCGTGTCCTGGACAGTCAACGTGTGCGTAGTGACGAGTTGGAGTGTCGTACTCAACGTGAGAAGTTGCGATTGTGATACCGCGCTCACGCTCTTCTGGAGCGTTATCGATAGATGCGAAGTCTTTAGCTACACCGCCGTAAACTTTAGCAAGAGTAGTACAGATAGCTGCAGTTAGAGTTGTTTTACCGTGGTCAACGTGGCCGATAGTACCAACGTTAACGTGCGGTTTCGTACGTTCAAATTTTTCTTTAGACA
>NZ_VHSY01000060.1:0-700 GCF_013048625.1 Vibrio sp. 11-4(1) | reverse complement strand
ATTAGGCAGCTCAGATAACATTTCGAGGTCTTCACCCATCCGCCAACCAACAAACATCTTGGGTAGAACTTCAACGTAGTGATTAATCCTTTTTAGTCCCATAATCCCTCTAGAACATAACGCCTTGCTAAGGTGTGAGTAACGCAATACAAAAGCTACCGCACAGCGCCTTAATCACATAAGCCACCGCAAAGTAAAAATGCCACGCGTTACGAATCACTCTTAAGCAATTTGTTAGTACATGCGCTACTTCTGTTTATGCGCTCCAAGATATTGAAAACCGGCATGATATGAAAGGCTTTGAACACTGAAGTGAGACGGGCGGCTACAAAACTTTACCTCGATTAAAAGACAAAAGTTGGCTAGAAGAAAAACGCACTGAACAGCCCTACTTTCACTTGCTTCAAATTAGAAAAGGATTCGATCCTCGGACTTCAACAGCCACACCAAAAGTAATCAAGGTTCTCTCCAAAGCCACCACGAAAATGAAAAAGAGCCAAAGGAATAGGCTAAGAGTTAGAAGCCGTAAACGGTGAAATCAAAGCCAGCACTCCACATATAGTGCCACCGGAAAGAACGTGAAAGCCACTAACTGAAAGGTGTAAACACGAGCGCCAAAACAGATAAACACAAAAACTTATGACCTTTGATGTCAAACCCGTACTAACGCCCTGTTAAGGTGTGAGCAACGCAATACCGA
>NZ_VHSY01000005.1:0-442253 GCF_013048625.1 Vibrio sp. 11-4(1) | reverse complement strand
GGTTCAGATAACTCGTTTCCGCTCGACTTGCATGTGTTAGGCCTGCCGCCAGCGTTCAATCTGAGCCATGATCAAACTCTTCAATTTAAGATTTTGTTCGGCTCAATGAATACTGAACATTACATAAGTAATGTTTGAATTGACTGTGCTCTTATTGGTTTTCACTTTTAAAAAGTGAAATAAAACAGCTCAAGGCTGCTTTCCAATTCGAATGGTCACTTCGTTTCATTGAAACCTAATTTGAAGCCGAAGCTTCTAATTGGATTATCATCAACGAGTGCCCACACAGATTGATAGGTCTATATTGTTAAAGAGCTTGCTTCGTAAGCTTTGCTATCGAAGCGGAGGCGTATTCTAAGGAATTAACTTTCAGTGTCAAACACTTTTTTAAATTAATTTTTAGAAGCTTTCTTTCGCCTTATTGCCATTGCTTTTGCGTTTCCGCTTTGCCCTGACAACGGAGGCGCATTATAGGGAGATGATTTTTCTTGGCAACCCCTTTTTAGAAAAAAAACTTAAAAAAAGCATCGAGTGATTAAATCTCACTCAAACGCTTAATTTTAGCACTCAGTTGTTAACTTCAAGTAGCAAATAGGCAATCAGTATGTGTCTACCCAGCTCTCTTTAAAGCTGGTGATATCAAGATCCAGTGATTGCGCCGCTTCGATTTTCTCAATTGCCTCTAATTCTTTATTTACACTATTCATCGTCAATGTGTTGTTGTCTAACTCAAACACTTGTTGTTGAGTTTTGTAATAGAACTTAAGCGTAGTGAGCGCTTTTACATCGTCATTGCTCGCGGCTGCTTTAATGCTTTTTAGTTTACGAAATATTTTGTTGTGCAGTTGCTTGAGCTTCCAAACGTACAACACCTCTTCCATGTATGGCCGAGTTTTAATTTGATTCAATAAAGAGAGGGAAGTTGCGACTGCGAGAACGACACCAATCAAATTCCAATGGAAGTTTCCCGTTGATTGTTCAGGTACGACTTCAGTGTTACCAAACAAAACAATAAGCAAGGTACTAAAGGCAAGAGATGAGATAGCGAGCAACGCAACAAAACCGCCAATCACCAGGTTTACTTTCTTTTTATAAATGTCTTTATTTATCTTTTTGATTTCCATATACCGCTCCTAACAGGGTTGCCTCCTATTCTAACCAGCACACTCCGCACGACAATCGAAGCTTTGTAAGTAAGTTCACATTTACTATTAAACTCGCATCCCTTCCCTGCTTGGGTATATACTTCCGCGCATTCACTCTTCCTATATAGAGGCTAAACTCATGCGCTCTTTTGTTTTACGAGCTCGCGCGGCGCCAACCACCAGCAAAGCACTATTAGAAGGTGTTGGTAACGAGGCGCATACCGAGATCCTTGCTCATACCATGATGAACACCATGTTCGTGGCACAATCTCACCGTGAAGATGTGGTTGTCCACTTGGTATTAGAGAGCACGAAGGATTACTCGCGCACGATTACCATTCGTTCAAACGACATTACCAATATTGGTGGTTTTCACGAGTCAACGTTGATCGCTGCCGTTGCCCGTGCGTTAGACGCATCTGTTGGTATGGGTAAAGAGCAGCTTCGTGAAGTTGAACCCGGTATTACGGTTCGTACAGTGAGCTTTGAACGCTTGGTGCAAGAACTGGCGGAAGACCACCAACTTTATATGTTGGACAAGAAAGGCGAATTTGTTCGTGACGCAGAAATTGGTGAAAATCCATGTTTCTTACTAACCGATCACATTCCGATGCCGAAGAAGTCGTTCAACAGCTTGAAGCGCCTAGGTACTGAGAAAATCAGCCTTGGGCCTAAGATGCTGTTTGCTTCTCAGTGTGTAGTACTGATCCACAACGAACTGGATATCCGCGAATTCTAGTTATTCGCGTACACGTTGCTAGATGATGAAAGAGGACTCGATTGAGTCCTCTTTTTTGTTTCTGATTTTCTATGCCGCGCTTATTTTCCGCCAATACTCAAGCGAGCAAAACGCACATCTGGTGCGAAGAAAGTGCGGCTATCATTAATAAGCTGGGTATCACCCACAGCTTCTACTTCTTGCAGCATCTTATAGAAGTTACCGGCAACTGTAATTCCGCGCACAGGTTGAACACGTTGACCATCACGACACAAGAAACCACTCGCACCAAATGAGAAATCACCACTGACAGCATCTGCACCAGAGTGAACCCCTTGCAGCTCCACTAATTCTAGGTATTCACCTGCTTTGACTTCTGGCGCACTGCTGTTGCCTGTCGCAATCACTTTGTGATTCGCTGACACGTCTAAGCTCGATTTTGCACCGCGAGCAGCACTTGCCGTCGACACTGCACCCAAATAACTCGCTGTTTGGCTATTGTGCAATAGCGTATTCAGTTGGCCATTAGCGATCAACACATTGTCTTGGGTGGCAAAACCTTCACTATCAAACCCTGCGATAGCCATACCATTCGGCATGTATGCCGCATCGGTAAAGGTAATCAAGTCACTCGCAACACGTTGACCAAGCTTATCACCCAGTGGCGTAATGCCTTTCATCGCGCTTACACCAGAGAAAGCACTGCCGAAAGCACCGAATAAACTTGCCAGCGCATTGATGTGGAAAATAGCGGGGTAGTTACCCGTCGCAACCGGTACACCTTCAAGAAGATCACGAGCAAGGTTATAACCGCCTTCTATACAATAAGCTGGATCCAACTCATCAAAACGGCGACCTAGCGACATTCTTCCCGCCATCGACTGTTTGCCGTCTTTTTCAAACAGGGTATAAGCGTAACAAGTGAACGATCGCTCGAAATGTTGACATAACGTACCTTGAGTATTCGCGATGATGAGCTGAGTTTCACCGTCACTGTAACCATTGTATGGTGAGCTTGAAGCGTGAGGCAGGGCCACAACACCTTGCTCAAGCGCAAGGGACAGTTCAATTTTCTCATCGACCGATGTGGTATCTTCTTGCGCAATTTCTGCAATATCAGTGGTGATTTTGCTGTTTACGCAGCTGATGGTTTGATGTTCATCTTGCTTGGAAAAGCGAGCACTTTGCAGCGCGTTGGTGAGCATCAAATCTAAACTTGGTTGCTCTAGTGATTCAGAATAACTGGTCGCAACACGGGCATCTTTAATGACTCGAACGCCCAGCACTTGGCTTGAGCTAACTTTGTACTCATCCAGCTTGCCTTGGTTTGCTTTCAGCGAAAAGCTGCTGTTACGGTTCACAATCACATCCGCTTCCGCACCTTGGCGTTTGGCTTCTGACAGGACGTAATCAACCGCATTAAGAAGTTGTTGTTCTTGGCTCATTAGTTACCGCCTCCTACCAGAATATTGTCCACTTTAAGGGTTGGTTGGCCGACTGTTGTAGGTACTGAGCCACTCACTGAACCACACATACCTGGAGCAAGTGCCATGTCCTTACCGACCATACTGATTTCTTTCAATACTTTAGGGCCAGTGCTGATCAGCGTTGCTGTTTTCAGAGGTTTGGTGATTTTGCCATTTTCAATGAGGTAAGCTTCACGAACAGCAAAGTTAAACTCGCCCGTTCCCGGTTGAACCGAGCCGCCGCCCATCTTCTTCGCATAGATACCACGTTCGATACCTGCCAGCATGTCGTCAAGTGAATGCTCACCTTCTTCGATAAAGGTGTTACGCATCCGCGAGGTTGGTGCGAACTTGTAGTTCTGACGACGACCAGAACCCGTAGGCTCATAACCAGTCTTCATGCCACCCATTTTATCGACCATAAAGCTGGTTAGCTTACCGTCTTTGATCAATTGAGTTCGCTGAGTCTTCATGCCTTCGTCATCAACATGAATCGAGCCCCATTCGTTGGTCATGGTGCCATCATCGACAGCATTCACGGCAGTGTGAGCAACCATTTCGCCCATTTTGTCGTGGAATACGGACGCTTTCTTCGCAACCGAAGTGGTTTCGAGTAAGTGACCACACGCTTCATGGAAGATAACGCCGCCAAAGCCGTTACCAATTACCACTGGCATTTCACCCGATGGACAAGCATCCGCGCCAAGTTTCACTAACGCTTGCTGCGCGATAGTTTGACCCAGCTCTTTCGCATCTATCTGCTCACTGAACTCCCAACCGGCAAGAGCGCCAGGACCTTCCATACCAGAAGACTGCTCATTACCTTTTTGAGCAACGGTGTTACCCGCCACACGAATGTAGTGACGCGTATCGTCTACATGCAAACCTTCTGAGTTGAAGATAGACACTTGCTGCTCGCGCTGAAGCACACTACCAATGAACTGGCTGATGTACTCACTTTCTGCACGCGCAGCTTGGTCAACTTTCAATAGAAACGCGATTTTTGAATCTAAGTTGGCATCCTGACTTAACGGCATGCGGCAACCGTGTTGGATTGGGTAGCGGTTCAAATTTAAAGAACCTGCTGACGCGATTTGTTCACGCTTGTCTTTTGCCGCAAGCAATGAGGTTACGCGTTTTAGCTCGGCTTCGTCCGTGCTATTGGTGTATCCATAAAGCACTTTGTGACCGAAGAAGAGGCGAATACCGATACCAAAATCAATCCCCGAATTGACCTTGTCCACCTCACCAGATGCGATCTGGACGGTGTTAGTTTGATGATGTTCAACGAATAGTTCAGCGAAATCAGCCCCTAAAAAGAGAGCATGATCGATCACTGACTTCGCTGTTGCAGAATTAAGCATGAAGTCTCCTTGCTCGATGATCGTCTTAGCCTTCCTAATTAACTGTCGAAAAGTTCAACAAAGTTAAATTGGCAACGCGTTAAATTTTAACAGTTTTTTAACCTTGTTTTGTGCTAATCCTTGCTTAACGAGACCACGATTATTTATTAAATATTCCAGGTTCAGCTCTTTCACCAGAGCGTTGCACTAGTAAATTCCACACGACGAACCATTTAGATGCTTACTCTATCACTCACCTCGCATAATTGAATACTCAATAATAATTACTCTCAAAAAACGTATCCCTTCTACAAGGGTCCTGCTATCATCCGAGCGAAATAGTCGGGGGGCCACGCGATAAGCGTTGGCTGAGATCGAGATTCGAGACCCGTTGAACCTGATTCAGTTAGCACTGACGTAGGGAACTATGCGCACTTTGCCTTTCGCCGCTCCTCTTCGGCGAGCGATAACGATCGAACAATCGATCTATCCACAACGGTCAAAGTCAGTTCCTATACGTCTTGTAGTAGGAGCGACCATGACGCAGCAATCACAGCCATCTTTACACCAGGCACAATCACCTATAACCACCCCTGTTGTCTTAACCATCGCAGGCTCCGACAGCGGCGGCGGCGCAGGCATCCAAGCCGATATCAAAGCGATGTCCGCAACTGGCAGCTTTGCCTGCTCAGTGATTACCGCCATCACCTCACAAAACACGCAAGGCGTTTCTGCGATTTTCCCGATCCCACTTGATCACGTTGAAAGCCAACTCGATGCGGTGTTTACCGATCTCAATATTGTGGCGGTAAAAGTCGGCATGCTGGCGGATTCGAACATCATCAAAGTGGTGGCAAGCAAAATAAGACAGTACCAACCCAAGCATCTTGTGATTGATCCCGTCATGGTCGCCACCAGCGGTGATTTGCTACTTGAGCAATCAGCAATCAGCACATTAAAAGAAGAACTAATTCCACTGGCAGACATCATCACTCCTAACCTGCCAGAAGGTGCAGCATTGACGGGTAAGCCAGTGCCTCAATCAGAATCTGAAATGAACGATATGATTACCGACCTTCGTGCACTTGGTGCCAAAGCTATTCTGCTCAAAGGCGGTCATCTTGAAGAAAATGAAAACAGCAACGATCTGCTGATCATGCAAAACAGTGCGGAGTTAATCAGCGCCAAGCGTTTTCCGACCAAAAACACCCACGGTACGGGCTGTACACTGTCTTCCGCCATTGCGTCTTACCTTAGTCAAGGCAACAACCTGCACAAAGCGGTGCATCTTGGTAAGCAGTACATCAGCCAAGCTATCGCACACGCGGATGAATTGGAAGTGGGGAAAGGTCACGGACCAGTGAATCACTTCTTTGCGGGTCATACCTATGTTCGCTAACGCGATTGGCATTCAGCTTTCCGATGCCAGTCTGCAATACAAAGATAGCCAAACACCGACTTTAGCGGGAGTGAACATGACCATTCCCGTCGGTAAATGGACGGTATTACTCGGACGAAGTGGCTGCGGGAAAACCACAATATTGCGTTACTTAGCTGGCCTACTGGATGACCAAGTTGACTGGCATGGCGAACTCATCACAACCGATGGCGCTGCACTGCATGACCGTATCGCTTACATGGCTCAACAGGATTTATTGCTACCGTGGTTGAATGTGTTAGACAACGTCTGCCTCAGTTCTCGATTTTCTCAAGAGCAAGCACCAGAGCAAAATAGACAACGTGCACTGACTTTACTCAGCCAAGTGGGACTCGCCGATTACGCGGATGCTAAGCCAGCTCAGCTCTCTGGCGGTATGAGACAGCGTGTTGCCCTTGCTCGTACTCTGATGCAAGACAAGCCTCTGGTTCTGATGGATGAGCCCTTCTCTGCGCTGGACGCGGTTACTCGCCATAAGTTGCAAACCTTGTCTGCCGAATTATTGAAAGATAAGACGGTTGTTCTGATTACACACGACCCTCAAGAAGCGGTGCGATTAGCTCATCAACTCTATGTATTGCAAGGCTCACCTGCGCAAGCTCAGCACTTGGTTGTTCCGGGTTCTACGCCTCCACGAGTTCTCGATGGAGAATGCGCGGCGCTACAACAAGCGATTTTGGATCAATTGGAGAAAGACTATGAGTGATATGACTCAGTACAACTCCGTTTCGGCACGTATTAGTAAAAAAGAACGCGTGACCCATCCGGCTCTCCGTTTGGTCATCAGCACGGTGGTGATCTTGGGATTGTGGCAGTTGGTTGTTGTGGTATTCGACATGCCAGGCTTCATCTTGCCTTCACCAATTGAAGTGCTGGATAGATTGGTCACTCGTTACGACGTGCTACTCAAACACACTTGGGTAACAGCACAAGAGATCCTACTTGGCTTGGCGCTTGGATTATCGATGGGTTTGCTGTTCGCATTACAAATGCTGATGTTCGAGCCGCTCAAACGCTGGCTATTGCCGATTCTTATCGCTAGCCAAGCCATTCCAGTATTTGCTATCGCGCCCGTGTTGATGCTGTGGCTCGGTTACGGCATCGCGTCAAAAGTGGTGATGGCGGCCATCATCATCTTTTTCCCTGTAACAACTTGTTGTTACGACGGACTGCGCAACACCCCCACCGGCTATCTCGATCTTGCCAAGACCATGGGCGCATCAAAATGGCAATTATTGCGCCATATTCAACTACCTGCCGCCCTACCAACGTTAGCGTCTGGTATTCGTGTTGCCGTGGTTATTGCGCCGATTGGTGCCGTGGTAGGTGAATGGGTTGGTTCAAGTGAGGGCCTAGGCTATCTGATGCTGCAAGCCAACGCTCGCATGATCATCAATGAAATGTTCGCGGCGCTGTTTATTCTCGCCGCGCTGTCTATCGCACTCTATTTCACCACTGACAAATTACTGAAAAAAGCCATTCCCTGGGAAAACAAATAGGGAAAGAAAAAGGAAGAACCCCGTGAATAAAAACAAACTCATGAGCGCTGTTGCTCTGCTCGCATCAATTGTTTCAACTAACGTACTTGCTGCCGAAAAAGAGCTTACTTTAATGCTGGATTGGTTCGTTAACCCGAACCATGGTCCTATCGTGATCGCACAAGAGCGCGGCTACTTTAAACAGCAAGGTTTGAAGATCAACATTCAAGAGCCTGCCGACCCAAGCACACCACCTAAACTAGTTGCGGCTGGCAAAGTCGATATGGCGATTTCATACCAGCCGAGCTTAACCATCGACGTAGCCGCTGGCTTACCGTTGATTCGATCAGCAACGCTTATCGCAACGCCACTAAACACGTTGATGGTGTTAGATAACGGTAAGAACGACAACCTTGGCGACCTTAAAGGCAAGAAGATCGGTATTGCGATCGCAGGTAACGAAGAGGCGACAATCGGCACCATGCTTGCGCAAGAGAACGTGAAGTTTTCTGACGTACAAATCATCAACGTAGGTTGGGCGCTGTCTTCGTCTCTTGCGTCTGGCAAGGTGGATGCGATTTGGGGCGGCTTGCGCAACTTCGAAACCAACCAACTTGCGCTAGAAGGCTACAAAGCCAAAGCCTTCTTCCCAGAAGAACACGGCGTACCAGCGTATGACGAACTGGTGTTTGTGGCGAATGCAAAAACCTACGACAAAGCGGCTATTAAAGCGTTCAACAAAGCGCTGGAGCAAGCGACCACTTACATCGTCAACCACCCTAAAGAGTCTTGGAAAGAGTTTGTCGCTTACTCACCAGACACGCTAAACAACGAGCTCAACCAACGCGCTTGGAATGACACGTTAACTCGTTTCGCGCTTCGCCCATCGGCAGTTGACCTAAAACGCTACGACGATTACGCCGAGTTCATGTATTCACAAAAAATCATCGAAACGCTACCAAAAGCGAAAGATTACGTACCGAGCTTTGACTAATTACGAGGCTGCCCCATTATGAAATACCAAGATTTGATCGACGCTTGCCGCCAAGATTGGCAAGAATACACTGAGCATGCCTTCGTGCAGCAATTGGCCAAAGGCACGCTGGCTCAACCTTGTTTTCTGCATTACTTGAAACAAGATTTCTTATTCCTAAAACAGTACGCGCGAGCTTATGCGCTGGCAATCTACAAAGCACGTACGTTAGACGACATGCGCCGCGCACTACCAAGTGTACATGCGCTTTTAGATTCAGAGATTGCCCACCATGTGACCTACTGCGGCCAGTGGGGATTAACGGAATCGGATCTCGAAAACGAGCCGGAAGATTTTGGCACGGTGGCTTACACGCGCTACGTATTGGATGCGGGAATGACGGGCGACTTAGTTGACTTGTATGCCGCGCTCGCCCCTTGCTCCATCGGCTACGCCGTCATTGGTAAAATGCTGATTGAAGATGAAAACACGGTATTCGAAGGCAATCCTTACGCAAGTTGGATTAACTTGTACGGCGGTGAAGAGTTCCAATCAGGCGTGGCAAGTGGGGCCGAACACTTTAACCAGTTGCTGGCTGAAATCGACATCCACAGCCAGCGCGGTCAAAACCTGATTCAGGTCTTCAAAACTGCAACGCGTATGGAAGTGGCGTTTTGGCAACAAGGTCTAAACGCGCAATAAGGTTAATTGGAGAATCTCATGTTAATAGAACAAATCACTCAAGCATTAACCGCAGTACGTCAGCAAAAGCCTTTAGTCGTGAACATTACCAACTACGTGGTGATGAACAACACGGCGAACGCTTTGTTGGCTATCGGTGCTTCGCCAATCATGGCGCATTCAAAGCAAGAAATGGCAGAAATGATGTCGTTTGCAGGCGCTTTGGTGATCAACATCGGCACCCTAGACAGCGTTTGGACGCCGCGCATGATCTACGCTGTAGAGCAAGCCAACTCGAACGGTAAAATTGTTGTGCTCGACCCTGTCGGTTGCGGTGCAAGTTCACTACGCACCGAAACCTCGCGCGAAATCGCCCGCCTTGCAAACAAGTTAATCATTCGTGGTAATGCTTCCGAAATCATTGCTCTCGCTGGTGAGCAAGCGCAAAGCAAAGGTGTAGATGCACTCGACAGTAGTAATGCAGCCCTTGGGGCGGCTCACTTCTTAGTTGAAGAATACGGAGCGAGCGTGGTGATCTCCGGCGAAACTGACTACATAGTGACAAAAGAGCAAACCGTCCAGCTGAATAATGGTCACGAGATGATGCCATACGTAACGGGCATGGGCTGCACACTAACGGCACTGACTGGCGCTTTCGCAGCAATCGGCGACGAAACGGGCCTTGCTGCGGCAGCGGTGCTTGGCGTTGTGGGTGAAATTGCGGCTGAGCAAGCGCGAGGGCCAGGTAGCTTGCAAATGCATCTTTTGGATGAGCTTTACCAACTGGATGAAGAAACACTGGCAACACGTCTTACATTACAAGTGAGATAAATCGCTTCTCAATGCTTGAAACGCCTCTCACTCCAACGAAAGTGGGAGGCGAAAGGAAACACAATGAACGCCTATCGTTTGTATTTGGTCACCGACGACCAACAAGATTTATCCACTCTCAAACACGTTGTAAGAAAGGCGGTAGAAGGTGGGGTCACCATGGTGCAGGTGCGTGAAAAACATGGTGACGTTCGTGCATTTATTGAACGAGCTCAAGCCGTCAAGACGATCCTTGAAGGCACTGGAGTCCCGTTAATCATCAATGATCGTGTTGATGTTGCCCTTGCTGTTGATGCTGATGGTGTCCACTTGGGGCAATCAGATATGCCCGCAACTATCGCTCGCGAGTTGATTGGACCAAACAAAATTCTCGGTTTATCCATCGAAAATGAAGAGCAGCTTGCAGAAGCGGACTCTCTTCCGATTGATTACATCGGTTTGAGCGCGATCTTCGTGACGCCAACCAAAACCAACACCAAAAAACATTGGGGTATTGATGGTTTGAAGATGGCGTTAGAGACGACTTCACTACCGATTGTTGCCATTGGCGGCATTAACGAGAGTAACATTCCGCAGCTTAGCGCCACTGGTGTTCATGGTTTGGCTTTGGTTTCTGCCATTTGTCATGCAGAAAATCCAACCAAAGCAGCAGAATACTTACTTTCTCTGATGGATTAAGACCCCAACGCTTAAGGATGAGCGCCTTTACCCTTCGGATAAATGTCATCAATTCATCACTCAGCCTTCATTCTCTCGTCAAATTGACAAAGCGTTGATAAGTTTTTCACGCCAGATAACGTAAGATAAGCCCCTTATTTTCACGTGGTTGAATAACCCTCAATAAAAACAAAACGCTCTCAATGAAAACCAAAAAATATGGATTGATGATGCTCGCCTTGTTTGTTCTTGGCATCATCCCAATGTCGCTGTTTGGCTCTTATCATGATCTCACCTCACAGGTGCCTGAAAGTCTGGGTATTACTTTTACTTTGCTCACTGATTCTGCTGGCAGCAAAGGCTTTTTAATTACCTTAACACTGCTACTGCTTTCTTTATTTCGCTTTAAACCAAGTCGCACTGAGTGGATGCAAAAACTCTCAATGTTAGGGCTGTTACTTGTGATTGGCTTTGCCAGCAAAACGGGGCTAAAACTGATGACAGAAAGCCCGCGCCCGTACACGGAATTGCTCGCAGCAGAACAATTGATTGAAACACCAGAAACGTTTTATCAGTTGGAGACAAAGCAACAAGCCAACGTAATTAACCAGATTTCTGAACAAGTCAGTGATTGGCGGACACGCCATTGGCAAGGCGAGAAAGACTATTCTTTCCCATCCGGCCATACAATTTTCGTTTCGATTTGTTTGGCTTTCTTTGGTGGGTTGTTCTTACAGAACAAGTGCTATATTTCTGCACTGTCATTATGGATGTGGGGAATGAGCATCGCATATAGCCGCTTATGGCTGGGCATGCATCGCCCTGAAGATTTAATAGGCTCGGTCTTGTTTGTCGCGATTGTATTTACTTTACTCCCGACATTTCAAATTAAGAAACAGATGCCGTTTGTTTCTCTCGCTTCGCGCTAATGTGAACGATGACTAGATAAAAAAGAAGCCAGCGATTCGCTGGCTTCTTGCTTTCAAGCGCTACTTTTTTCTAGCCATTTTTTGGTGGTTCAAACGCCGTTAGTTCTAATTCTGGGCCAGTGTATTTTTCAATACGAACCAGTGCCGAGTTCGCCGCACAGCCGTTTGCAAGTCGAGAGGTCGGAATATCCAACGTTAACACGTTACAACCGCCGTTCTTACAAATGCCGGTTTTCGGATCCAAATCCGGCCAACCGCCTTCATGAATACACACTGAACCTTGCTTGATTCGGTCAGTCACTTCTGCGCCAACCAATACTTGGCCACGGTTGTTAAACGCACGAACTAGATCGCCTGTTTTAATACCACGCGCTTTCGCATCTTCAGGGTGAATCCAAATAGGTTCACGGTTTGCAATTGCGTACTCTTCGCGAATCTTCGCGTAGTTAAACTGGCTGTGTAGACGATGCGCTGCGTGCGCGGTCATTAGCTGCAACTCTCCATCTTTTGCATTGCCGGTGTACTCGGTTGGTGCCATCCACGTTGGGTGTGGAGGACAGTCTTCCAACTGGTAACCTTCAATGGTTTTCGAGAAGATTTCGATCTTACCACTTGGTGTACCGAGTGGATTCATGATCGGGTCTTCACGGAAATCTGCGTAACGAACAAACTGTGCGTTCTTCTCGTTCCACTTCATCTCGATCAGTTGGTTATCTTCCCAGAACTTGCTGAAGTTCGGCATTGCTACGCGAGAGCCACGGCCACCTTGTTGCGCCGCCTTGTAGAAGCCGTACAGCCATTCCATTTCAGTTTTACCTTCGGTGTACACATCACGTCCACCCGGTGCTAGCATCTCCGCCATGTCCGCGAATACATCGAAGTCATTACGCGCTTCACCTTGCGGCTCAACCACTTGCTTCATTGGCACCAAGTGTTGGTTACTGTAGTCACCCGTCATCGTTAAGTCGTTGCGCTCGAACGATGTGGTGATTGGTAGGACGATGTCCGCGTGCTTCGCAGCCGCTGTCCAGTAAGGTTCTGAAATCACGATCAGTTCAGGCTTTTGCCATGCTTTAATCAAGCGGTTGGTGTCTTGGTGGTGAGTAAAGTTTGCACCACCTGCCCACCAAATCATCTTGATATCTGGGAACGTCAGTTCATGACCGTTGTGATGGTAGGATTGACCTGGGTTTTCCAGCGCCTCGACAATACGCGCCACAGGGAAACTTTGCACCGCGCCAGACACCGCCCAGTCGTTACCCGCAGAAGAGCCGCCACCCAGTGATGCTGAAATCGCAGGAAGCACGCCAGCGTCACGAGCAGGGTTACCACCGTTTGAGTAGTGGTAAGAGAAACCAAAACCACCGCCCGGTAAACCGATTTGACCCAACATCGTTGCCAGTGTAACCAGCATCCAGTGACGCTGTTCACCGTATTGTTGGCGCTGCATTCCCCAACCCGCCATCAGCATGGTGCGGTTTTTACTGAAGATGTCAGCTAAGAGCTCAAGTTGCTTCGCTGGTACGCCACAGATTTGCGATGCCCACTCCGCTGATTTTTCTACGCCGTCTTCTTCGCCCATCAGGTACGCTTCAAATTTGTCGTAACCAGCGGTGTATTTATCGAGGAAGGCTTTATCGTGCTTACCTTGTTTCACCAAGGTGTGTGCGATACCCATCATCATCGCTACGTCGGTCATTGGGTGAGGAGCAATCCACTCCGCATTCTCGCCAAAGAACTCAATGGTTTCAGAACGAATAGGGTCAATCGCAATAACCGTCTTGCCTGATTTTTTTAATTGATGGAAGAACTCAAGACCAGCACAGTCTGTTGAGCTCCACGCGATTTTTAGGGTGTTGATCGGGTTTAAGCCCCAAAGCACAACCACATCGCTGTGCTCTAGTACCACTGGGTACGTGGTTTGTTGCTCGTACACTTCGATAGAGCCCACAACGTGCGGCATGATGATCTGCGCAGCACCCGTTGAGTAGTCACCCAAGTGGCCTGAATAGCCGCCCGCCATGCTCATGTAACGTTGCAGCAAGGTTTGTGCTTTGTGCAGCACGCCACTTGAACGCCAGCCGTAAGAGCCAGCAAACACAGAAGCCGGGCCATATTCTTTACGAATTCGCATGTGCTGCTCGTGGATCAGCTTGTAAGCCTCATCCCAAGACACACGCACAAACTCATCACTACCGCGCACACCTTCTGGCGACGATGGGTTTGCCAAGTAGCCTTTACGTACCATTGGGTACTTCACACGCGCCTTGGTATGCACTTGGTCAGGCCCAGTAGTTTGTAGACTATTTGGTACAGTTTGTGGCAGAGCATTAGTGGTCGATACTAGCTTGCCATCTTTCACTTCACATAACATTGGGCCCATGCGGCCCGCTGTCAAAATGCCCTTGCCACGCTGGTTTGAAGACGCAACAGACATAGGTGCAAAAGAAGTAAATGCCATGGCGCCAGCCGCCATACCTGTGCCTTTTAGAAATCCACGACGGGTTAAATTAGTCATAATCTTATCCTTCTATTTATCGTTAGTGACCAACCACATCTTTCGCGTGGTGCTGGAAGAACTTAGTAAGAATTTCTAGGTTTTCGGCAGTGATGTCTGTTCGATCACCCATACTCTTCGCCACTGGTCCCCATGCGTTCACCGTGAAGTGATTTGAAGGAATTTTCGCGTGACAAGTTGCACAATAAACGTTGTCTAGCTCTTCTGCGTATGACCAAACTGGGTCAAGCGTATCCACAACAGGAGAATCGATCGTGCCTGTTAGTGACACTGCGCGCCATTCGTTGCCGTAAACGTCGGCCTTAAACTCACCGCCCTCAAGGGCATGCTGACCTTGCTCGGTTAGCGTTGCTACGATGGCACGTTGACCTTCACCCATGTACAGCACTTGCTCTGCGCCTTTCATTTGGAATGCGTCCAACTTAACAGTACGCTCATCACCTTCAGAGCTGATTACTTCTAACTTCGTCGTTGGGTTAATTTTACCCATCTCACCCATTGCGATTTCAGTCACAGGGTAAACGACTTTGGCACCAGGTGATGTTTTTGTGGTGAAGCTCATCAACGTTTCAAATGCCTTGCTGTCTAGCTCAGCTTCTGGTGCAAAGTGAGCAACGCCTTTGTGACAATCGATACACGTTTGATCGTTCGCTTTTGCGTACTCGTGCATTTTCGCTGCATCGCGAGATTGCTCAAATTCTTCCATCGCGTCAAAGTCGTGGCAAGAACGGCACGTTGCAGAGTCGTTTTCACGGAACTGCTCCCACACCATCTCCGCAAGCTCTTTGCGGTGCGCTTCGTATTTTTCTGGCGTGTCGATCTTGCCAGTCACGAACTCATGGTAGATGTCTTTCGATGCACGAATCTTCGTGATCAGGTAGTCCATCGGTTCTTGTGGGATGTGGCAATCAGAACACTCGGCACGAATGCCTTTCGCATTACTGAAGTGCACTGAGCCTTGGTACTCTTTGTAAGGGATTTCCATAGAGTGGCACGAGAGACAGAACTCAGTATCAGAGGTGTAATGCATTACCGCTGCAGTACCACCTAATGTTAACCAGCCCACACCAATGCCGGCAGCAACCAGCAGTGCAACATATCGTTTTTTTATTGACATAATTAGCAACACTTCCAAATAAAATGTAATTATAGATCGCAAAATACTACTTTATGGGTAGTTATCTCTTGATCCACATCATTTCCGTGTTGCTCTAAGTGTCTCAAGTATGAAATTTCGTTATTTTCATCCCATAAATGAATATTCAGTAAGAATTCATTACCCAACTAGGCATTCACCACACAAATCACTTTTGTAAGTGCAACCGTTTGATTAAAGAGATAAGAGGATGAGAAACTGGCTCTCTACATAAATGCTGTAAGGACACGCATGTCAGTTTATATTGAGACTCACCGAAGCCGATTAAGACCTATCGAAGCCAGCGATTGGGAACTATTTCAGCGATTACATTCCGAACCAGAGATCATTGAGCTCTGTTTTGATCGCCCGAGCGAAAAACAAATGAAAGAAAAATTTGCTTCGCGATTATTACCATGGACACCAGACAGTCCGCACTGGCTTTGCCTCGTCATACTCGATAAGCAATCTGAACAACCGATTGGCGTCACTGGCCTTGCCATTGAAGAAGGTAACGCAGAGGTGGGTTACTTACTTTTGCCTGAATTTCATGGCCGACAGTTTGGAACAGAAACCCTTCAAGCGCTTCTAAATTGGGCGAGAGCAACACATGACATTGACCGCTTTTCCGCTACGGTCACTGAAGGGAATATTGCTTCAGAGCGTGTTCTCATGAAGTGCGGATTCGAGCTATCTGAAGTCATTCCTGACGCATACCAAATTGGCGACAAGCGTTACGCCGACAAAATCTACTCACTACAAAAATAAGGATGTATTTTGAATAAAGTAGTCATCGTTACTGGCGCAAGCCGAGGCATTGGAGCCGCAACGGCGAAAAAACTGGCCGAGCAAGGCTATGCCGTGTGTGTTAATTACCGTGCGCAAAGTGAAGCAGCTCACCAAGTGGTCAGAGACATACAAGCAAATGGCGGAAAAGCGATCGCCGTTCAAGCAGATGTATCTGACGAGCAACAAGTGCTCAACCTTTTCGATGCAACAGAAAACGCACTAGGCTCAGTCACCCATTTGGTCAACAACGTTGGCATTCTATTTACTCAGTCACCGTTGGCGGAAATCAGCTTGGAACGCTTTCAGAAAGTAATGAACACTAATGTGAATAGCTGCTTTCTTTGTTGTAGAGAAGCGGCGAAGCGATTCAGTACTGGTGGCGCAATTGTGAATGTTTCTTCTGGGGCATCACGCTCAGGCGCGCCATTTGAATATGTCGATTACGCCACATCAAAAGGCGCAATGGATACCTTAACCAAAGGGCTATCGCTTGAATTGGCAGACCGAAATATTCGCGTCAATGGCGTTCGACCTGGTTTCATTTACACCGATATGCACGCCGATGGTGGAGAACCAAACCGAGTGGATAGGCTCAGCCCTCAAATTCCACTGAAACGGGGCGGTAAGGTAGAAGAAGTGGCGAATGCGATCGCTTGGCTACTCAGTGATGAAGCTTCTTATGTTACAGGATCTTTTATCGATCTTTCAGGCGGTAAGTAAAATGGAAGTCAACATTCGACAAGCAACTCCTGACTATTTGGATGCAATTTTTGAATTAAACCTACAAATCAACGCACTGCATTTTGCCAACGCGCCTGAAGCTTTTGTAGCACCTTCGGAAGGCGACCGAGCGTTCCTCACTCAGGCTCTCGAGAATGATGAACGCTTGTTTTTAGTCGCAGAACATGAAAAGGAGGTAGTCGGCTTTTTAACCGCGATGATCACTCAGAATGAAACCGTCAGCTTTCTGATCAAAGATCCAATTTGTCGAGTAGGAACGATTGTTGTCGATGAGGAGCAGAAGCAGCAGGGCATCGGTCGCCAACTGCTTGAGGTCTGTGAGCAATGGGCGCGCGATGCCAATGCTACACAAGTTCGATTAGAAGTGATGGAATTCAATCAATCAGCACAGCGGTTTTACGACAAGCAAGGTTTTAAAACTAACTCACGCATTATGCTGAAACATTTGTAACGATAACGACAATTAAGCGCTTTTCACGACTAAAGCCACCTAAATCGCATTTATCGATGCAATTTATCCCCTGATTTTAGAAAAGACGATATGATGTGCGGATAAAGGAGATTCGAACATGATTTATCTTTTCGATTGGGGGAACACCTTAATGGTGGATTTCCCTCACGCACAAGGAAAAATGTGCGATTGGGAACACGTAGAAACGATTCCTCTGGCCAAAAAAACACTGGCAACACTTTCCCAAAATCATGCTATTTACATCGCGACCAGTGCGTCTGATTCCAACATGGAAGAGGTTCAGCGTGCGTTCGTCCGCGTCGACTTAGACCAGTACTTAAATGGCTACTTTTGTTTTGCCAATCTCGGCATCGCTAAAAACCAACCTGAGTTTTATCTTGCTATCGCAAAACAGCTAGGGGTTAACGTGAGTGAGTTAACTATGGTTGGCGACTTGCCCTATAAAGACATTTACCCTGCAATGCAAGCTGGCGTAAATACGATTTGGTTTAATCCAACAGGAGCCAATGCGCCAGCCGATCCCATTCCGAATCAAATTCGCTGTTTATCTGAACTCGTACCTTAACCATCACTAACCTGCACTAATCAAGGAAGATGAATGCAAATCAGACCCATCCAGGTAAGCGATATCGAGCGCTTTACCGAACTGTGGAACCGAGTCTATGCCGAAGGTAAATACCTGCGCAGTCCGGCTCCAGATAAAGACACCCTGACCAATATTTTACGTCGCGTATAACTTGAATCGATTCCTCAATTTGTTGCTTTGGACCATCACGTTCTGATTGGTAGTGTAGAGATTTTTCCTGCCGAACTGTGCGGTTATGAAGGCGGTCAACTCACTAGCACAGGCATTTTAGGTATTCATATCGATAGAACATTCAGAGGAAAAGGGCTAGGTAAGCAGCTATTGTCTGTCGCACTTAAAAGTGCCTGGGAATATGGTTACGACACCATTGTACTTAATGTTTATAAGGACAACCTTGCCGCGATAGCGTTGTACGAACGATTTGGATTTGAGCACTATGGTGAACTAGGAGAAGTCACTCTCCCCAATGGCGAAGTGTTGATGAGTCAGAAGATGATGTTAAGCGCGCCTAACAACCCTCAGTAACGTGCCCTCGGACGATAGACTCTGTGGATGCTTGATTTACATAATAGAAATAGCATGCCTCTTCTGCCAAGGTATACCCTTGCGGCCAAATGTACACCACCCGATCAAGACCTGACTGGTCGACAAATTGATAATCGGGAATAGACACAAAGTGGGTACTATTTGGGTGTTGCTGACCAATAATACAAAAGTCACTGCCTTTGCAGGGAACATCAATTTTGGACACGCCACTCTGCGGCAAATCGATTTCTAATAACGCGCCAATGCTATTGGCGCTCGCTTCTGGCATACCACTTAAGGTTTTTACGTTCCTATCAATATAGTGGACTTGGTTTTGCTCGGCAGCATTGTCTATCACCACTCGGGCGTTGAAAAATTTAAGCGCGGTACCCAATGACGAATTGGAACTGTGTAACATCGACGCATAGGCTTGGCGATGAATGTGGAGTAGTGTTGGCAACGCAGCCAAAGCGATGAAAGCCAAAGTGGCGAGCACTATGGTGATTTCCATCAGAGTAAATCCCTTTAATCTCACTTTTTTATCTCAGCAGAATGAATGGTCGTTTGCCTCACATCCATGTGAGACCTTGCCAATATATCGCTGATTTAAAACGTTTAAAGCCCTAGTAGATGACAAACAAGAGTCATGGGCCAAAGTTGAGACCGCTCGCCAAGTTACTATGCAAACGCACACATTTATGTGTCAATTTTAGGACTTTATTTATCAATCACTTATTTACTGAAGTAGATTACCCGAGTAGTGGAACGTTATTACGAACAAGTCCGCGACGTACGTTAGTGCACATCTTCCCGAAACGACGGATCTCATCAAACTGCGGAATCACACCCCGCTCCATTGCCGACTCCCAATAAGTAACCTCTGAATCGACCATTTCTAATAATTTCTTTGGACAACCGATGCACTGCCCTTCCGGCCCACACACAAAGGTTTCCGGTTCGTAAATCGGTAGTTCAGCTTTTACTTGCTCGATGATATTACGCATCGCGGTCATTCGATCTGGCTTTAACGTCATCACTCTGCTCCACGGATTAAGATGAAGCAGAATTGTACTCACTGGCACGTTAATGTCCCTACCCAATTTAGGTATATTCTGTTTGAACCGATTTTTTTATCGTCAGCTCTGGCTTTTTAACCACTAGATAGACCGCCGTGGCCGCCAATGCAAAGCCAGAAATGCCCATCCAATCAAACGACTCTCTAAACGCGAGCCAAGCTTGAATCGCGGTTGTTGGCGGCACTAGGTAAAACACAGACGCCACACTCGAAGACGCGCCATTTCTCACCATGTACAGCAGCAGCAGGATAGCCACACAAGAGAGCACGACGACCAACCACAACACGGTCAAAATAAACTCCAGTTCCCACTGAACTTGCATGGTTTCAAACTGCATCGCAACAGGCAGAAACATGATGAGTGCGGCCAAATATTGCACCGTCGCACCACCAACCATATCCACCTGTTGGCAATGTTTTTTCTGATACAGCGTCCCTAACGTGATACCAACCAAAGACAGTAAACAGACTCCAATGGCTAAAAACTTATGTTGCTCAGACTGCCACTCCATGTTTCCCATCAGCACCATGGCGATGCCGACAAAGCCAAGAGCCAAACCCAGCCATTGCGAGGGTTTAAATTCCTCACGAACAAACACCACCAGCAAAGCCGCGGTTAAAATCGGCTGAATGCCCACCAACAACGAACTCAGCCCGGCAGGCATACCCAAATCAATAGCGAAATAAGTGCCGCCTAAATAGAAGCCATGGATCAACACACCCACCACACAGCTGTGCCAGAAATCGCTTCCTGTCGGCAACCTTCTACGCAATACCGCCACAAGAACCAAAAACAGTAAGACATTGAATGCCATACGGATAGAAAGTAGTGTCGCTGGCTCGGCATACTGCAAACCAAAACGCGCACCAACAAATCCAGAAGCCCAAAGGATGACAAATACAAAAGGGATGGCTCGGATTAACATGTTCGCCTCACTCACGCTTGTTTTATGTTTTGAGATGCTGCTAATGTAATTAGGTACAGTGTTTTCAAAAAGTGACAGATGGAAGTGTTTTTATGGGTACAGATTTATTGGGAAGCGGTGAAGGGAATAAGTACCTCGTGGTGGAAAAACACCTCAAACAAGCCATCAATGGTGGCGTTTATCAAGCGGATGATCGACTGCCCTCCATTCGCTCGTTGAGCCAAGAATTAAGCGTCAGCAAAAACACCGTGATTCGTGCGTATCAAGAGTTGGAAGCGCAAAACTTGGTGTACTCGGTTCCCAAATCGGGTTATCGAGTGAAAGTCGCTTTGCCGACCTATCGCTCAATTCCGGATCCGACTCGCGTGGATTTGCTCTCGATCTGCAAAGAAATCCTCACGTACCCTGAATACCAAGAGCGTTTGCCCGCAGGCTCTGCCCACCCAAACATTGACTCCCCCGCGATCAAAAGCTTGTACGCCGAGATTGGCCGCCACAGCCGCCAGCAAACGCATGTACCGAGCCATTACCAATTGCCACCCGGTGATCACCTCTTAATCAAACAACTGGCGAAAATCACGCAAGATTTGGGCACGCCAGCCAAGTTGGATGAGATCATGGTGACGCACGGCGCGCAACAAGCAATTAGCCTAGCGCTGCGCGCAACGACACAAAAAGGCGATATTGTCGCGGTGGAGTCCCCTTGCTATTTTGGCAACTTATTGATGCTCGAATCACTCGGCCTCAAAGTGGTGGAAATTCCGAGTTGCCCACGAGACGGTATGTGCCCCGAAGCCTTAGCAACAGCAATGGCGACATGGGACATAAAAGCGATCATCGTAACGCCAAACTTCACCAACCCAACTGGTGCCATGATGCCGCTAGAAAAGCGCCGGCAATTGTTATTGGCGTCTGGCAATATTCCTATTATCGAAGACGATGTATTTGGCGGGTTAAGTTATAACAAGCCTTTGCCAAGCTTGAGGTTGCTCGATGACAAGCAACGCGTAATTTACGTGAATTCGTTATCCAAAACGCTCGATTCGCGTTTGAGAATTGGTTGGATGTTAGCGGGGCGATATCGAGATCAAATTGAGCAATATCTACTGTGTGAAAACATGGGCAGCTTGAACCTGATGCAATCAGCCGTGGCAACGTTTCTAACGTCAGGCAAGTATCGAACGCATACTTCGCGAATGGGTCGGGTTTATCAAAACAACATGCGCCGATTTATCCAGATGCTTCATCAATACTTGGATGAATACGAATCTCTAAAACATCGATACCAGATCAACGCCGTGCAAGGCTCGTTCTTGCTTTGGTTGCGCCTGCCCAAAGAAACGGACAGCTATGCGTTGTATCAAGCGTGTAATCAACACAGAATCAGCCTACTTCCCGGTACCGTATTTGGCACTCAAGGGCAATATCGACATTGCGTGCGCCTCAGCGTGGCAAACTTTGGTAGTGAAACCGATTGGAGTCAAGCGATGCAAACATTGGCAAAGTTGATAGCAAAGCATGTCTGTTAACTCACTCTTAATAAATGAACTTATGCCCACACACGCAAACAGGTAACAACAAAAAACTCCACGCAAAGGTGGAGTTTTCTCGTATCGCTATCGCCCTCAGTGCGACTGAATTTGCCACATTCTCGCGACGTTTTCGGCTAAATTGGCAACGTTGACGTCGGCCTCTTTCATGGCCTCAGATAAGCTCATCGCCTTTGGCACGCAAGCAAACACCGCATCAATGCCGCATTCATAGACCGCCTGATAGTTGTCGCCCACACAACCTGCTAATGCAACGACTGGTAAATCAAACTGCTTGGCCACCTGAGCAACCCCCATCGGCGTTTTGCCATGTGCGGTTTGATGATCGATTCGACCCTCGCCTGTGAATACAATATCCGCATCCGCAACATGCTGAGCAAGCTTGACCGTTTCAAGCACAATCTCAATTCCCGGTTGCAAACGTGCTGGCGTGTACCCGAGCAAGGCCGCGCCCATACCACCAGCAGCACCCGCCCCTTCACGAGTCAGTACATGCTTACCCGTCGCTTGTTCCGTCAACTCGCCAAACTTGCGCAATGCGTTATCGAGCAGAGTGACGTCTGACGTCGTCGCTCCCTTTTGCGGGCCAAAGATAGCCGACGCGCCTTTGTCGCCACAGAGTGGGTTGTCAACATCGCATGCTACCAACACTTCACAAGTTGCTAAACGTGGGTCAAGACCAGAAATATCGATGGACGCAAGCGTCGCTAACCCGCCTCCATTTGGGGTAATTGCATGACCAGATTCATCAAGAAACGCTACCCCCAACGCGGTCAACATGCCCACGCCACCATCATTAGTAGCGCTGCCACCCAAACCAATGATTAAGCGTTGAATACCTCTGTCTAGCGCGTGTTTGATCAGCTGTCCGGTACCAATGCTGCTGGTCAGTTTTGGGTCGCGAGCATCACTCGGCACAAGGTGCAGCCCACTGGCCTCCGCCATTTCAATAACCGCGGTTTCGCCGTCGCCGAGGATGCCATAAAACGCTTCAACATCATTCCCTAATGGCGCGGTCACCGTTGTGAAGACTTGTTCGCCTTGAGTTGCATCAATCAAAGATTGAACCGTGCCTTCGCCACCGTCTGCGACCGGAACCGTAACAAACTCAGCATCATGCCATACGCGAGCAAGACCTGTTTTGATCGCCTCGCTCACTTGTTTGGCGGTTAAACTTTCTTTAAATGAATCAGGTGCAATTACCACTTTCATACGTATTTCCAGAGACTTATAAGAGAACGAGGCTCAAAATGTACACCAATGCCATTGCCGTGACACCTTGAACGAGCGTAGCCATGGTTTGCGCGCGGTACGCTAAGCCCACCGACATGCGACTAAACTGCGAAACTACCCAGAAGAAACTGTCGTTTGCATGAGAAACCGTCATCGCACCTGCACCGATCGCCATCACCGTTAATACGCGGCCCATTTCTGAATCGAGCCCCAATTGCGTAAGCATAGGCGCAACCAAAGCCGATGTGGTCACCAATGCAACCGTTGATGACCCTTGCGCCGATTTTAGCGCAGCCGCAACGATAAATGGCATGAAAATACCCACGCCCAGCGCCGATAACGTCGTACCCAAGTATTCACCTAGCGGCGTTGCTTTTAATACCGCGCCAAATGCACCACCCGCACCGGTAATCAAAAGAATAGGCGCAGCAGCCGTAATACCTTGGCTGATTCGCTCGCCAAATTCTTCAATCTTGTTGTCTGACTTGAGTAGGCGAACAGAAAGGAACAGGCCAATCACCAATGCCGTTAGTGGCTGTCCTAAGAAAGTCAGAACATCAAACACAAAACCTTCGCCCAACGGTAAGCTTGGGAATTTCGCGATAGAGCCAAAACAGATCAATAAGATAGGAACAAAAATAGGAGCGAATGCTTGGCTCGCCGTTGGCAATTTGCCGTAAGACGCTTTGAGTGCTTGCCAGTCTTGCTGAATTTCTTCTACGGCTTCAATGCCATCTGGTTCAACATGTTGGAATCGGTTCGCCCACAGCATACCCGCTAACGCCGCAACCGCTGCAACAAACACACCCACACCAATCACTAAACCAAGGTTAGATTCCAGGCCTAAGTTACCCGCAGCGGCAATCGGGCCAGGAGTTGGCGGCACAAACGTGTGCGTCGCGTATAGGCCAGTAGCCAACGCTACACTCATCGCAACGCTTGAGGTTTTTAAACGCTTCGCGAGTGATTCTTTGAGCGAGTTCAGAATGACAAAGCCTGAATCACAAAATACCGGAACAGAAACGATGTAACCGATGATGCTCATAGTCAATGTTGGGAAACGCTCACCCAACACTTTAATAACCGTATCGGCCATGGTGATCGCCGCACCACTTTTTTCCAAAATAACACCGATGATGGTACCTAAAACGATAACCAAGCCAATGTAACCAAGGATGCCGCCAAAGCCAGAAGCAATGGTTTTGGCAATGCTATCTGCCGGTAAGCCGTAAGCAAATGCAGCAAGGAACGCTGCGATGATCAGCGCTAAAAAGGGATGTAATTTGAATTTGGTGGTCGTGAGCACAATAAATGCGATCACCCCAAGCAGGATTAATATAAGGTTCATGATAACTCCATTTATTCTTATTGTGCTAAGCGAGTCCGTGTTGGCTCACTCAACATGTAGGGACGCATGAATTATTAATCGTTTGCTTTCGAATTCCTTTAGGCGGAGTGACAAATGATGTGGTCAAAAAATGACGCGTATTGTGCAAATGCACAATATCACGCCATTTTTGAGAGCCGAGTCGCAATATAAAGCTCCGCTAACCCCACAAAATTGGTGGTTGGCAACCCTGTTATCTCGGTGATTTTTTCTAATCGATAGCGCAGTGTGTTCCGGTGAATAAACAGCATTTTAGAGCACTCCGTCACATTGCCATTGCATTCAAACAATGCATCTAGGGTTTTCAGCAATTGCCCAGACTTGTCTTTCTCTTTCAATCGTTTCACGCCATCAATAATTTGTTCACCTTGCCAAATATCCGCCAACGGCGCTAACAGCACAGGCAAACGAAGTTCATCGAACAGGTACTTACGTTTCTCTGGGTAGAACTGCTTGCCAATGGCTAATACCTGCTTCGCGCTTTGGTATGACAACGCGACATCTTTAGGCTCATTAAACAGCTGCCCTAGCGCAATGTGAAACGTATGCGAATCGTGATCGCTTAAACGCGACATCAACTTATCAATGCGTTCACTTTCGATTTGGCTATCCCATTGCTTGGCGGAATGACACGGTTTCAGCACCACAATTTCATTCACTGAGACAATCGCAACTAGGTTGTTACGCTCTGGGTATTCAAGCAGCTCAACAATATTGCGCACACTCTTCATGCTTTTTGAGGCGGACGGCGTCGAGACTTCAATCACCGTTGCCACCCGTGGTTGAGTAACATCGATAGAAAGACGCATCGCCCAATCTTTCAGCTCTTCATCGGTCAATTTGCCATTGATCCAAGCCAGAATAAACTCTTCACGATGACGTCTGTCCCACTGAAATTTTTCCACCAGCGCAGCTTGCTCGATTGTTAGTTCAGCGGTCATTTTAACCAGTTTGGCGAAATCTCGAATTTTCTCGGGCTCGCCTGTCACACCAACAATACCGACCACGTCTCCATGCAATTTCAACAGCATATTGATTCCGGGTTTGACACCCTGCAACGTCAAACATTGCTGCTCATTCAGCTCTAGCGAATCGCCGTGATTCAACGCCAATACCGCGCCATCATGCACTTGCCCAAAGCGTTTAGGGTCGCCACTGCCAATGATGATGCCCGCTGAGTTCATCACATTTACGTTGTGACCAATGATGGACATGGTTCGATCGACAATTTGCTGTGCTAAGGAGTGGTCGAGAATAACCATTTCGAGTTTCCAGATTGACAATTTAATCGTTCAATAAATCACAAATAACCAACTGTCGCGATGATGCAGTTAAAAATAACTGAAGCAGCTCAAAGCATTACTCAATTAACCACACGATGAAAATGGATTAAACCCTCATTTTGAGCTGAGAGTTATATACTTAGAACAAAGGTCACCGATGCATTCGTCACTGTGCATCGATACCGCTCGTCTACCTACAGAGGAGGAAACAACATGGAATTACGTAATAAATCGGGTGAAGTCGCAAAAATTGCAGATAATCTCACTTTGAAGGAAATCACAGAAATGGGCTACACCGTAGATTTATGCGATGAAGCATTTGACCCCGGTGAGCATTGGAAAGCGGAAGGTAAAACGCAAGGTATGGGCGAGTACCCAGAGGAGTAAACGTCCTGACGGGCCAGCGCACAAAGCGCTCCATAAACAGAAAAACCGAGCGACTTAACGCTCGGTTTTTTACTTTTGAACTTCTTGAATAAACAAGCCCATCTCTTCAAGATAATTGCCGTTTGAGCATCCCCAATCGGTGACTTCAATCAGCTCGGTAACTAACTGTCCAGATTCATCATTTTGTACTCGCTGCACAAACGCTTCAAAGCGTTCTAACTGCGCCTGAGTCTTAATGCCATGCACAGCATATTCTACAAGCAAGCCGTTGTATGTCTGCCAGCGCTGTTCACCTGAAACATCACTGCTTAAAATTACAGAGCACTTTTGTTGAATGTTCTCAACCGCATCATTTCTTGGCGGCGTGACTGAAGAGCATCCAACCAAAATCGTACCTAGCGCCAATAGCGTAACTTTTGTCTTATTTATCATATCGTTTCCATATGTACTGCCGCGATATAGAAATATTATTACACATGACAAAGATCATCGAGAGCGCCTCGCAGATTAATTAACTGATGAACTGTAAAACCCGTGCCAGTCTTAACACTGCGCACTCCAAACTCGTAACAACTCTTGCTAACTCATTAAAATGTAAACAAATAGTAAAATCACGTTTACGCAGTACACTACCAGCAAATTAATTTGTCCCTCCTTTATTATCAACAAGCGTGCAATAATTAGGGGTCTACTCCCAACCATTTGAAGGATCAAAATGACCGCAACGGATTATCTCAACGACCTCAATCAACGTTACCTCGCGATTCACCGCACCAAAGAAGATTTCTTTTGGGAAACTTACATGGGGATCAGCGATGACCATGATGGCTCGACGCAAGCACAAACCGCATGGACAAGCTTTTTGAGCAACGCCGAGCAAATTACTGCCATCAAACAACAGCTTGAAGCCGCGGATTCAATTACCGACCCACAAGAGAAACAGCAAACCATTACGGGTCTTTCTGGTTGGCTGGCGATGTTTGAATCTCACGCAATCGAGGGCGAAAAGGCACAAGCGTTGAAAAATCAGCTCATTGCCTTTGAAGCTGAGCTGTTCGAGAAAAAACAGAACCACGTACAAACGTTTACCGATGAAAACGGCGAGCAAGTGGAAGGTTCACTGCCAGTATTGAGCTCAACCATTCGCACCAACAATCATGAAGAAGTTCGCCAATCGGCTCACCAAGCGTTGCTGAACCTTGAACAATGGCTACTGCAAAACGGCTTTATAGAACTGATCAAACTGCGCAACCAGTTCGCTCGCTCACTGGGTTATGCGACCTTCTTTGATTACTCCGTGAAAAAAACGGAAAAGATGAGCTCTGAGCAGCTATTCGAGATTTTGGAAGATTTCGAACAACGCACGCGAGATGCACACCTAAACAGCTTAGAAAACTTGGCGAAAGAGAAAGGCGCAAGCGCGCTAACTGGCTTCAACTTTGTTTACTCGTTCGCGGGTGACGTCATGCGTGACCTTGACCCATACGTGCCGTTCTCAAAATCTCTGAGACGCTGGGTAGAATCGTTTGGTCGTCTGAATATTGATTACTCTGGCGCGACGCTAACGCTTGATTTGTTAGACCGGAAAGGTAAGTACCCGAACGGGTTCTGCCACGGCCCTATCCCTTCTTTCTACAATCAAGGCGAATGGGTCGCAGCACAGGTGAACTTCACCAGCAATGCCAAACCAGACCAAGTGGGCAGCGGCTACGATGGCATTAACACGCTGTTCCACGAAGGTGGCCACGCAGCACACTTTGCGAACGTAAAAATGAACGCACCTTGTTTCTCGCAGGAGTTTGCACCGACTTCAATGGCTTATGCAGAAACTCAGTCGATGTTCTGTGACAGCCTGTTAACCGATGCCGATTGGCTAAAACAATACGCACTGGATGATGAAGGGAATCCGGTTCCTGATGAGATCATTCAAGCGATGATCAACAGTCGTCAGCCATTCAAAGCTTATGAAGAACGTAGCATCTTGGTTGTGCCGTACTTTGAACGCGCGTTATATCAACTTAGCGATGACGAGTTAACGCCAGAGCGCATCACTAAGCTGGCTCGCGATTGTGAAAAACAGATCCTTGGTTTGGAATGCAGCCCTCGCCCACTGATGGCGATTCCACATTTGCTATCCGACGAAGCAGCTTGTGCGTATCAAGGTTACCTACTCGCGCACATGGCGGTGTACCAGACCCGTGCATACTTCCTTGAGAAGTTTGGCTATCTGACGGATAACCCAGAAATTGGCCCACTGCTGGCAAAACACTACTGGCACGCGGGCAATCATTTGTCACACAACGAAACCATTTTCAGCCTAACTGGCGAGGGGTTCAATGCTAAGTACTTGGCAGATGTATGTAATCTATCGCCAGAGCAAGCGTGGGAAGTACAGCAGAAGAAAATAGACTCACTTGCAACACGAGAACGAGCACCAGTTGCTTCACTGAACGCGACGATTAAAGTCGTCGATGGCAGTAAAGAACTGGCAAGCAACGTCATCTCTGACGAACAAATGTGTGACGATTTTGAACGTTACATCGTAGAGACTTACGGTCGATAACACGCCAAGAGCCAGAAGCCACGCTTCTGGCTTTTTACTATTAAGGCACAACAAAAGGAAGCGTTATGCATCAACAAATCATCAAGTTCTGGTTCGAAGAGCTGACACCTCAAAACTGGTTTGAAAGCAACCCTGAACTGGACAAACATATTACATCGCGATTTACCTCTGTATTAGAGCAAGCCGCTCGCTGTGAGCTTTTTAGCTGGCGAGACAGCGTACAAGGGCGATTGGCCGAAATCATCGTGCTCGACCAGTTTTCACGGAATGTGTATCGCAACACCCCAAAAGCATTTGCACAAGACCCACTCGCATTAGCATTGGCTCAAGAAGCAATTCGGTTAGGACACGATCAAGAATTAGTGCCTGAGCAGCTAAGCTTTTTGTACATGCCTTTTATGCACAGCGAATCTCGCCTCATTCATGTCGAAGCTGAGAAATTGTTTCGCGCATCAGGGCTTGAAAATAACTACGATTTTGAGCTAAAACACAAAGCCATCATCGACCAATTTGGACGTTACCCACATCGCAACGCCATCTTGGGTAGAGAAAGCACACCTGAAGAGTTGGCATTTTTGCAGCAACCCGGTTCCAGTTTTTAACCATCAATAACAACGAGAACGTTGAATGAAATTAGACGCCATATTGTGGGATTACGATGGGACACTCGTAAACTCTGTACCGAAAAACATCGACATCACCAAAGCGATCTTATCCATCGTTGCCCCGCATTTAACTGGCGATAATTTACCGAAATATCTCCATTCAGAAGCCAACTATCACTACGCAAACCACGCGGCGAAAAACTGGCAAGAGCTCTACGTGGATTACTACGGCATGTCCCATGATGAAATGCTGCAAGCTGGCGGTTTATGGGCAGAGCATCAAGAGAAAAACCAAACACCAGTAACCCTGTTTGAAGGCATTGATGGCGTCATTAAAGAGTTTGTGCAGCTGCCTCACGGCATTTGTTCTCAAAACTCACAAAGCAATATTCGTCGAGTGCTGTCCGACAACGGCATCAGCGCGCCGTTTAAATCCATCGTCGGGTATGATGACGTCTCGAACGGGCATCAAAAGCCCGATGCGTACAGTGGCATCAAATGCGTTGAGTCGATTTTTGGTCACGCAGAAAATCGACAGCTGATGTACATCGGTGACCATGAAGCCGACACGCAATTCGCACGCAACATCGAACAGCAGTTGGGTGGCCAAAGTAAAGTGATTGCCGTTGCAGCAGCGTACAGCGGCGCGATGCCAGAGCATTGGAGCGTGCAACCAGATTACGTGGCAAGAACGGTTGACGAGCTGTTTTCGATTATTGCTCAACACACGTAATTTTTGACTGCGGTTTAAGGCCAACACCTTGAATGCCAGCGCTCACCTTGCCCTTTCAGACATTGAAACAATTTTAGCCACTACACCGGAGGCCCCATGGTTACATGGCCATGTTTATTGAAACTCGATGGCGACGATGAACTTATCTATTTGCATTCTCATGCCGATCTTGATTCCGAATGCGAAGCGCTCATTTTGGGGCCAGATGATTACGTAATTGACTCAAATGGCAACACGTTCGGGTTGCAATACAACGATTCGAACACCACCGTTTTACAACCGGAAGAACGCACTCTGTCCGTCGAGGAAGTTACGTCACTCATCCAGTCGCATGAGTTTAGTCTCGCACAAAGATGCATCATCAAAATTCACTTCACCTCGGTACAGCAAGCTGTTGAGGCATTAGCCAATTAGCTCGAACCCCGCTCATGATGATTACACAAAATTATTATTTTTATAATTTATGATAATTTCATGTAATTAAAACCGCGCCATATACTCTCCCACATCGAAACAAAACAACGTTTAAGCACACATGTTGGGAGCAAACAAATGAAAATGAATCATGTCGGTATTATGGTCGGAGATATGGATAAAGCGGTTGAGTTTTACACACAAGCGCTTGGTCTAAAAGTCGTTATGGGTAACACGAAAGTGATTGAAGAACGCGAAACCGCAATTGGCAGAATGTGTATTGCGATCTTTGGTGAGGGCTTTAAAGGCTTCAACATTGCGCATCTAGTGACAAGCGATGGCATCGGACTTGAGTTATTTGAAATGAAAGAGCGTCAAGCGCGCCATGAAGTGGATTTTTCTCGCATCGGTATCTTCCATTTCTGTTTGCAGACGGACGACTTTGAAGGTGCAATCAAGCGCACTGAAGCGTTTGGTGGCAAAGTGCGTATGGACATCATGCGTTACCACCCAGAAAACGATAACAAGCCTGCGAAAATGGTTTACCTAGAAGACCCATTCGGCAACCTATTCGAGCTTTACTCACACTCTTACGAAGAAACTTACGCTTATGATTACGAGTAATAGCCCCATCCATATTCCAAAAGGCTAGCAATACTCTAGCCTTTTTTGTTTGCTTTGAGTTGCAGTGTTTCTGCACTCGCTCTAGCAAAAAAACGTCTTGAATTTGATCATTTCTCTCACCACTTTTAAGGTCACTTTATACTTACCTCAACACAATGCAAAAAGGAGTGAAGCATGCCCACCAACAATCCAATCGCAATCCAAGCCCTTGATCATGTCGTGTTAAGAACGTGCAATCTCGACGCTATGTTGCATTTCTATCGAGATATTTTGGGCTGCCCTGTCGAGCGCGAAGTAATGGAGCTTGGTTTAACCCAGCTTAGGGCTGGTAACGCATTGATTGATGTGGTGACGGTGGACAGCGAGTTAGGGCAACTTGGCGGAAAGCCACCAGTTCAAAATGGTCGTAATATTGACCATTTTTGCCTGCAACTAGCGCCTTTTTCCGAAAATGAAATACTGGAATATCTGCGTTCGAACGGCATTGAAACCGAAGAGTTTGCGAAGCGGTATGGCGCACAAGGGTTCGGTAGATCACTCTATATACATGATCCGGAAGGAAATGTCGTCGAGTTAAAACCTCAAGTGATTGATGAGTAAACTACACTTAACTGTGTTACTGACCATTTGTTTCTCATCATTGTAGAAGGCTCAAAAAAATGAACGCGATCTCGTTAGTCCAAGGCGACATTACCACCGCACATGTCGATGCCATCGTGAATGCAGCAAACCCGAGAATGCTCGGCGGAGGTGGCGTCGATGGTGCCATTCATCGCGCAGCAGGGCCTGCGCTTATCAATGCGTGTTATGCCGTTGATGATGTCGACGGTATTCGATGCCCGTTTGGTGACGCACGCATTACTGAGGCTGGCAATTTAAACGCGCGTTACGTCATTCATGCCGTTGGCCCGATTTACGATAAATTCGCCGATCCAAAAGCGGTGTTGGAATCTGCATATCAACGTTCGCTGGATCTCGCGCTCGACAAGCATTGCCAAAGTGTGGCACTGCCTGCGATTTCTTGCGGAGTGTATGGTTACCCGCCCCAAGAAGCAGCAGAAGTCGCGATGGCCGTTTGCCAAAGACCGGAATACGCGGCACTCGACATGCGCTTTTACTTGTTTAGTGAAGAGATGCTTTCGATTTGGCAACGCGCCCTGACCCAGCACTAAAATCTGTGTGACAAGAGACATAAAAAAACCGGACTGCCAATACAGTCCGGTTTGTCTTATTTATCACTGAATTATCGTTCGTTAAGCGCTACGAATGCTAGGGGGGTCATCCAAAGCGCCTAATGTGTGCGATCTAGTTTTTGAAGAATCCGTTGTACATCATGTACAAATGCGCCGCAGACCAAGAGAAGTTCGACGCACCTTGTACCGCGCCCGTCTCTGGGTTGTAGTTTTCACGGATTGGCATGTCACCCGTCATACCTTCTGCGTTGTTAAACAGCTCATTCGCCATTGCAATCGCTTCTTCTTTGTAGCCGTAGTTTTCCATCGCACGGAAGCCAAAGTACACTTGGTCTAGCCACACACGACCACGCCAGTACACATCTTTACCGTAAGCAGGGTTAGTTTGCGATGCGGTCGGCAAAGGCACACCCGTTCCTTGGAATTTATCTGGCGTGTTGAACTCGTCTTGATCACGCATCACCGCGATCACTTTATCGGCATGCTCTTGCGTTGCTGCACCATTAAACAGCGGCGACCAACCTTCAGGGCCACGTCCACGCTCTACAATCGGCAAACCCGCACAGCCATTTGCAAGAGGCGCAGGAGTAGTGCCATCTTCAGCCACATTTAAGTGAATGTCGTAGAAGAATCCTGTGCTTTCATCAAACATACATTGGTTAATGTACGTCTTGATTTTTTCTGCGCCGTTAAGGAATTCTTGCGCACGATCTTTACCTTCTACGCCATCGGACACCAACTTCGCCATTTCCGCTAAGTATTTGTTGTCTGAGTACATGTAAGAGGCTTGATCCACCGATTCTTGCAGCATAGAGAAGCCAAGCAGCTCACCGTCCGCTGCGTTATTGTTGGTGCGGTTTTCTGCAAAACGAACTTCCCAATCTTTCTTCGCTAGATCGAGTTTCGCTAAGTTTTCCGCTGACGTATTACTGTACACCCACTCTTCGCCTTCCAGCTTGATGCTGTTATCAAAGCCGTACGCACTTGCCGCGTAGCGACCAAGTTGATCCACATTTCTGTCTGGATTGCTGATGTCTTCAGCTTGCGAATTCATATTGTGGATGTTGTAGATAAAGCCAAAACGAGCCGCGTTATCCATGCCCGATTCCCAGCCCGCCGCTTCTTGTGCGCCGACGTGAATCGTCATGTAATCCACTTTATCGAGAATCTTATTGTAAGACGCCATGCCTTTTACTTTATAAGAATTGTCGTTTTGCTCGATGATGTCTTCTGCAGGAATAATGGTCGTGAAGTTAGGATCGCGCGTTTCTACCCAAACGTACATCACGCCTTCTTCCGTGTTGTGTGCTGGGTCTACTGCCGCGCCGTATTCAGGCACACCATTTTGGTTGTGGTCGCGGTTGGATAGCCACCAATCGTGGTATGCCACCAACTTCGGATACATTTCATCAATGAATTTTTGCGCGTCTTCTGGGCGATCAAACTGGTTCACGAGAGCGTGATACACCTCCATCACAGACCATGCCGCCAACGATGGTTTCGTATTGCGTTCGTTCCAGTTTTCAGAGCCAGCACCACCACGACTAACAGGTTTGGTGTACGTCAACACATCCAGCAAATAGCCTTTGTCTTGCGGACGAATCTTGTCATCAGCTTGAACTTGTTCTTGGAATACCGTGCGAATGTTGTCCATTGCAACATCTGGGTTGAAATGCGCCATCGCGTACGCTTGTTTCCACGAATCCCACGGCCACGTTAAGTTACCAGAGAACCAACGCGCAGTGACCGATGGCGTGACTGTCGCTTGTTCAATATCGCCCGCCGCAGAGCGCCAGTTACCGTTTAGGGTTTCCATCGCTTTTACGGCCACACGAGCTTGGTCTGCTGTCGCTTCTTTGTTAATGAGACCATTCGCTAAATAGCCGTCCCAACGCGCTTTCGACGCTTCCATGTATTGAGTTGGATTCGCTAATACATCTTGCAATTTCAACGATTCTGACTGCACTTCTTTCGCATTGTGCAGGCTAGAATACGCCGTATAAACCGCCGATGTTTGCTCAGCTGGTAGGCTCATCTCTGCAGTAGAACTGAACGAGGTTTCGTTGGTGAAGGTCTTAGTCGGTAAAGAACGCGTGATGCGGAACTCGGCATCGCGGTCATTACGGATCGCCCAGTTGCCTTTCATCTCACTAAAGTTAATTTTAATGCCGCTCTCAATGGTCGAAATCTGGCGCTTGTAATCTGGGTAGTACTGCGCCACGGTTTGGTCTTTGCGCGTCGACAGCGCATATTTCACCAACTCGCCGTCCCACTCCAACGCCAAGTTCATATCACGATCAGTTTTGTTAGTGATGAGCGTTTCCACCAGCGAAGAGCGGTCAGTCACGAAGCGCAGCACCATTTGCACGTGAATATCGTCCAAGTCCAACACCTGCACTAATGCACCTGGAATGGAATAGACTTTCGCTTCTGCGTTCGATAAATCGTAAGTTTGGCCACTCACTTTGTCGGTCAACGTGAGCTTGTCGAACGTTTGGCCAGACATAAAATGCGCGTACTCTTGCGTCACTTGCATAATACCGCCGAAAGCGCCATAACCCGCCGCATCTTCAGGTAGCAAATGGCCATGCCACGCGCCGTTATCCGTGAGTGCGTTGTACTTCAGGTTCGAATAACTGTCGTAATCACGCAGGTAAGTTGGATTACCAGTGCGATCAATCACGTTAGTAAATTCCGAAGTTGGCGCCTGTGGTAAACGGATTTCAGTTTTATCATTGGAACCACATCCAACAAGCGAAATAGTAGCCCCGATCAGAATGGCAAGTGTGCTCTTTTTAAACATACTTTTTCCCTATTATTTACGTTATTTTTATATTTTCATTTATATAAATGAGTGTTTTTAGTGTGCAGAAGCCCGGCTCGCACTAAATAAGCACGAGCTTCCAATAATTATTCTTTTATTTTTCTTTAGCGATAGTGATGGCTTTTAATAAATCGCCATTAATATTCGGAATTGTGTCAGCCAAAAATATCTGATTACCAGGCGTAAAAGTGAGTAAAACGTTTTTTAGTCGTTGACTGTTGTCACTAGTTTTATTTTGAACACCAAACTCAATTAATTTGTTGTACACTTCATTTGCCAGTTTTTCTTCTTGTTCTTCGGTAATCGCAATGCGTCCAACACAAATTGGAGGCCGAATATCATGGCTAAACACTTCTTCACGAAAGCGCTGTGCAAATAGCGTGTCTAAATTTGAACCTTCTTCAAAAATAAAGCGGCCTGTATCTTTAAATTGATAGTGTTTATCCCCTTTTAGTTCAATGTAATCCATCATTTCTAGCGCGCGTAAATAAAGCGCAACGGAAGTATCACTCAGCTGGTATCTCCGAGCGATCTCTTCTAAAGACCACTCAGGTCGACGCAAAAGATAAAGAAAATCAAATAGGTGAGGATATTGATGGAAAATCTCACTGTTGGTGTCGGTGATAAACTGTTCACTCTCTTGCTGCAGCTGCTTACCTCGCATGGATAACTCAACCAAATCCGTATCAAGGTGCGTGGCGTACAACAAGATTTTATCTAAACCAAGAGACGTATTGTGAAGCTGCCTTTTTATAGTAGAAAGCGGGATTCCAAGTCCAATAGAAAGCTCGGAATATCCAATGCCTTTTTCTTTTATTTTTTCTCGTAAAGCAGCAAGTAAATACGTTGCAGAATTATTCATCTAACAATGCCTGTATTTTATTTATTCAGCATCCATGATGATAAATTCAAGAGAGTCCTACTCTTGTGATTTTGGTCTCAATATTCTATCTTGTTGGCGTAAAACATATCTTATCCATTAAATTTTTTACTTTTCTTTAACTGGATGCATTTTACCCAATCTGAACAAGTTGTGGACATTGCTCTATGGGCTTATCAAGATAATAGTCAGTATAATTGTTTTGAAGAGTAAAATTAAGATGGCAAAGGTTTTTACTAAAACTTTTCTGATAAGAGCGCAAATTTTCAGATGAAAAGTATCAAAAAATGACACCAATCGATTTATAAAAGCGTGAGATCACAATTGGAAAGTGAACCTATGGAAATTTTGAATTTAAATGACCAGTAAAAACCTTGTTATATTCTGAAAATAACAAGGTTAATTTATAAAATAATTATTGAAGTAAGATCATGTTATTAAGTCAAAATTATATCTGGCTCACATATTTCTTTTTCTCGCCACCATTGTTTATTTATATGTTCTTGATGAACGTAAAAACTCTCCCCCGGCATTGGCGTCAGCAGCGTTATATGTTCTTTTTGACAATGGGTAAGCAAATCTAAAATCGGTTCGTCCCAGCGGTGAGTAAACAGTTCGTATGTAGCCCAATGTACTGGCAACAGTTTTTTCGCATTTAAATCGCGAAACGCTTGCACGGTATGATGAGCCTGCATGTGCCCCCAGTTTTCGACCGGATAACCTTGGCCTTTCACATCGGCAGCCACTTCCAAACAGGCAATGTCGATTGACCCACATCGCTGTGCGATCTCAGAAAAGTGCGAATCGTAAGCTGAATCACCACTAAAATAGAGCGTCTCTTCTTTGCCTTTGATGACCCAAGAAGCCCACAAGGTCGAGTTTTTATCGAAATAAGTACGACCCGAATTATGGTTAGCGGGCGTACAAATCAGTTCGATTCCAGCATAGTGCACGCTATCCCACCAATCGAATTCCACGATGTTGTCTGCGCAAACGCCCCATTTTATCAGATGCTTGCCAACCCCTAAGGGCACATAAAACGTCACGGGTTTATCGGCGTAGAAACGTATGGTCGACGCTTCTAAATGGTCGTAATGATCGTGCGAAATCACGATAATTTCAGGAATCGGCAAACAATCTCTGGCGTGAGTATTGGGAATATTGCGTTCAAACCACGCTTTTGCGATGAACGGAGAAGCGTAATCAAATACCGGATCGGTCAGAATTCGAATGCCATCGACCTCCACCAGCATAGTGGAATGGCCCAGCCAAGTAAGGCGCATCGATTCACTTCGCTGCGCAAACTGCGTGGGTTGAATTGGGGAATGTGGCAGATGTTCGTTAGGACTCAACGGTGTTCTACCACCAAGATAACTCCAACAAACCTGCCAGAACGATTGCGGACTAGGGACATTTGGCATCTCGTTTTTAACGCGGCCGTTTTCAAATTGAGGCGAGTGGTGAACACGGTGCGCCAACTGCGCATGGTAGGTTTGAGGCGGAATCAGTGAACTTGGCTTTTGTGTCTTTTGTTCACTCGTTAGGTATGTGCGCTTAAGTATCGTCTCAGACATATCGTAGTTTTGTCTCGCTTGCGAACGCTCAACAGTAGGTTTATTAAAACGTGCGTGTATGTCTATTTCGTGACCAAAATGAGGTGTAAGATGAAGATTCAGTTTCAATCAAACGTCTTCTATTTAAGGATACGGTTCTCAAACCTTCTGAATACTGCGTCGGTTTGAAAGGAGAAAACTATGGTGACTTGCAGCCAATACGATTTTATTGAAATCGCCTGTATGTTTAAGCTCCCTATCGAGATCACACTAAAAAATGGTGAAACTCATCAGGGCAACGCGTTCGACACAGGCTACGACATGCAGCGACAAGAGTGCTTGTTTTTAGATATGGATGGTGAGCACACCGCTTTCCCGACTGAACAATTAGTCGCAATACGCGCGCTCAAAGCCAATCCGCATTTTGACGAAGTGACGTTTGAGTAAACGTTCTTCTTTCACTGACGCTGTCCAATAAAAAACGCCTCTCAAGCTGACACAACTTGAGAGGCGTTCTCTTACACGGTTCACCTGAACTTGTTGTTATTCACGCGACCGGATGAAAACTAGCATCGGCATCATGATCACGAACATCACTCCCACAAGCTGGAAGGTGTGCACAAACGCGACCATTTGCGATTGCTGCTGCAACATCTGTTGGTATTGGTCTAACGCAACCGGGTCAGTAATGGAAAGCCCCTGATTGGCCGCCCAGTCATGCAAGTTGGGGTTATAAGGATTAATACCCTCTCCCAGCGCATGCCATTGCTGCTGACTATCTCGATATTGGAACGTGGTGGCGATAGAAATACCAAACGAACTACCAATGGTACGGAACAGATTGTAAATGCTCGCCGCCGCGACAGATTGCTCTTTCGGAATCGTTAAATACGCCAAGGTGGACAGCGTCGAGAAGGTTAAACCAAGCCCCATGCCCTGAATCATACTCGGCATCACAATCCAAAATGTATCGATCTGCAGTGAGTATTGCGTCATCAAATAACTACCAATCCCGATGCAGCTCAAGCCAAAGACTATTTTGATTCTGGGATCGAATTGCGGATTGAGTTTAATCACCAAAATCAACATCGCCGCTGACGCCAATCCACGCGGTGCCATTAACAAGCCAGTGGTTGAGACCGGATAATTCAGCAAGCTTTCCAACAACATCGGTTGTTGAGTCGTCAGACCAAACATCGCCATCGACACCACAGCAATCATCAGCGACGAGACCATAAGATTTCGGTCTTTAAGCAGCCATAATGGCGCTATTGGGCTTTTGGTTTTCCAGCTGCGATAAATCCACATCACCGACCCCATGACCGCGAATAATATCGCGGTCTGGATCATACGTGAGTTGAGCCAGTCTTCTTCGTTCCCTTTATCCAACACAAACTGCAACGCGCCCACACCTAACGCCATGTAACCGATGATCCACCAGTCAAAGTTAGGTTTGGATTTGTTGTCGATGTGGATATAGCGATAAATCAAAGAGGTACAGATCAAACCGAATGGCAAGTTAATGTAAAAAATCCAGCGCCAGTTGATGTTGTCGGTGATCACGCCACCCACAACTGGGCCCAAAATAGGACCAAGCAAAATACCGATGGAGAAAATCGCCATCGCTTTGCCTTTTTGCTCATACGGATAAATCTGTACTAACGTCGACTGCGCCAATGGAATCACCGACGCGCCGAAAGCGCCTTGGATAATGCGAAATAGCACCATCTCTTCAAGCGACTGTGCTTGCCCACAAAGCGCACTGGCAATCACAAAACCGACCACGGCAACCAGCATGACTTTGCGTTCACCAAAGCGCGACACCCAGAAACTGGTCATCGGAATGAAGATCGCTTCCGCCATGCTGTAACCCGTCAGCACCCAAGTAATTTGGTCTGCCGTTGCGCCCAACGCGCCCATCATGTGCGATAGCGACACGTTCGCAACGGTCATATCGATTAACACCATGATGGCAGAAAGCATCACGGCGACGGTGGCAATCCCCCGTTTGTCTGCCGTAATTTGATGGCTCATTGCACGCTACTTTGCAAATCAATGGTGACTTCTGAGCTCGCACCCACGCGAAGTTGCGGCGCATCGGCCGGTACTTCTAATGCCAAACGTACAGGGAAACGCTGTTTGATTTTAACCCAGTTACCCGTTGCGTTTTCTGGTGGCATCAAGGAGAACGATGTACCACTCGCAGGCGACAGCTGCTCTACCGTTGCTTTCCAAACCACGTCTGGGTACATATCAATCACCACATCCGCATGCATGCCAGGTTTAATATGAGTAAGATCGGTTTCTTTAAAGTTCGCGCGTACCCAATAGCTGTCTTTTAAAATCACAGGGAACAACGTTTGACCCACGCTAACGACCGAGCCTACGTGCGTATTGATTTCACCGGCAATGCCATCCACTGGTGACGTAATGTCGGTGTAGCTCAAGTTCAGCTCCGCTTGCGCTAACTGTGCTGCCGCTTGTTGAACGACCGCAGCCTCTACGCCTTCTTCACCACGGTTCGCAATGGCTTTTTCTACCGTCGCACGTGCTTGCTCTAGGCTCGCTTGGGCATTGGCGAGTTTGTTTTTCGCCGTATCTAAATCTTGGTCCGACGCCAGTTTGCGTTTCACTAGGGAATCCGTACGTTTGTACTCTACTTGCGCTTCTATCAGGTTAGAGCGCGCCGCATCTAAGCCCGCAACAGCTTCAGTTACCTGCTTATCGGCAACGTCATGTTGTTGGACCGCCAATTGGTATGCCGCTTTTGCTTGCTTCACTGCCAACAAATATGGGCGTGAATCTATCTTCAGCAGTAGGTCACCTTTGTTAACAGATTGGAAATCTTTGACATCCACAGAAACCACTTGGCCTTTTACCTGAGGCGCTACCGACAAAATTTTTGCCCTAACGTAGGCATCTTCCGTGCTTGGATGACTGTCTGAATACTGCCAAGACCAATACATCGCACCAAATGCGATAACACAGAGAGTAAAGGAAAGAGTTTTTACCAGCTTAGATCTGAAGGAAGAATGCTTCGCGATGTCGTCGCTCATTTATATTGTCCACTTGTTCAATTATGTGATCAGTGTAGGACTTTTCGATCTTCGGACAATAAAATGATCTGCAAGGTAAAGATCCAATTTTACGTGTTGCTAAGTTGAGTAAATGATGTGCAATCAAAACGAGGATAAAAAAAGAGGGGCAGTCCCCGTAACCGCCCCCAAAGTCATGCCAATAATAGTAATGTGCGTGTAACTACTGGTTTTTCTTAGAACTTGTAACCGCCGCTGATCATAAATACCCAAGGGTTAATTTTGACGTCGGTTTTTTGCTTCGCTCCACCTGCTTTGTAAGTTGCTTCTGTTTCAATGTTTGCGTACCACGCAGCAGCGTTGAGGAACCATTGATCGTTGATCATGTAGTCCACACCAATATTCGCTGCTAGACCGAATGAGTCATCCAACTTAAGATCTGAAAGACCAGCGCCTTTACCCGTGCTATTGAAACCCTCATCAAAGAACATGGTGTAGTTGAGACCTGCACCAACATATGGACGGAATTTACTTTGTGGCTCGCCAAAGTAGTACTGAACCATAAGCGTTGGTGGAAGATGTTTGGTGTCCGCGATATCACCAAGACCTAACAAATCTGTTGAGATATCGTGGCTGAATGGTGTTGCTGCTAGAAGCTCTAGGCTGATGTTATCTGTGAACATGTAGCCAAACGTCAAACCAAGCTGCGTATTTGAATCCACTTTCAATTCTTCTTGAGAACCAAGAATCTTATCGCTGCTGTCATTTGGAACGACAGACGCCGCACCAACACGAAGAACGAAGTCACCTTGTTTATGAGCGAAAACACTTGGTGACACGAGTGCAGCAACCACTGCTAGACTGCAGATTGTTTTTTTCATTTTTTATTTCCTTTTATAGGGCTTCGTTATGTCGTACCCAAAGGTGTGCCTGCTGACTGGCCTTAGATTTCAAGTAAACTCAGCGCCTTGAAGCACACGGGCATCTATATTTTTTTGAGCTGCGCGCAATCTAGCACATAGAAACCCTACTATTTTGATGGAAATCAATTTGTGAAAAATATAGGTTTTTTGTATAGAGAAACGCCATACCGATCAACAAATTATGCAAATAGGATACAATTCTGTAATGCAAACTGTGCGTGTGAGAAGCCATGCTTACTCAAAAACACGAATCCTCTCGCTAAGGCTCGTAGTCAGCAAAAACTTTTTTCTTCCTCTACGTCTTCTATTTTCAAAAAACAACCCACTTAAAACGCTCGTTTGACCCCTTAAAATCACGATTTGAGGGGTTTGTAAAACACTGAAATACAAGGAGTTATTTTTCTGGAAAATCAGTCACTTGGAGTGCTAGTCTGCTCGCAGCTAAGGAGAAGACATGTTAAAAACCGATCTCATTTTTGAACGAGAAAACTTTTCTCATCACGATTTTCAGAATGCCACCTTTAAAAACTGTCACTTTTATATGTGCAGTTTCGAGCATGCCGATCTGCGCGATGCTAAGTTCATCGACTGTCGCTTTATCGAATCCAAAGCGCTAGAAGGGTGTAGTTTTCGCTTCGCAAACTTAAAAGACGCCAGCTTTACGAACTGTATGTTGGCGATGAGCCTGTTTAACGGCGCAAATTGTATGGGCTTGGAGCTGCGTAAGTGCGATCTCAAAGGGGCAAACTTCCAAGGTGCGAACTTTGCTAATCGCGTCAGTAACACCATGTTTTTCTGTTCTGCTTTTATTACTGGCTGCAACCTCACCTACTGTAACTTCGAGCGAGTGTTACTAGAAAAATGTGACCTCTTTGAAAACCGTTGGAACGGTGCGAACCTCGCAGGGGCAACTCTCAAAGGCTCGGATTTATCTCGCTGCGAATTCTCGCCAGAACAATGGGGAACCTTTAACGTTGAGCAGTGTGATCTGACTCATGTCGAACTGGACGGGCTGGATATTCGCCGCGTTTCTCTGTTTGGTGTTAAAATTTGTGATTGGCAACAAGAGCAATTGCTTGCGCCTTTTGGACTGATCATTCTCTAAGGAAAGGCCATGAACCTGTTTAAAGACTTACCGAATAACCTCGACGAGGAAGTGTTCGAAGACCTGCTGACCCACAAAAACCTGCGTATAGAACGCATTGTCTCAACGGGGCAAGCCTCGCCCGAAAGTGGCTGGTACGATCAAGAAGAACATGAATGGGTATTGGTTCTTAAAGGAACAGGAGAGCTGACTTTTGAATCAGATGTAGTGCAACGACTTGAGGCAGGCGATCACGTTACGATTCCAGCGCATACCAAACACAAAGTGAGCTGGACTGACCCAACGCAAGAAACCATCTGGCTGGCGGTGTTTTATCAATAAACACAAAACGATCTTAAACCCAAAAATAGGCGCTGAATTTGCTCGATACTACTAAGCCGTCACTGGCACTGTTTGATTTTGATGGCACCATTACCCGAGAGGATATGTTTAGCCTTTTCCTCCACTATTCTGCTTATGGCCTGCGCAAGCGAGTAGGAAAGGTCGCTATTATGCCATTTTATGCGCTGTACAAACTCGGAGTGTTACCCGCTCGTCTTATGCGTCCGCTCAGCAGTTTTATTGCATTTTCAGGGAAAGAAAAGCAGCAAATTGAAGCGATTGGCGCTCAGTTTGCCCATGAAGTGATCCCGCTGTACTTACGGCCAGAAGCGATCGAAAGGTTGGCGTGGCATCAACACAGAGGCGATACCATTGTGGTGGTGTCGGCATCACTCAATGCGTATCTCAAGCCTTGGTGTGAAGCGAACGGTTACCGCTTGCTGTGCAGTGAACTGATCTCAGAACAGCCAAAACTGAGTGGCTTTTACCAGCAAGGTGATTGCAGTTTAGAAAGAAAAGTCTCGCGCGTTAAGGCGGCGTTTTCGCTCGACGAGTTTGAGTCTATTTATGCCTACGGTGATACACACGAAGACATTCCGATGCTCAAACTGGCAGACTACGCGATGCTCAACTGGATCGAGTGGAGAGCAAGCGAATAACGATATGTGCTCTGATTTTCAAGACAACCACTCCACCAAAGTGGTCGTTTTAGACTGAAAAAACAAACCCTTCTCACATGAGAAGGGTTTTATTGTTCAGGGCCCGAATAAATGGCTTAACGCCATACACCCCATTGACCCGTTGTGCCTGGTTCCTCACCAGACGTCCACCACTGAGCGGTCCATTCTTTACCGTTGTGCGTCACCACATCACCTTGGTCGTAAACAGCCGTCTTGTCCCACAAGTTGGTTGGTTCAACTGGTGGCGGTACATCCGCTTTGATCAGTGACAACGCATAACTGAAGTCTGCGCTTGGCGCTAATACTTGGTTCGCATTCACGTTCTTACTATCGAACATGTAGTGGTTCATCTCTTGATGCCAAATGCCCACATACCAATCGCCCGTTTGCTGCGCGTTAAATTGATCCGCAATTTCTGCCGCCCAAGTCGTCGTATTGTTTGCGCTGATTGGCAGTGAAATATCAACAATTTCATTGCCTGTCGCATTAAACGTACGGAAACGGATGGTGTCACCCGCTTCTACTGGTCCAAAACCTTGCTGAACAAAGTAGCCCAGAGATGTCAGATTATTACTCGGTTCGGTTGGATCAACGGGGTCAGTCGGCGGCGTCGTACCTGTTCCGTTTAACGTAATGTCACTACAGTTGTAGAAACCTTCACCAGCCACATCAATGCGCTGCCAACGAGTATAAAGCACTGCATCGCCCGAGCGCTCAGCTGGGAAAGTCACCTGAATACGGTAGCGTTTTTCCGCATCAACATACACATCACCTGCGGTGTCGATCAGCTCTAAATCACTCCAAGTAAGCGGTTTTGAATCATCATAGGTCGGCTTGGTGAGATAGAATTCCCAGTATGATGGGTTGTGCGGCGCCTTGCCGTAAAACACCAATTCAATCTGGTTATTTGCATCTGGCGTAACATTGGTGCGCTGCCAGTTTGGAGAAGGAATGTTCAAGCCTTTCTTAGCCGCATCTCCAGCAGAACACAGTTCGCCGTCACGGACTACGGCTTTAACATGCTCCATATCTCGGTAATTTGGTACGTTTGCTGCAATTTCACTGCGTTGCACAAACGGGTAAGCACCAGATTCTTCAAAAGCCGCTTTACACGCTTGGTTGGGGATCTCATTGGTCCAAAAACCACCGTCTAAATAACACGTATTCTGACGAGCACTTGGAAATTCTACCCAGCCGTGGGCGTTGACGTTAAATGAGCTCAATGCGGCAACAGCGCTTAAGCTCAAAAGAGGAAGTGTTACATGTGATTTCATCGTTCATCCTTAAATTTGCTGACTCGCCGCTCATGAACACAAGCGGTTTAAGCAAAACTAGCAGGATGAGATTATTTCGAAGGTTAGAATAAAGGTGGAAATTGTAAGAGTGCCATCTGCTTTCCAGCATTTGTTGTGTACTTATCTCATACTCGACTGACTCTTTCGAGTCACTTCAAATTCATGTGCCACAAAACCATGACACTCTTGACCGACTAACGTTCGTCTTTCGGTGTGTCCATTACCACCATGGTTGTGATCGACTTAACGTGTTCGCACTCACCCAACACATCAGCGTGAAACGCTTTATAAGCGGCGAGATCTTGCGTTTCCACACGCAGCAAATACTCGTTCGCGCCAGTGATGTTGTGACATTCCACCACCTCGTTGACAAAACGCACATGCTCTTCGAAACCAAGCTGCGCCTGCTTAGAGTGCGAGGCTAAACCAATAGACACGTAAGCGACAAAACCCACACCAAGTTGCTGATTATCCAGCACCGCTCGGTAGCCTTTGATCACGCCTTTACGCTCTAAATCTTGCACTCGGCGTAAGGTTGCAGACGGAGATAAACCAACGCGTTCCGACAGCTCCACATTGGAGATTCTTCCGTCTCGCTTGAGCACTTGCAATATTCTTTCGTCAAATCTATCCATGATGATGTTTCATTGCTTATTTAGTTTCTAATCATCAAATAAAAGCACAATATTGACCTCAGTTCTACTTATAGTTGTTCTCAACTTATCGAGAACTGATTCAAGGAACAATCTATGGAATATCATCAACTGGGCGCTTTGGCGTTGTTCGCTTTTGTCTCCACTTTTACGCCGGGTCCCAATAACATTATGTTGATGACCTCAGGGGCAAATGTTGGATTTAAACGCACCATTCCACACATGTTGGGCATTACCTTCGGTTTTGGTGCCATGCTGATTTTAGTAGGCATTGGTTTGATGAGTCTCTTCAACGCTTACCCGATTACTCACTCCATTTTGAAAGTATTGAGCTTGAGTTATTTGCTGTACTTGACGTACAAAATCGCCACGAGCGGCAAAACCGAAGCAAAACACGATTTTCGCCCGATGTCTTTTTTAGGGGCGGTGGCATTCCAGTGGGTGAACCCAAAAGGTTGGTCGATGGCGTTGACGGCCATTACGGTATACACCAGTGGCGGTTCTTGGCTTGAACTGACTTTTATCGCCGGTATCTTCTGTTTAGCCAACTTGCCATCGGTAACATTTTGGACCGCAGCAGGCATGCAACTTCAACGCTGGTTGACCACATCTAGGCGTGTAAAAGGGTTTAACTATGGGATGGCAGCGCTTTTACTGCTGTCGACTATCCCAATGATATAGAAGACAAAATAGCCGTAAAACCGTGATCTAATACAAAGTTCAGGTAGATACTGAATCAATAATCACAATCTAACGCCACTTTTGGACAATGCCAGGGTCATAGTAGCGAAGCAATGCGCTATTTATTAAAAGCACACTAATTATAAGCCACAGCTATTTTTAATGTTCGTTGCTTGCTCGCAGTAACTGCGATGAATCTATCACCCTGGCCAAAAGCTCATTAGCTTAAGGTCCTTTACACAAGGAGCGTTACACAATGCACACTCGCAAGCTTATTCTTGCTGCCACTTTTGGATTATTATTGGCGGGTTGCAGTCAAACATCCACCACAACCAATGCTGAAATGATTCCACCCGAGTATCCAGTGGATTATTTCTTTAAAAACAGCGAAGTTTCTAGCTATCAAATCTCTCCTGCTGGTGACTACATTTCAATGATGAAGCCATGGCAAGACCGTAAGAACGTCTTTGTTTATCCCACAGATAACCCCGATCAGATAAAACGCGTCACATCCGTAACAGGGCGTGACATCGCATACTACTACTGGGTTGGCGAAGACACCGTAATTTACTCTCGTGATACGGGAGGAGATGAGAACTTTTATCTCGTGACGGTTAATGTCAAAACAGGCGAAGAGAAAACCATCACACCGACATCCGGTGTTGTGGCATACGTCATCGACACACTAGACAATCAACCCGATGACATTTTGATTTCGAGTAACGAACGTAACCCGCAAGTCTTTGATGTATATCGACATAATCTAAAAACAGGCGAAAATACTCTCGTCGCGCAAAACCCGGGCAATGTGCGCTCATGGGGTACCGATCACGATGGCAACATTCGTGTCATCACCACATCAGATGGTGTTAATACCTCCGTTTTATATCGCGACACGGTTGAAGATGAATTTAAGCCGCTAAAGAATCTCACTTTCAAAGAGAGCTTTAGCCCCATTTCATTCACGCCGGACAACAAAAACTTATATGTGGCATCACGAATTACGCGTGATAAATCAGCCATCGTTGAATACGATGTAAAAGCCAATAAAGAAATACGAGAAATCTTCTCTCACCCGGAAGTTGACGTGAATAGCGCTCACTACTCTGAAGCGCTTAATAAGCTGGTTTCAGTCTCTTACGTGACAGATAAAAACCACTATCACTTCTTAGATGATTCCTACCAACAAACCTTCGAACGCCTCTCAGAGAAACTGCCAAATGTAGAAATTTCTGTAACCAGTGCGACGCGAGATGAAAGTAAAATGATTGTCGTCACCTACAGCGATGTCGATCGACCAAATTACTACTTCTACGATCGTAAAGCAGATAAATTGGAGAAATTGGCAGAAAACGCTCCATGGCATAAGCCAGAACATATGGCGAAGATGACGCCTATCCAATACACCGCTCGCGATGGAGAAACCATTCATGGCTACCTAACGCTGCCGAAGGGTCGAGAAGCCAAAGATCTGCCTTTGCTTGTGATCCCACACGGCGGTCCATGGGCTCGTGATCACTGGGGATTTCAGCCTGAGGTGCAATTATTCGCTAACCGCGGTATCGCGGTGCTGCAAATGAACTTCAGGGGCTCAACTGGTTATGGTCGCGAGTTTTGGGAGAAGTCGTTTAAGCAATGGGGACAATCCATGCAGGATGACATTACCGACGGTGTCAAATGGGCTACCGAACAAGGTTACGCACAAGATGGCAACGTATGTATTTATGGTGCCTCTTATGGCGGCTACGCAACTCTGGCGGGGGTGACATTCACTCCTGATTTGTATAAGTGCGGAATCGACTACGTTGGCGTATCTAACTTATTTACCTTTATGGACTCCATTCCACCTTATTGGGCACCATTCCTTGCAATGTTACACGAGCAAGTAGGCAATCCGAATGATCCTGAAGATGCGAAAATGATGAAAGCCTACTCACCAGTGTTCCATGTCGACCAAATTAAGGCACCCTTATTGGTTCTACAGGGAGCACAAGATCCACGCGTGGTGAAGAGCGAGTCAGACCAAATCGTTAATGCACTGCGTGAACGAGGCGTCGAGGTCGAATACATCGTGAAGGAAAATGAGGGGCACGGATTCCGCTCTTTGGAGAACCGTCTTGATGGTTATCAAGCGATGGATAGATTCCTAAAAACACATTTACTTGAGCAAACTCAGTAAGCCTTTACATCGTTAAGTTCGAAAGGGCATGTTGGCGTGCCCTTTCTTATTTTTTCTACGTATTTTGCTCGACCCAGTCCCCAGTACTACTGCAATACTCCAATAATCCAGCTCAATTCACAGTGTAAATTTATATAAAGACACTACCCTCTTATGAGAGATCTTGATAATCTTAAATGAGAAAGAGAATAATTATCGAGTAGAGTCAAAGATGAAGAAGAAGCCTCAACCTAAAACGATTGTTGTCACAGATACAGAGACAATTACCCCAAATATGCAGCGTATTACTTTGCAAGGTGAAGCGCTAAGCCAGTTTCCACGCGACTGCGAAGGTAGCTACATCAAGCTATTGTTCAATGAGATGGGCGGTACCGATTTGAACACGCTAAGCGACGATGACCGACCATTAATGCGAACCTATACTATTCGTCGTTTCCATCCGGAAACACACACCATCGAAGTCGATTTTGTCCGCCACACCACACAAGATTTACAGTGTGGCTTTGCCGCGCGTTGGGCGATGGCCGCACAAAAAGGCGATACGATTAATATCGTAGGTCCAGGCAGTATCTCTAATTTGAATACCGAGGCTGACTGGTTCTTTATGGCCGCCGATATGACAGCACTTCCTGCTCTTTCAGCGAAAATTCGTACGCTACCAGAAGAGGCAAAAGGCTACGCCGTGATCAGTGTGATGTCTGCGGCCGACATCCAGCCTCTGCACGCACCAGCTGGTATAGAGCTAATTTGGCTTACAGAAGGTCAAACCCTAGCAGAAGCGGTACGCGAACAAAAATGGCTAGATGGGGACGCCGCAGTATGGTGTGCCTGTGAGTTCGACTCAATGCGTGCGCTGCGCCAATATTTCCGCAATGAGAAAGAAGTTGATCGTGAAAATATCTACATCAGCAGCTATTGGAAACAAGGCGTGTCGGAAGACGGGCACAAAGTGATTAAACGTGAAGACGCGGAATCCAATCAATAGTGGTTCATGTCTTTTCGATTCCAGCTCTCATCCCAATAAAAACGCCCGGCATTACCGGGCGTTTTAGCAACATACCTTGTAATGAGACACTTTAAACCGCTAATCAACAAGCTCTTGCGCCAAAAAGTCGATCAATAACCGCACTTTTGGCGACAAATTGCGACTTTGCGGATACAGCGCCCAAATGCCTTCACGATTATCTCGGTAATCGGTCAGCACCTCGACCAACTCACCACTGTCTAACGCTTCTTGAACGTAGTAATCCGGCAGCTGCACTAAACCCAGACCGCGTTTCGCTGCGTCCACCAAAGCAAAGCCGCTGTTGCATTTAATCCGTCCCGACACGCGCAAAGATTTATCGCGTTTATTTTCCTTAAAGTGCCAATAGTCGACAGAGCCAACCAAGCACTGATGCCGTCCCAATTCCGACAACGTATGTGGCTCACCAAAACGCTCCAAGTACATAGGACTGGCACACACGTAGGTTTGACGTGAGGAAAGACGCTTGGCGATCATGCTGGAATCTTGCAAGCGGCCAAGACGAATCGCCACGTCCACACCTTGCTCAATCAAATCCAGCTTTTGGTTGGTCAGCACTAAATCGAGATCCACACGCGGGTACTTTTCCAAAAACTGATGCAAAAGCGGCGCGAGGTTCATTTCCCCATACGTCACAGGAGCCGTCACGCGCAGTAAACCGCGCGGTTCGGTCTGCATTTGCGTTACGGCAAGCTCGGCCAGTTCTAACCCTTCCACCAAATGTTTACACTGCTGGTAATAGAGTTGTCCGGCTTCAGACAGGGAGACTTTTCGCGTCGTGCGATGCAGCAATTTCACCGCAAGTCGTTCTTCAAGTGCTGATACCCGACGACTGATTTGTGCCACCGATGTTTTCAGCTTAGCTGCTGCTCCGGTAAAACTGTTGGTTTCCGCCACAGCAACAAATTCGCTGACCCCTTCCCAATTCGCCATGCTGTATTCCTGTCGACCTCTTTTAGACAAATAGTGATGAAAATGTTCTCGTCGCGCTACGCTTTGAAAACGGGAGAATTTTACGCATCAGGCAACGGACGAAGATCGCCGTACTGCGCATCAAGCTCAATGCCGAAGTATTCTTTCAATGCATCCAAATAGGCTTGGCCTGGCTCTAACTCCAATTCTGTCTGCTCACCTTGGCTGGTGTATTTGAGTGTGTAGTTAAGCAATGTCACCAACCCACTTTCTGTTGCTTTCGCCGCGACTCTTGCGCTGGTAAAACGCGAGTGAGGAGAAGTGGAGGTAAAAAAGTTGCCACACGCGATATCACCCGCAAACACAAACTCTAAATCGAAGCTATAAAGGTTGTTCCATGTGTCCGTTCCATCCGTTGACAACACTTGAAGGAAGTAACCAAACTGAGCATCTTCGACAAAGCGGAAGGTTTGTAAGTCCGTCTGAATCACTTGGTTGAGGATAAACGGCAATGGCGCGCGCGGCGTATTGGAGCCAAAGCCCACATCGACAATCCATGCTTGTTCATCCAGCGTTACCAACGTGATTTGATGACTACGGCCCGTTGGTGTGCCCGACACATGCACACGTCCTAGTAAACTGCGTGCTTCAAATCCGAGAGTATTGAGTACCTCAAGCATTAAGCCATTCAATTCAAAGCAGTAACCACCGCGAGAGTGATACACCGTTTTTTGAATGATGTCTTCAATCTCAACAGAGATGCCGCGCTGCAACGCAATATCAAAGTTCTCAAACGGCAGGCTGCGGTGCTGCGCCACGTGTACTTTATGTAATGTTTCTAAATCGGCAGGTAGCTCTCTTGGCAAACCGAGCTTGGTTAAATAGGCATTCAGATCCGTCTTGTTCATAATCACTCTTACTTCGCTGATGGGTTGATTGCGTTCTACTCTAGCCCCTCTACCTAACTTCAGGTCAACTGCCTTTTCCGCTTTCCCTTCCGCGTTGAGGAGGCATCACACTCTTATAATCTGCTTACCTTACCATTATTACGTATATGTAAAAATCATTTTCAAAATGGACGGATTATCATTTTTATTGAAACACCTAGAATAGATACCAACAAAACGACGCAGCGCAGTAAGCAAACCTTAACTACGCTTATTACGTCACTCCATATACTGAGAATATAAAGGAAAATCCAATGACTGTTGAAATCAAACCTGGTCAAACTCACATCAAATCCAAGGCAATGGTTGCATGGGCCGCTGGCGAACCACTGAAAATGGAAGAAGTGGATGTACAGCTTCCTAAAGCGGGTGAAGTGCTAGTGCGCATCGTCGCAACAGGTGTTTGTCATACTGATGCGTTCACTCTGTCAGGCGACGATCCAGAAGGCATCTTCCCTTCGATTCTTGGTCACGAAGGTGGCGGTATTGTTGAAATGGTTGGCGAAGGCGTTACCAGCGTTGAGGTTGGCGACCACGTGATTCCTCTTTACACCGCAGAATGTGGCGAGTGTAAGTTCTGTAAATCGGGCAAAACCAACCTTTGTCAGGCAGTGCGTGAAACACAAGGTAAAGGTCTGATGCCCGATGGTACAAGCCGTTTTTCTATCAACGGTGAAACCATCTTCCACTACATGGGTTGTTCTACTTTCTCTGAGTACACGGTACTCCCTGAAATCTCGCTAGCGAAAGTAAACAAAGATGCACCACTTGAAGAAGTGTGTCTGTTAGGTTGTGGCGTAACAACCGGTATGGGCGCAGTTATGAATACGGCAAAAGTTGAAAAAGGCGACACGGTTGCGATCTTTGGCCTGGGCGGCATCGGTCTTTCAGCGATCATCGGTGCGCGCATGGCAGGTGCAAGCCGCATCATCGGTATCGATATCAACGAAAGCAAATTCGATCTTGCAAAACAGCTAGGCGCAACCGATGTGATTAACCCACAGAAATTCGACAAGCCTATCCAAGAAGTGATTGTTGAAATGACTGACGGTGGTGTTGACTACTCATTCGAATGTATCGGTAACGTAAACGTGATGCGTCAGGCACTTGAGTGTTGTCACAAAGGTTGGGGTGAGTCGGTGATCATCGGTGTTGCGGGTGCAGGTCAGGAGATCTCAACTCGTCCATTCCAGCTAGTAACTGGTCGTGTATGGCGTGGCTCGGCTTTCGGTGGTGTTAAAGGCCGCTCTGAGCTTCCAGAAATCGTAAACCGTTACATGGCTGGTGAGTTTGGCTTGCAAGAGTTCATTACTCATACAATGGGATTGGCTGACGTAAACAAAGCGTTTGATCTGATGCACGAAGGTAAGAGCATCCGTACTGTTATTCATATGGATCAATAATGCTACCTCAGGCTCTCCTTTTGGGGAGCCTGAATTCATTCTGTTGTTAGAGAGTTTATTCATGACCATTGAAAATGTAAGCCAGGCCAAAGTGTTTGGCGGTTGGCACAAACAATATACACACGAATCCAAAGCCCTAAACTGCACGATGCGCTTTGCGATTTTCTTACCACCGAATGCCACTAAATCGAACCCCGTACCCGCTTTGTACTGGTTGTCGGGCTTAACCTGCACCGATGAAAACTTTATGCAGAAAGCGGGCGCATTTCGTATGGCGGCCGAGCTTGGCATTGCGATCATTGCACCAGACACGAGCCCAAGAGGCGAAGGTATCGCTGACGATGAAAACTATGACCTGGGTAAAGGAGCTGGCTTTTACCTTAATGCGACTCAAGCACCTTGGTCACTGCATTACTTCATGTACGATTACGTGACTAAAGAGTTACCAGAGATCATTGAAAGCAATTTCCCTGTCTCAGAAGTAAAATCCATTTCTGGGCACAGCATGGGAGGTCACGGAGCATTAACCATTGGTCTGAAAAACGCAGAACAATATCGCTCAATATCGGCGTTTAGCCCTATCTGTAACCCAGTCCAATGCCCTTGGGGACAAAAAGCCTTTACTGCTTACTTGGGCAAAGATATTGAAAGCTGGAAGCAATACGATGCAAGTGAGCTTCTCAAGCAAAAACCATCACCACTTCCTATTTTGGTTGATCAAGGTGATGCTGATGGCTTCCTTAACGAGCAACTTAGGCCAGAAGCGCTGGTTGCTGCAGCAAAAGTGCATGATTCAAACCTGAACTTAAGAATGCAATCTGGTTACGACCATAGCTATTATTTCATCTCAAGCTTTATTGACGATCATCTCAACTTCCATGCGAAGTATTTGTTTGCCTAATTCATAGAAGTAACTTGATGAATTAAAAAATAAAGTCACCTACCTAGGTGGCTTTATTTTTGGTGCGTATTAACATACCAATCTTAAATAACATTGGAATAAAGATAGAGAACAATGTAAGGATGAAATCGGATTTGCTTGTACCTCAATCATTAACCCTTCTAATTCTCATTCACAATACAATTCATCGGTTGAAAATAGGATTAATTTCCATTAAAAATCTGCGAACTGACACGAATTCGTTATAGAGCGAAATAATAATGCATATTTCTGACCTTTTAATTAAGAAGTCACTTAATAACCTTGACGTACAGTAAACCGACAGTTACTTTTCAAACATAACATATTATAAAATCTCATCCGGTTGGCTCTATTATTACAATTACAAATAAAGTACCGCTAGCACCTTTGTCCTAGCTCAGCAAAAAGAATAAAACTCAAAGGGCATATGATGAAAAAGATAGTCGCGCTAGGTCTGTTTTTTGTTGCGCCATTCTTATCTGCAAGTACGATCGTATTTAGCAGTAGCCAACAACCTAGTGTCACATTAAAACTGGAAGAGATTCAATCTTTACCAACCACCAGCTACACAACCACGCTGCCTTGGATCCCTGCTTCTTCTGAATTTCTTGGGGTCAAACTTAGCACGCTCCTCACCCACGTCTATGGCAAAGTGCCAGAACAAGTTGATGTCAGTAGCTTGAATGACTATCACTCGACACTGTCTCGACAAGACATTCTTAGATACCAACCAATACTGGCTTACCAACAAGATCAACACTATATAAAAGTCAGGAATAAGGGGCCATTTTGGGTAATATACTCTCTTAGTCTCTATCCTGAGCTCAACTACAATAAATATCATGCGCAAATGGTCTGGCAAGTAAATGAGATGAAAGCAAAATAATAAGAATGAAGTTATCAGAACCCATCTATCAAAAGCAGAGAGCACCACAATACTCTACAACCAGTAAAATGTTGCTTGTGGTGTTTGCCACTTCTTTGCTTCTCGCAAATGTATTGCTTCTGCAGCAGACACGCGCACTGTCACAAAACTTTAATAATGAGCAAAAACAAGCAACCTGGTTTTTATTCCAACTCTCTAAAGAGCTTTCGGAGCTTGTCGGAGAAGCGAGACGAGTCGATGAAAATGTATTAAATATCGAAGGTGCAGAGCTGCAATATGAATTGGCCTGGAGTAGATTCGATTTATTAATTAGTAGTAATGAAGCCTACACTTTTTTCTCTCGAAATAATATGCATCAGTATTTCATTGATCTTTTTGAGGAATTTCAGGGGCTGGAAGCGCAATTAGTTGAAGCAAGAACTGGCGATAGCCAAGCTGCGGCTCAATTTTATCGATCCACTCAAACACTGTACTTAAGCTTGGTCGATTTCGTTAATCAGAACTTTCGCCTAAGCAGCAAAGTCTATGAGGCACAGAAAGGAGAAACGCAACGGTTAATGCAAGCGCAGTATATGCTGTTTGCTACATTCGTTTTGTCGATCCTGTCTCTGACTTATTTCTTTTATCGTGAATCCCATTTCCATAGAAAACTGGCGCTCAGCGACCCACTGACTCATCTTGGAAATCGCAATGCGCTATTTATCAACCTAAATGAGCTCACTCAAGAGAAAAGGCCTTTTTCTCTGTGGATTTTAGATTTAAATGGTTTTAAAAGTGTCAACGATACACACGGTCACCAAGTGGGAGACACCGTACTGCGTGAAATTGCTAGACGGCTTAAATCTATGGCGTTGAATGATTTTACCGTCTATCGCATGGGAGGCGATGAGTTCGCCGTCATCCTCGAAGGGGAGCATGTTGATGAAGAAGGCGTTCGTGAGCATATCAATGCGGTATTTGATGCGCCAATACTAAATTCCGACAACGTCGCAACACTATCAACCAGCATGGGCTTAGCGCAATACCCAAAAGACAGTAACAATGTTGACTTTCTTATCAGCATAGCGGATAAGCGCATGTACAAAATGAAATTTCAACGTTAAACGGTATTTATGATGAGAAAGTTCATGCAAATACTGCTTCTACTGGCAGTCATTGCGGCAGGTGTGTTGGCTTGGGTATTTATTCCATCGCACGAAACCATCGGGCAAAAAACGCTTGAGCAGGCACTCAACGACGACTACAGCCTCGTTGGGCATCGAATCTACTCAACCGATCCGGATGCTGGCAACCGATTCGGCTACTTCGTATTGGCAACTGGCCAGAGCATTGAAGAGCAAGAGCCGTTTTTGGTCACTTCGGATCAGTTTATTCGCATGGAACAAACGGGTGATAACACCTTGTCTGTGACCGTCAATGGCCGTATCTACCAATACCACAACGACTTGTGGGTACCAAAATCGAATGGAAAGTTGCAGCACTTTTTGGTCAGCGCAACCGCTAAGTACGTGCGCTAAAAAACGGGAACATTACTACCCCCTCCCACCACACACACAAAAAAACAAAGCCCCGCATGCACTGCGGGGCTTTTTACGTTAACAAGAAAAGAACATCGAAAGGATGAGCGTTACTTCGCTAACACTTTCTCTTTAATCACTTTTAGTACCCCAGCCTCTTGGTTGCTTGGCGCAGAATAACGAGCGATTTTCTTAATCTCTTCATGCGCGTTAGCAACCGCGTACGAATGCTCACTGACTTGCAGCATTTCGAGGTCGTTGAGGTAATCACCAAACGTCATGGTTTCTGCCGGAGTAAAATTCATCGTCTCTTGAAGGTGCTGAATGGCCGCGCCTTTAGACGCCTCGGCATTCATCACATCCAGCCAAATTTTTGCGCTCACCACAACTTTATGCGTTGCGCCAAACTTCGCGTTCATGGTCGGGAACAGGAGCTCTTCCGAACCGTCAAAGTGACAAATTGCCACCTTAATAAACTCGTCTTCGACCTCAAGCAAATCCGGCACGTATTCACAGCGGTGGTAGTACTTTTGAAATTCTTCCAGCGATTGCTGATCATGCGTTTCGATGTACGCCGAGCGCTTGCCACACAATACGATGTTCGCCCCGTCAATTTCACGAGCCGCTTTCACAATCTCCGCCACTTCCGCTTTAGGAATGGTGCAACTGTAGAGCTCTTTGTCTTGGTACATCACCAAGGTGCCGTTTTCGGCCACATACAACACTCGATCTTTGATTGGCGCGAACGTGTCACGCAGGCTGTAATACTGACGACCAGACGCAGCGGAGAACAAAATACCTTGCTCTTCCAATTGCAAAAACAGATCGAAAAACTCTGGATCCAAACGACCGTATTGGTCAAGCAAAGTGCCGTCCATATCGGAAGCAATAAATTTGATGCGAACTTGTGACATTAACTAAAACTCTAAATGACGCTGCGAAAATATAATCCATGTAAGGTACAGGATCTTGTATGAATCTCAAGTCGGGATGACGACGCCTTTCGCGATTACCAAGGGTGCTGTTTAAAGTAATCTTCACTGTGATCGATGAAGGCTCTCACCGCAGGAGACAAGTGCTTACGCGATGAATAAAGCGCGTAAATGTTGAGATCATTTGGCTTCCAATCCGGCAACACTGACTCAAGCTGACCCGATTGCAGATAGATATTGCTCAAATAGGTTGGCAGCATCGAAATACCCATGCCTTGCAAAGCGCCATGCAATAACGCCGTGGCCTCATTGCTGGTTAGGCGACACTCAATTCCCACCGATTCGAACTGGTCGCCCTGAGACAAATGCCACACGTGACGCTCAAAGTTTTTGTAACCCAAACAGTCGTGTGAAGATAAATCTCGCGGATGCGCGATCGCGCGATGAGTTTGCAAGTATTGCGGCGATGCCACCAACACCGATTCACACACCGCAATCGGCTTACCAATCAAAGAAGGATCGGGATCTGACGCAATTCGGATTGCCAGATCGATGCGTTGCTCGGTTAGATCACTCACTGAATCTTGCAGATCTATGTCGATATGCACTTTGGGGTGCTTTTGCATAAAACTGTTTACTGCTGGGATCAACTGTGAGAACCCAAATGAAGTGCTAGACGCGAGACGGATTTTTCCGGACAGCTCACCATCAACGGCAATGTTCGACGTCAACGTATCGGCCTGTTTTAACCAACGCTCAATCTGAGGCAAGCTGCGTTCCCCTGCGGTGGTGAGCGACACCTTGCGCGTGGTGCGGTGCAACAAACGAGTTTGCAACCAGTTCTCCATCGCCTCTACATAACGAGTCACCATTGGCCGAGACATGTCTAACCGCTCTGCGGTCGCGGTAAAACTGCCAGAATACACCACATCCACAAATACTTTTGCTGCCGTTACTCTGTCCATATATTTGCTCGAAATAAGAAATAGTGATGCACATTATTGTGTATTTTTCCGAGCGTATCAATTTCCTAATATAGCTCCCGTTCCCAAGCCATCGTCGCTTGGCCCCAAATTCTTTAGGAGCTTATTATGAAAAAATTCACTTTGATTGCTACATCCATTTTAATGGCAAGCCCTGTCCTAGCGGCAAACCACTCTCCCCTTACTCTTGAGGTTTACAACGCCGACGGTAACAGCTTCCACGTTAACTCAACCTTGGTATACGGTGAGACTGACGCCATGGTCATCGACACTGGCTTCACCAAAGCTGACGCGATGCGCATTGCCGCTAAAGTGTTGGACTCAGGCAAAACGCTTAAAACCATTTTTATCAGCCAAGCGGACCCAGACTACTACTTTGGCGCAGAGGCCCTACACCAACAGTTCCCTGATGCGCAGATCATCGCAACGCCTGCGGTTCAAAAAATTATTAAAGAGAAACTGGCTGGAAAGCTGGCGTACTGGGGACCAAAGCTTGGCGCAAACGCACCGGTAAAACCAGTGATCCCTGTCGCATACGATAAAGCATCATTGGAGCTAGAAGGTCATAAGATTGAAATCCGTGGTAACCATGGCACATCAGCACACCGCCCTTACCTATGGATTCCAGATAACAAAGCGATTCTAGGTAACGTAGCCGTGTACTCAAACGTGCATTTATGGATGGCAGATGCCGCTGACCAAACCGCTATCAATGCTTGGGAGCAGCAGCTTAGCGAGATGCTTGCGCTTAAACCTCAAGTGGTCATTCCTGGTCACATGAAAGCAGGCACAAAGCTGAACGCAGACACCATTCGCTACTCGCAACAATACTTACAGGATTTTCAGCAAGCGAAAAAACACAGCAATAACAGTGCTCAACTCATTGACACCATGTCAGCGAAATACCCAGAAGCTCAATTGCCAATCGCGCTAGAAATCGGTGCGAAAGTGCATACTGGTGAAATGTCATGGTAACCGTGCATTACTTCTTCGATCCCATGTGTGGTTGGTGCTACGGGGCATCACCACTCATCGAAGCCTTGATGGACACCTCTCAATTTAAGGTAGAGCTTCATCCCGGCGGTATGATTGAGAAACGCGCGATTGAATCTGAATTTCGTCAGCACATCATCAACAGTGACGCTCGTATCGCAACCGAAACCGGAGCAACGTTTGGTGAAGCATATCTGCAACGCGTGAAAAGCGAAGATGCGTTTGTTCTTGATTCTTATCTACCCACACAAGCGATCTTGAGTGCGGAGAAAATGGGGCTGAATCCATGGCACATGCTAAAGGCCATCCAATCCGCGCATTATCAGCTCGGGTTAAAAGTGAATGAAGCATCGACGCTCAAAGCCATTGCAGAATCGCTAGGCTTAGCAAACGATGCGTGGGAGCAAAACATGACGTTAAGCGAAGCCGAGCTAAACGAAAGAATTCGCTCCAGCCGACAGTTGATGCGCCAGTTACACGTTGGTGGTTATCCAACCCTGATTGCAGAAGTAAATGGCGAGTACTTGACCTTGCCGCACTCGACCTACTACGACAAACCGGCACAGTGGAAGCTTGCATTACGAAAACTGCAATAAGCTCTTCCCCACTCGCTCTTGTTCTTAAGCCAAGAGCGAGTGCCAACACCGACATGGCAATCCTGACTCAAACAGGTACAATCCTCGCTCGAATTTTTACTCGCGCGGATACCCACCATGCACTCGCCTGAACATTGTTTTACACGTTTTACTGCTGATACTTCTGACTATGAATTACCAACGCAGTTTACGTTTCCGTTCTACTACACGCCGCATCCTCTTTGCGTTTTGGCCGCAAAGCAATTGCAACAGCACTTATTAGCGCAAACCGACTTCGAACACGATTTTGGTTTGGTTAATGAAGAAACGGGGCGAGGCAAAATGTTTGGCGTATTGCTGGTAGAAAGCCCTCAAGGCGAGCTCGGCTTTTTAAGTGCATTTTCTGGCAAAATTGCTGACCAAAACTTGATTCCAGGATTTGTCCCTCCTGTGTACGACATGCTGACCGATGAAGGCTTCTTCCGCGCAGAAACGGATGCCATCAACGCCGCCAATGCGGAGTACAAAACCTGTGCTGCGAATCCGGAATTAGCGGATCTTAAAGCGCAAATCCAAGCCGACCGAGCCGCTTATCAGCAAGAAGAGCAAACACAGCGCCAAGTGATGATAGACGGCCGCGCCGCACGCAAACGACAGCGCCAACAGGGCGAGCAAACTCTCAATGCCGATGACCTCAAAATCTTGTTGGATGAGTTGGGTAAACAAAGTGTCGCCGAGAAAAACGCTCTCAAATACTTAAAGCAAGCGTGGGATGAAAAGCTTGCAATCAAAGAAGCGCGCTTGGCCGAGTTAGAGCAGCAACTTGCTCACCTGAAAGAGCAGCGCAAGACACTCTCCAACGCTTTACAGCACAAACTGCATAAACAATACCGCTTCCTAAACAGCCATGGCGAAACACGCGACTTGGTGGACATTTTTGCGGACACCACAAACCCAACCCCACCAGCAGGTGCGGGGGAATGTGCTGCGCCAAAACTGCTCCAATACGCATTTAAACACAGATTCAAACCGCTGGCGCTGGCAGAATTTTGGTGGGGTGTTTCGCCAAAGTCTGAGGTTCGCCAACACAAAAAATTCTACCCATCGTGCAACAGCAAATGTCAGCCGATTTTAGGCCATATGATGCAAGGGCTGGATGTCGAACCTAACCCATTGGCGGAGAATTGGGCAGAAGACAAAGAGCTAGAGATAATCTACCAAGACGACGCTATGGTCGTCGTCAACAAGCCCTCGGGCTTACTTTCAGTGCCGGGTAAAACCATCAAAGACTCTGCTTATACGCGCCTACAAGCGATGTTCCCTGATGTGGAAGGGCCGTTTGTGATTCATCGCCTCGACATGGCGACCTCTGGCATTTTGGTGTTTGCCTTAACTAAACGCGCGAACAAAAGTCTGCAAAAACAGTTTATGGCTCGCGGCGTACAAAAACGTTATATGGCACTGCTCGAAGGCGTATTAAACGAGCCGGAAGGGGAAATTTCACTGCCAATGCGTGGCGACCCAGACGACCGCCCACGTCAACTGGTGTGTTTTGAACACGGGAAACATGCAGAAACCTACTGGCAACTGATTGATGTCAAAGATGGACGCAGCAAGGTATACATGTATCCGAAAACCGGGCGAACTCACCAACTACGTGTACACAGTGCTCATCACATGGGGTTAAACATGCCGATGGTTGGTGATGGTTTATACGGCGAAAAAGCGAATCGCTTACACCTGCATGCTGAGATGCTAGAGCTGGATCATCCATACAGCAAAGAGCGCATGGTGTTCAGAGCTGAGTGCGAATTCTAACTTCTTCCAGATTTTAAATAACAAAAAGGCACTGACTATCAGTGCCTTTTTTGGTTTCTAACAACAGAATAAGCGTGATGCGTGATAAAGCAAACCGTTAGCTCACCTTAAACTTGCTCCACACCTGAGAGCGCCAACGTCTTGCCATGATGATACCACGCACCCATTCATCGAGTGCGATTGCCATCCAAGCTCCTAAAACGCCATAACCCAAGTGGATGCCAAAGATGTAAGAGAAAAGCACGCCTAGTCCCCACATACTCAAAATCCCCATTTGCACTGGAAACTTGATGTCACCCGCGCCTTTGAGCCCCGCGATAAAAATCAGGTTAAACACACGTCCGGCTTCGAGCAAAATTGAGCCCATGACTAACGAGCCTGCCAATGTGAGTATTTCCGGTTGATCGGTAAATACGCGCAGAATATCTTCTCTAAACAGGTAAATCAGTGTGGTTGCCGCCGTTGATGCCACAAATCCCACTAAGAAGTAGATTTGTACGCGTTTTAAAATGCTGCTCACCCAACCTTTACCGATGTAGTAACCAGTCTGGATTTGCGCTGCCTGACCAATTGCCAATGCGAAAGCAAACGAGAAACGGGCTATGTTTTGTGCATAAGTGAAAGCCGCCAACGATGCCGTCCCCATTTGCACCACAAAGTACACAATGCAGATTTGCGCCACGTTGTAAGACAGCACTTCACCCGCGTTCATACCGCCGATTTTTAAGATTTTTTTATAAATCTCTGCGGGTACTTGTTTCATGGTCGACATTGGTAGTTCAATGCTACTGCGTGCGAGAATAAACCATAACATTAACGTACCGATGACTTGGCTGACGACGGTTGCTATTGCTACACCTTGCACACCATACACAGGCAAACCAAATGGCTGGTAAAGCGCAATATAGTTACCAATGATGTTGAACACACCCGAGATCAAGTTCACCACCATTGGAGAACGTGAATAGCCATGGCTACGTAGAATGGTCGTAAAAACAACGCCAATCGTAACGTTAAACGTCATCGCACCGCTGATCAGCAGATATTCACGTGCGTATTGCTCGACTTGTGCCTCCAAACCGTAATACGGGAGCAGGAATATCGCGCCAAGCACAGCAATCACACTCAATAGCACACCGATGATCACAGACAGCGCAATACTTGCAACGCCGACGCTCACAGACTCTTGCTCGCGCCCTGCGCCATTGTATTGGGCAATCAAAATCCCCGTTCCGCTGCTGACAAACGTCGAAACGATGATTAAGAAAAAGGTAATCTGCGTGATCACACCAACAGCGGATACCGCTTTGTCTGAGTAGCCACTCAGCATGAACACGTCACTGGTTCCTAAAGCCGTCCGTAGCAAAATTTCGACAAGAATCGGCCAAGCCAATGCCACGATGGACATTCGTTGGTTGATGTTTTGGCTTTTAGGCATGTTTTTAACCTTTCCTACAACTAAAAACTGCCTCACAAAATGTGTGAAGCAGTTTGGAAAAAGAGTAACTAGAACGAAGCTCGAGATGAGGTCGTGATTTAGCGCGGATTCTAGTCGCATATTGGTCACAACGACAACAATATTTCGCTCTGTTTCGGAAAAATATTTCTAATGCTTTTTCACAACGAAAAACTCATTGACGGAGCTTAGAGATCATCGATTGACGAACAATGAGCTCAATAGGTAGAAGGCGCAGTTCATGCTAGTCCCAACAGAGTTGAGTCAGGATAGATCCTGCAAATACAGCGGTGGAAATGCATTACTTTGAATTATTAATCGAACCATCTGAAACCATAAAGATCCGCCATGGAAAACTTTATAAGCCTTTGTTGTGCTTTGAGCACTCTCACCAAACCACACTTCTAGGCCCATACTAAAAATGACTGACATCACATTTGGAAACTTTGTTGTTCTATTTATCGCTAAAATACCGCCTAGAATAAGCGTACACGTTAATTAAGCAAGGATACGTAATGTCGACATTGGCTGGAGCACGCTTAGAGGAAATGGCGGATATCCGCTCAACAAGAAAAAAGAAAATTGTCTTTTTATGCTCCAGTATCGCCGCGGCATGTTTAACTTATGGCTCCATTGCTCAATTGTTTGAGGATAATTGGGGATTAAGCTTTTTCCATGCTCTGTGTGCCTTAGCCTGTTTAGGTATCAGTTATGTAATAAAGGTCCAACGACATCATCAATATGCCGACCTATGGCTGAGTGCAGTCTTGATGTTCGAAGGGTTATTGCTACTTCTGTATAACGATGCCCCCTCAGGCAAACTGCTATGGCTATACCCCATTGTCGCCACTCTGGTGCTGATCAATGAGTTTAAAGTCGGTCTGCTGTTTAGTGGCACCTATATCTTACTGATCTTTTTTGGCGTCGTTTTTTTAGATCGGCTACCAACAGCCAGTGACATCATAGAACGACGATTTATGCTGACCTTGATAGCGACTGCATTTGTATGTCACACATTCTCGTACTACTACACAAAAGTCCTCAACTACATTCAAGCACTTTATCGTGAAGGGATTGAAGAGTTGGCGTATTTTGACCAACTCACAGGGCTTGCCAACCGCTGGAGCTTTGAAACTTGGGCTCGTGCAAAGCTCGATGAGATCAACCATTCATCTGATGACAGTATCACTGCTCTGGTCTTCCTAGATATTGATAACTTCAAACACATTAACGATACCTACGGGCACGATATTGGTGACCAAGTGCTTCAAGCTTTTGCAACTCGATTAAAAAACAATGTTCGCCATAAAGACAGAAAAACAGACAAACACGACTACTCCATCGCTCGATTTGCGGGCGACGAGTTTGTGCTCATGCTGTACGACATAAACAGTAAAGATGACCTAGACAGCATTTTGAAGCGTATTGTGAATCTATTCCCAAAAGGCTACCGAAGCTACGATATGATTAACGAGTTAACGATGAGTGTGGGCGCTGCTATCTACAAACAAGATGCGAAGGATTTATCTGAATTGACTCGGTGCGCAGATAAAGCAATGTATGCGGCTAAACACACAGGGAAAAACCAATACGCGTATTACGAGCACTGCAATACCGAAGAGAAGTCAGCCTCTGAAACGCCGGCTGTGTCAGAAGCTTGCTAACGGTTAAGCGAATACATGCATCACCCATAGCCCCAGCACCAGAAATACGATTAGCCACACAGCTTGCAACACTCTGCTCGGCTTATCTTGCTGGCGACTGAATTGGCCTTTAAACGCACGATCCTTCACTTTGCCTATTAAGCCTTTCCCTAGAGCACGTCGATAGAATTCACGTCTCTTATGGGCTGCATTGGCGACCTCGGTAAAACGATGTCTTTGCTCATTGGTGAGATCTTTGTCCTCGTAACGAGGAGGGAGATCAGAATGCTTGCGTTGTACTGCCATCACTTCCTCCCTGGTCGATGGGTACATTTTTATTAAGTATATACCCAAATAACCAAAAGATGCGTTATAAGTGAAGCACATAGACGAAAAAACCACCCGAAGGTGGTTTTATGACGAGCAACAAATGAGCGCTAGAAGTACTCACATAAATACGCGGTCGCGTCTTTCACATGAAGCTCAAATGAAGAGTTCCCTTCCACTTCAAAAAACTCACCACTTTGGTAAGTCGTCCAATCACTTTCGCCGACACGCTTGACCACAAGCGCACCTTTTACAACCGTCATACGCTCAGGCGCTTGAGTGCCGAACGTGTATTCACCAGGAAGCATTACTCCAACGCTAACGTCCTGATCATTCTGGTTAAAGCCTAGTGATTTTACACTACCTGCAAAATAGCTATTTTCCTTAATACTCATTATTGGTTTCCTTATCAAAAGTCCGCTCTTTTTTACCTTGTTTCTTCCTGTTACTCAAGCTCTGAAAGTCATTAAGCTCAACGTTATAAAGCACATCCTTTGCTACTGAGCGAGGCCACCTTTTTCTAGGCTTAACCAGACGACGTAATTAGTGAGATAAAGTCGATGAATTAGTTAACGCTAGCAAACAATAAAACCATCAATAAGAGTGTATCCGAATGTAAAAGTGGACATTAGATCATAATTTCTTAGTCTTAATGGCGGGATTGTTTGTTTTTGAGAAGGAAGGTTTCCACCATATTAAAAAAGGGAAGAAAAGTAGACCAATGACGGACTCAGCTCGCCGAAGGCGGAAAACAAGACAGGAACCAAAACTTTCATTTTGGGCTCGCCACCAATCCAAAGTCCTCAAAAGCACATTTGCCGTTTTTGGGGTGGGTCTTTTGACGTTTTTCAGCTATCAAATCCACCTATCCTATCAAGACCATATTGACCCAGAAAAAGTCTACGGCGAGTGGATTGAGATCGGCGCGCCACCCTACCAAACAGAACGTCTGACTTTCACGGAGGATGGGGTATATCGAAACCATCGACTCATCACGACAGAATTTGAATTCGATGGAAAGGTCATCACGTTGAACACCGGATTAGGAAAAACCGCGTACCAGATCTCGGGCTCTCACCTTTCACCTCAGATTCGCCGTATTGAGCCTCTTATTCCAGACCAACGATTCATCCGTAAGGGATTTGAGCATACCGTTCAAGGCTCAGAAACCGGAGCGGCTTCAAAACGTCGCGCTGCATTAAGTGAACATTTCAGCCGTGACTAGCACGTCTTCACGGCTATTTCTCCTTTCAATTCTCTTTATATTTCGATGAAACAAAACCTTAATAAACAATGAAATAAGGTATTCATCGCATTTATCACACTCGCTACTGAGTAAACAATAATTTTAGTTTCTGCTGAGATTTTATAAATTATTGACTCAGTCTGACACTTTCTGTGTAACAGAGTGCGAGTTTTAGTTAAGTTCTCTCAAGTGCCTCGAAAACCGTCTTAATTTTTTTTGACGAAAAAAAACTCTCTGAAATGCTGAGTGTGATGCTTTTGCACATGGAGTAAATCCAATCATCTTATCTGGTGCAAGAGCAGCCTATGTTCTAGGTAGAACATGAATCCAAGGATTGAGAGAGAAGTTATGATTCGATTTAACCTATGTGCAGCTGGCGTTGCTTTAGCACTATCAGGTGCTGCAGTTGCGGCTCCAACCGCACCAAGTATCGATATGTACGGTTCCAACAACCTTCAGTTTTCTAAAATTGAACTCGCGATGGAAACCACGTCAGGCTACTACGACATGGTGAAATACCATGAGCAAGCGAAGATCACTGTTAAGTTTAACCAGTGGAGTGGCACGCCAGGTGATACTTACAACGTCTATTTTGATGGTGCAAAAGTAGCAACCGGCCCAATCACTGGTAGCCAAACAACAGCGACATTTGAATATGGTCAGGGCGGCCTATACCAAATGGAAATCGAGGCGTGTGATGCGACAGGTTGTGCGAAAAGCGCACCAGCTGAAATCACGATTGCAGATACCGATGGTTCTCACTTGAAGCCACTGACGATGAATGTTGATCCAAACAACAAAACGTACAATACCGATCCAAGCGTCGTGATGGGTACGTATTTTGTTGAGTGGGGCATCTATGGTCGTGACTACACGGTCGATAACATGCCAGTCGACAACTTGACTCACATCCTTTACGGTTTTATCCCAATTTGTGGCCCAAATGAGTCTGTGAAGTCTGTTGGCGGCAACAGCTTCAATGCACTACAAACCGCTTGTACAGGCGTGCCTGACTACGAAGTCGTGATCCACGACCCTTGGGCCGCTTATCAGAAGAGCTTCCCACAAGCTGGTCATGAATACAGCACACCTATCAAGGGTAACTACGCAATGCTAATGGCATTGAAACAACGTAACCCTGATCTAAAAATCATCCCATCTATCGGTGGCTGGACACTGTCTGACCCATTCTTCGATTTCGTAGACAAGAAAAACCGAGACACATTCGTCGCATCGGTTAAGAAGTTCCTGAAAACTTGGAAATTCTACGACGGTGTTGATATCGACTGGGAATTCCCTGGTGGTGGCGGTGCAGCCGCGGATAAGGGCGACCCTGTAAACGATGGCCCAGCTTACATCGCACTGATGCGCGAATTGCGCGTAATGCTTGATGAATTAGAAGCTGAGACAGGCCGTACTTACGAGCTAACGTCAGCTATCGGTGTCGGTTACGACAAGATTGAAGACGTAGACTATGCAGATGCGGTTCAATACATGGACTACATCTTCGCGATGACTTACGACTTCTATGGCGGTTGGAACAACGTTCCTGGTCACCAGACTGCGCTTTACTGTGGTTCATTCATGCGCCCTGGTCAGTGTGACGGTAGTGGCGTAGATGAGAACGGCGAACCGTACAAAGGTCCTGCTTACACAGCAGATAACGGCATCCAGCTTCTTCTTGCTCAAGGCGTTCCTGCGAACAAGCTAGTACTTGGTACAGCAATGTACGGTCGTGGCTGGGAAGGCGTAACTCCAGATACGCTAACCGATCCAAATGACCCAATGACAGGTACTGCTACAGGTAAACTGAAGGGCAGTACAGCGCAAGGTGTTTGGGAAGATGGCGTAATTGACTACAAAGGCATTAAGTCATTCATGCTAGGTGCAAACAACACTGGCATTAACGGCTTCGAGTACGGCTATGATGCACAAGCAGAAGCACCATGGGTATGGAACCGCACTACGGGCGAGTTGATCACATTTGATGACCACCGCTCAGTGCTAGCAAAAGGTAGCTACGCTAAGTCTCTAGGTCTTGCGGGTCTATTCTCTTGGGAAATCGACGCGGATAACGGCGACATTCTCAACGCAATGCACGAAGGTATGGCTGGCGGTGTGGTTCCTCAACCAAACCGTAAACCAACCGCAGCTGCTGGCGCAGATCAATCTGTAACTGGCCCTGCAAGTGTGGTTCTAGATGGTAGCCTATCGAAAGACTCTGACGGTACTATCGCGAGTTACGCGTGGGAACAAGTATCTGGTACAGCAGTGGTACTAGCAGGCGCAGACACAGCGAAAGCAAGCTTTGATGCAGCAGAAGTTACTGTTGAGGAGCAATTAACTTTCAAGCTGACAGTGACTGACAACGAAGGTGCAACGGCATCTGACCTTGTTGTAGTAACTGTGAAGCCAGCAGGTGTGGTTGACCCAGCGAACAATGCGCCAGTAGCGCAAGTTGTTGCTCCAGCAACAGCAAACGCTGGTGACGTTGTGGTTGTAGATGCGTCAGCCTCTAGCGATGCAGACAACGATACTCTTACTTTCAACTGGACGCTGCCTCAAGGTTTGAACGCAACGGTTGAAGGTTCTAAAGTAACTTTCACTGCTGCTGAATACCCGCAAGACACTAGCCTAAGCTTTACCGTAAGTGTGAGCGACGGCAAAGCGTCTTCAACGGCAAGCGCAACTGTTGTTGTTGCACAGCATACAACCGATCCAAACCCAGGCACCTGTGACAACACATGGGATGCAAGCGCAGTGTACACAGGCGGCAACCAAGTCACTCATGCAGGTAAAACTTGGGAAGCGAAATGGTGGACTCAGGGTGACGATCCTAGCCAATCTGGCGAATGGGGCGTTTGGAAAGAAGTTGGCGTAGCTAACTGTAACTAAGCCCAACCTTGCAGACTTTCTGTAAAGTTAACGATCAAAGGACAGCTTCGGCTGTCCTTTTTTGTTTTTATCTCATAACGAGAAAAGCGATACCATAGACGAAAAACCATCCGAGGTATTACTTTCAAATCTAATTAGCCCAAAACGGATCGAGCCAATTAGCAAGCATGAAGATTACCAAGAACGATCGAGTAAACGGTCAAAACTACTGAAGACTTGTGCACACTTCATCACTCGGCCATGGCCTTGACCTTGCGTTGTCACTAACTCAACATTTTCAATCTCTTCAGCGGCTTGTGCAGAAATACTGTACTTAGTGAACTTATCCTGCTCATCATGAACAATGATGGCTGGAGACGAGCGCTCAGCCAAACGCTTTAGCGGATCAATTGACTGTAATGGGTAACCAAATTGATCTTCAACTTCTGAAACCACAGCATTAAAAAGCTTCATCGAATAACCTGAACGCGCAATGCTACCGAATAGGTTCTCTACGTAATTCAATACCGGTGCAATAAGCAGTAAAGGCTTGTTTTCTAATTTGCTATGTCTGCACTCAAGAGCAGAAGCGGTGCCCATGCTGTGCCCAACTAGACCAACAATATCGTCTACCGTATCTAACACATCTTCTAACCCTTTGACAAAACCCGGAATGTGCCCATACTGCCCTTCACTCTCACCATGTGCTGGATGATCGTATGCCAAAGCGGTGAACCCTTTCGACGCAATATGTTCCATCAACGGATAAAACTGACTTGCGGTGCCAGACCAACCATGAGTTAGCACCCAAATAGGTCCAGAGCCCAAAGTGTAGGTTTTGATAATGCCTGCATGCCCTTTAATTTCACCCTTGGCAAGTCCTTGAGGTTCGGTGTTTTTAGGTGCTGTGCGAGCAGGTGTCAGGAGCAACTTACGCGCGGTATTCTTTGCATGGGAAGGGGCCAGTGTATGGTGTAAACGCGTACTGATGTTCACCAAACTGCGCTTAATACTGAAACGTTGCGATGTATTAAAGTAAATTTTTTCACTCATGATTATGTCCTTAACTATCAGCTTCGCACAAAAAATAGAACGGTCGTGCTTTTTATACTGATAAGAAAGAGCGAACTCAGCCGCTCTTTATGATTTTATGTCTACAAATCTGGAAAGCGAATAACTGGTATCAGCCTTTCCAGCGAGAAAATAAGTTGTCGATCCCTTGCCAAAACAGGCGCAAGCTTTCTTCCTCACCTTTAATTGAGTAAAAAACATGCGCACTCAAATAAAGACCGTATAAATCAAACGTTGCTTGGCGTGTATCTAAGTCTGCTGCAAATTCTTGCTTCTCTTTGCCTTTCGTTATTTGGATCTCCAAGTAGCTCAGCCAAGTGTCTATGGATTTACGCAGTCCGGCCTGAAGTGGGCAATCTTTATCTGCCGTGTCATTCCAAGCGTCTAGAAACATACAACTTCCTTGAAATGCGTGGTTCCAAGTCATCCAAGAGTCGAGCAACCCTCGAATTTTACGTTCGATATTGCCATCCCCTGCTTCACGAACAGGCTCAATAACTCGGGCGGCGAACACTTTATTGGCGTGCTCCAATACCGATAGTTGTAAATTCAACTTCGAATTGAAGTGGGCAAACAGACCACTTTTCGACATACCGCATTGCTTGGCTAACTCACCAATCGTAAGACTTTCTAATCCGTCTTCGCTGGCGATCTCAAAAGCCCGTTGCAGAATAAACTCTTTTGTCACTTTTCCTTTTTGCATAATCTTATTTTTAGCACGATCGTTCTTTTTTTCAATCTAGAGTTAACTGGTCTAACCATACATTAGTGTCATTTTCGACTCGCCAATCACGTATTGAGTTGGTTAATGGGTTAATAATTAAGAAGTTTGAAGTAAGTCTTAAATTTAAACACAGCTTCAGTGTAAGCGCGAGTCTGTTGACTTTTTCACGCATTAATTCAGTCACAACCTGCTACTTTCACCTAAGTTTTTTTATTTAGGTAAGTAATGTAATGGCAAAGAAACAAAAAATAGCCAGCTTAGAGTTTGCGCGTATAATTGCGATGTTTGCAATTATAGGATTGCACTGCCAGATGGCCCTGACATACTGGCAATGGGATGGAATACCGTGGGTTGGCTATATGCTCAACCAATTGGCTCGTTTTGCTGTGCCACTGTTTTTTCTCATTTCTGGTTATCTTATCCAGCCCAAGTTAAGCCGCGCACCTATCGAAACACTAAAAAACTACGCCAAACCACTGATGAAGGTTTGGCTCATTTGGAGCGTGATCAGTTTATTGATGCCATTCCAGTGGCAAACTGTCGCTGAGGCGGGGTATCTCGCCGAAAGGCAGGGCTACTGGGGCTACTTAATGTCGACCCCGTTCAATTCACTCGTCGAAGGCGGGCTCGTTCACCTGTGGTTTATTCCAGCTCTGGTCATTGCCGTTGCCTTAATTGCCTTCCTCGTGCATATCAATATGGCTCAATTGGTACTGCCAACCGCCGTATTGCTATACATATACGGCGTGTTTGCTGGCAGTTATTCGACCATTACCGATCTGCCAGCGCCTTTCTTTACTCGTAATGGGCCGTTTTTCAGTACTTTGCTGGTAACACTGGGTTATCTAGCACGAGAAGAACAGTGGCGATGGTCGCGAAACAATACGATTCGATGCATTCTTCTTGGTATGGCGCTGCATTTTGGTGAAGCTTATTGGCTAATGCAACACGAGGTCGCTTTTAATTCTCACGACTTCCTGTTTGGTACTGTTATCTGGGCCCTGGGTGTCTTCATGTGGCTGTTAGTCCACCCACATTTTGGCGATATGCCTTGGGTATTCAAACTATCTCCTAGCGTGTTAGGCATTTATGTTAGCCATCTTCTTGTGATAATTATTATGATGAATGTCGCTGGATTTATCGGGTTGCAACACCTTGAGAAAGATGTGTTTATTTATCCTGCAACGATTGTCGCAACCATACTGCTTGTGAAAGCAATTGAGGCTTCACCGTTGAGAAAATGGCTGCTGCGCTAAATCCATTCAGCGCTCGATATAGCTAGCTCTAACTCAAAAGGGTTAGAGCTAACCAGTTAAAAATGAGATTTCTCTCTCACTGACCAATTTTTGACTTTCTAATCCTTCAGAATTTGCCGTCACTCACAAAAAACATTGTTCATTTCCTTTAAATTGGCTCGACTATTACAACATTGCTCATTAAACGGAGGCTGTATGTGGGCAGGTCAAGGACTCGTTCCTTTTTTAGAGATTAGCCATTGGTTAACTTACGGTTTGTATGCCGCTGTGGTTTTATTTGGCGCAGCAAGCATTGCGTCACTCAGAAAATAGTGGCGCACACTATCATTTCCTAACTCCTACTGTTAATTCGAGCTCTCTCACAACTAACTCATTAATTTGTGGCTAATATTTCTCCAACCAGACAAAGGAGAAATGTCTATGCCAATCTATCCAATTGTAGCTTTCTGCTGTTTGTTGTTCTCTAGCGCCACCTTTGCTGCCCCCACCAATGAACTGAACCTTGTTAATTCTGGTGTCGGTTACGCGGCTCTCATTATCTTTTCGATTGCTTACATACTGGTTATGTTGGAAGAGTATCTGAAAATGAGAAAATCCAAGCCTGTGCTGCTCGCTGCAGGGTTAATTTGGATTCTAATTGGCTACACCTTTGCTCAACACAACCAGCCAGAAGTCGCCAAATCCGCACTAGAGCACAACTTGTTGGAATACGCGGAACTGCTGCTGTTTTTGTTAGTAGCGATGACTTACATCAATGCTATGGAAGAGCGCAAACTCTTCGATGCCTTACAGGCGTGGATGGTCGGCAAAGGCTTTGGCTTCAAAAAGCTGTTTTGGCTGACGGGGTTTCTCGCCTTTATTATTTCACCGATTGCCGATAACTTAACCACAGCCCTCTTGATGTGCGCTGTGGTGATGAAAGTCTCTGGTGATAATCCTAGATTCGTGAATCTTGCCTGTATCAACATTGTTATCGCTGCCAACGCTGGCGGTGCATTCAGCCCATTTGGTGACATTACGACCCTGATGGTGTGGCAAGCCGGACATGTCAGCTTTGCTGAATTCATCCCGTTATTCGTCCCGTCACTGGTGAACTATTTGGTTCCTGCATTTTTGATGTCACTCTTTGTTCCAAGCACCAAACCGAATACGATTCACCAACACGTAGAACTGAAACGCGGCGCGAGACGTATTGTCGCACTATTCATTCTGACGATTGCCACCGCAGTCTCTTTCCACGCTTTGCTGCACTTCCCACCCGTTATGGGCATGATGATGGGCTTGGCCTACTTACAATTTTTCGGCTACTTCTTACGCCAAACACTCAAACACTCCTTGGCAAAAAAAGCGGCCATGGCAATTGCCAATGGCGACGATCACGCATTAAAACGCTTAGGTTCAGTCGTTCCGTTTGACGTGTTCCACCGTGTATCTCGCGCAGAATGGGATACCTTGCTGTTCTTCTACGGCGTAGTGATGTGTGTCGGCGGTTTGAGCTTACTTGGCTATCTCGAACTGGTTTCAAACGTCATGTACAACCAATGGAACCCTGTCTGGGCCAACGTGATGGTTGGTGTTCTATCTGCCATCGTCGATAACATTCCGGTTATGTTTGCTGTACTGACTATGGAACCAAGCATGTCGATGGGGAACTGGTTACTTGTCACATTGACTGCGGGTGTGGGGGGCAGCTTGCTTTCAATTGGCTCTGCGGCAGGTGTCGCATTAATGGGAGCCGCGCGTGGTCAATATACCTTCTTTGGCCACCTAAAATGGGCTCCCGTCATCGCCTTGGGTTATGCCGCCAGTATTGCAGTGCACTTGTGGATGAATAGCGGTTTATTTACCTAAAAGCACCGTGAGTCAGGCGCTTAACTTGCGATATAACCTAACTGTCGGATGGATGGTTAACGCCATCCATCACTTCGATAGTTCCCAATTCATATGGGTTGACGCCCTCTAAACAGCCGACATTATAGCCGTACTCACTCGGGTCAGAGCGACGCTGATGGTGCGTATAAATACCACATTCGCCACAGAAAAAGTGCTTCGCTGTGCGAGTGTTAAATTGATACAGCTTCAAAACGTCTTCGCCTTGCACGATACGAATACCATTCAGAGGCACAGATGCCACAATCGCGCCGCGACGTCGACACATGGAGCAATCACATCGTCTCGGCTTCTCAATACCATTAGGTAATGCAAGTTCCAGCTCAACTTTTCCGCAGTGACAACTCAGTCGATGTAATGCGTTGATTTGGGTAGTGCCGACTTTCTTAATCATAACTTTTCCTTGTTGTTTTTCTACCTGTGTACATTATGTTAAACAGGCTAGCATCAGCACAATCTTGTCCAAAAACTCGACATTCATCACTTTTCGCGACATTTTATTGGCCGATTTGTTAGTTGCTATTTTGGCAACTGTTTATCTCGTTGGATGGACGTGTTGTCTCCGGCGCGGTTTTTAAACCAAGGAAAAAATTTTATGGATAAAGATCATAGCCTAAGAGAGAACCTCTTGGCTCTGACGCTCGGCAGTGCGTTAGTGTCGCTTGGGGTAATATTTTTCAGCAAAGTAGGATTGCTCACCGGAGGTACGGCTGGTTTGGCGATCTTCCTTACCAAAGTGAGTGACTTCAGCTTTGGTCAGATATTTTTCGCTCTCAACCTCCCTTTTTATATTTTGTCTGTAATGCGCATGGGATGGCGCTTCACCATTAATACTTTCATTGCGGTCTCGATTGTTTCTTTTGCGGTCGATCATCTGCACCATGTGATTGAAATTTCACGAATCGAACCTTTCTATGCAGCACTTCTAGGTGGTGGGTTAATTGGAATAGGTATGTTGGTGATTTTCCGTCACAAGATGAGTTTAGGCGGTTTTAACATTCTAGCGTTGTACCTTCAGGAACGTTTTGGAATTAGAGCGGGTAAAGTTCAGATGGCGCTCGATTGTGCCATCGTAGTGATGTCGCTGTTCATTGTGGATGCTCACCTTATCGCTCTATCCGTCCTAGGTGCCGTGGCGACAAATTTGATTTTGGCGATGAACCATAAACCAGGACGATACCAGGCAAAAGCGCAAATAGCTTAATCAACATCGTGTAATGAGTGAACTTACAAAATATGAGCCCCGAGCCATTCGCTCGGGGCTTTTTTATTCAACGTTGAGATCATGTCAACGAACTCGTTGTGCAGTATTGCTGCATCCCCACATCCACTTTAGCTTTATATTTCTGGCTAAGATGGAAGTGCACTTGCATCAGCAAATCATGCGCATGGAACAGCTCAAACGCGTCACCACCATTTTGCTGACAAATGGCTTCGCAGCGCTCGGCATGCTGCTTGGCTTGTCCGGCTTCACCCGCTTTGAGTAAACTCATCGCTAAGCGATACTCTGCACGTTCTTCTTGCATCCAACCACCCGCCACTTTCCAGTAATCCAACGCGAGCTTCGCCGCTTCTAGCATCCTCGATTTTTCCACATCCGTGCGCTCAGCCAGCGCTTCATACTGGCACGCCAAGTTGTTTGCTGTGATTGCGATAGAGCGCGCTAGCGGCCCTTCAGCATCTTGTGGTGTCATACCTAGCGCGGCTTTCTCCAGCCATTGGCTCGCCAGCTCAAGCTGAGCAAGTACAGAAAGTGCATTCGAAATCAGAGCGTAAACTCGGCGTTGGTCTTGCTCTGCTAACAACCCCACACAGTCAGTGCCATCAACGAAAAAGCGCGCAACGGCAATACTGCGTTGCAATGCCGAACTCTCGGCAACCTTGCGTTCATCAAAGCGCTCTAAACAAGCAAGAAACGGTTCTGGACGCTGGAGGTGCCCAATCGCGGTGTGCAGCATCAATGCAAATATTCGCTCGATGTGGTTAACGTTTTCAACCTCACTCAGAGCCGTTTCCAATTGAGCATAAGTTTGTTCGGGCTGTGTTTCGTGATGCTGCCAACACTCACTCATGAATGCATCAAAATCCGTTTTGAAAGGCATGTCCTTATTATCCTTTTTCTATTCGTATAACGAATATGAAACTCTACACTATCATTTCCCCTGTGCAGCACGCTTAATCACAATATGAGAATCGCTTCACTTAAAGCGGTGTACCTTGCTCCAACGCAAGTAAACGTTGCTTGCGCTCTACTCCACCAGCATACCCTGTCAATTTACCGCTTTTGCCAATAACGCGATGACAAGGTACCACGATAGAAATAGGGTTTTTTCCGTTTGCCAACCCAACAGCGCGCACAGCTTTAGGGTTGCCAATCGCGTTGGCGAGATCTTGATAGCTCCACGTCTCGCCGTATGGAATGGTCGTTAGTGCCTGCCAAACTTGATTTTGAAAATCCGTGCCTGTAGCCGCCAAAGGCAGCTCAAATTCATTACGTAGGCCAGAAAAATATTCATTCAACTGGGTAACAGCTTGGCGCAAAATCGGGTGTTGATCGTCTCGCGCTCCCAGTTCACTCGGCTTAGTGGTGCATGTTTCAAACCAAATGCCAAGCAAGCCCTCAGTGTTAGATTGGATGGTCACCGTTCCTAATGGGCTCGGCATTTCGGTATAAAATGTTTTCATGATTGATTCCATAAGTGAAACGTCGCGTAGCTTCCCCAAGGGGCCGCAGTGTGCGTATTCAGTGATGGGTAACGCTGCATCGCCTTTTTCACCACCAAGTCTTTATCTAAAAAGCAATCGGGTTGAGATTGCCCTCGCAGTTGAGCATAACTGACTGTCCAAGGTCCAATGCCTTTCAAAGCTAGCCACTGCTGGGGGTCGGTTTCTGAGTTGTCCTGCATGAACTGGGCGAAGCGTACTAGCGTCTCTTTACGGCTTTGCGGCATGCGCAAAAAGCTCACGTCGGCATTCGCTATCGCATCTGGTGTCGGGAAAAAGCGTTTTTCTGACTCTCCACTAAGTGTGGCCACCAATAAGTTAAGTTGACCAATCGCCGCTTTGACCGACACTTGTTGGCCTAAAATCGCTCGAACTCCAGCCTCCCATGCATTCCATACACCAGGAATCCGAATACCTTTACTCGACACAAGCCCCGGTGCAACATAATCCAAATGCTGCTCAACAGTACAAATATCGGCGTCAAGATCGAACATACGACGAATGTCAGACACCAAGTTTTGCAGCTTCGTTACATCTTCAATTTCAAACGCTAGCTCTAGGTACCCTTCACCTTTGGTCGCTTTAAACCATGCTTTACTGGTATCCAGACAAACGTTGCGCTGATAACTCTCATCACTCACCAGCTCAACCCCCTCAATCGCTCGTAAACGGTAAAAGTTCAACATGTGCTGCCAATTCAATTCACCTCGATAAGGCAAGGCAATTCGATTGCTACCCATACCGTCAAACTCTTTGCGACGGACTTGAGAAGGCGTCAGTTTGAGAAACTTTTGGAAAGCATCGTTAAAGCGGCGTGTACTGTTAAAACCAGACGCAAACCCCACTTCGGTGACCGACATAGAACTGGAATGAAGCAACTGTTTGGCGAACATTAATTGTTGATATTGCGCATACTGCTTGGGTGACATGCCTAGATACTGCTCAAACAACATGCGTAAGTAACGATCCGAAATCCCAACACGCTCTGCTAGCTCAGACACCGAGTGGTGATGCAACTCCCCTCGATCAATTAACGAAATCGCTCGTTGAAAGGTCGTTTCTACGCCTTTCCATGCCCAAGAACCCGGCGCGCTATCAGGTCGACAGCGCAAACAAGGACGGTACCCCGCTTGGAGAGCTTGCGCTTTATCGGTGAAGTACTCTACATTTTCTTCTTTAGGTAAATTAGCCGGACAAATTGGGCGACAAAAGATCCCCGTTGTTTTCACAGCCACATAAAATCGCCCATCAAAGCGGCTGTCTCGCGCGACTCGCGCCTTATGACACTGCTCGAAAGTCAGTGAGGTATGGGGGTGAATAAACATAGTGCTTTCCTTGCTCATGCCTTTTGTCATTTATTGTTCATAGGCATCGTTCAATATAATGTTATTGTAGCTTGCTTAAGCGTCTACAATTAGCCATTTTCGGAACTCAATATTGAGATTTATTGGCATTAGCGCTTTTGTACACTAAAGTTAGATTCAGAACATCACAACAACGTCGGCTAAAGGGAATTGGCATGGACTTACACACTTGCGTAATTGTACTAAGAAACCAAAAGGTTATTACCAGTAAATCCGTAGATCATTCAATTGGAATTATCGAACGAGACTCAGATAACGAGATCTCAGAAATTCAAATTAATGCCACGGATGGGCGTAATATTCGAACCTATCACTACAACAATGTAGAGGAGTCACTAGAGAGCTTAATGAACCTCTGACGGTTTTCTTTAACACACCTTTCTCCCTTGTTAATAGCGAAAGCAATAGAGCACAGCAACCTGTGCTCTTTTTTTGTTTAACAGCAAAAATGTTTATCGAAAATAATGATGGAGCCTGATTTAAAACACGACAAAACTGGCATAAAAAAACTCATAAAAAACACTCAAGCAACTGATTAAAAATAACAAAAATCTGTTATTCAATTTTTTAGAACGAGTTTATCAAAATACTCCCGTTATTTTTATTCTCACCGCCACCTAAACTGTTCTCAACAGCACGGGAGCACACGCTTCCCACTCATTGAAAAGAGTCAGAGGACAGAATCATGAAAGCACTATTACAGAAAATTACCACATCAAACGCAGGTTACAGCGCACTATCCCTTCGCGTTCCAATCGGCATTATCTTTATGGCGCACGGCGCACAAAAGCTGTTTGGCTGGTTTGGTGGCTACGGGCTAGAAGGCACAGGTCAGTGGATGGCATCTATCGGTTTAGGTCCTGGCGTGCTCATGGCATTCCTTGCGGGCAGCGCAGAGTTCTTTGGCGGCTTGTTCATTTTACTTGGTCTGCTAACTCGCCCAGCCGCCGTTGCTTTAGCGTTCACGATGGTGGTAGCGATATTCTCCGTCCACTTTGAAAACGGTTTGTTCATGGCAAACAACGGTTACGAGTTTGGATTAGCTTTACTGGCAGCAAGTGTTTCACTGGCGTTTTCTGGCGCAGGTAAGGCCGCGCTAGATAACTTCTTGAACAAAAAGCTCTCTTAAGGAGGCCCCATGATTACGGTAAGACATGCAGCAGACCGAGGTCGAGCAAACTTTGGCTGGCTTGATAGCAAACATACGTTTTCTTTCGGTAGCTATTACGATCCTCAACATATGGGCTTTTCTGAGCTGAGAGTCATTAATGACGATGTAGTCCAACCTGGCGCAGGTTTTGATACACATGGCCATCGTGATATGGAGATCATCAGCTATGTGCTGGAAGGTGTTATCGCGCACAAAGACAGCGAAGGTAACGTGAAAACATTACCTGCCGGGGAATTCCAACTCATGTCGGCAGGGAAAGGGATTTACCACAGTGAGTACAATGCGTCGAACCGCGACACGCTGCGCTTTCTACAAATTTGGATTCAGCCAAATACATTTGGAACCAAACCAGGTTATCAGCAAAAAGATTTTGGTCGCACGCCTGGATTAACAACTATCGCGACTCCAACAGGAGAAAACGGTACGCTACTTATTAAGCAAGATGCCACATTACATCAGTTAATTCTTGAACCAAATAGCGAACTTAACTTTGAGATAGAATCGGGTAGAAACTTATTCGTTCACCAAGTAACGGGGAGCCTTAGCATCGACAATACCACCTTGACGGCAGGCGACGGCGCGAAGATCGAACAGCAAAGTAAGGTTGTTTTACGCAATACATCAAACGAGAGCACAACCGCCCTGCTATTTGACTTGCCATAACTATCGATTCATCGAGATAAAAATAAAGCCGCCTGGATCTTCCAAGGCGGCTTTTTAATTTCTCTGACTCTTCACTCAACGCTATTCGTCGGAAATACCGGAACCAATTTGCTGAAAACTGTAAGCCGTCAGTGGATCAATCTCTTTAACAATTTCTTCCACTTGCTTAATCGCGTCTACAGACGAGCTAGCTTTACGATAGCTCAAATAGATAGGGCGACACCAATCTTCTACGCCAGACACCTTGTGAAGCTGCCCATTGGCGATAAATGGCTCTACCAGAGAGATGGGTAAGTAAGCGGCACCGCCCTTCTCTAAAATAAAGTCCAATGCTATACGCGCTGTTGACGTGCGCAGATACGGAGCCGGGATCTTAGGGTGACGTTCAGAATGTTCTGATGAGAAGCGCGTTCCCCAATCCACATACACGTATTTGTTTTCAAAAACGGTGTCTAAAGAGTCTTTCTCAGTCGATACCAGAACGAGAACAACATCAGCCACTTTTTTGCAGTTAAGCTCATCAGCTTTGATTTGGTCGAACGCAAATGCCATATCTAACGTGCGCTCTAGCAAGCTGCGACTGAGCATTTCCCGCCCCATCACTTCTGCCATAAAACCATAACCACCAAATGAATCTGTGACGACACTTAAACAGTTCTGCAAGTAAGCGTCCCAAATATTTGGCGTACCGCCTAACGTTAATTGCAGCGCTTTGCCATCTTCAAGCGATAACTCTAGCTTCGCTTGTTGCAATGTGGTGACCATCACCTCTGCATAACTGATTAAGCGCTCACCTGCAGAGGTCAACTTTATGTTATTTCGATCACGAATAAACAATTGCGTATCGAAGTAACTTTCCAATTGTTTGATACGTGCGCTCACTGCAGCTTGGGTAATATAAAGATTCTCAGCGGCGCGTCCGAAGTGACGAACCCTTGCCAGCTCTAAAAATGTTCGAAAGACTTTTACATCCATAAACCATCTCCTGGTTAATATAAAACCAGATTAACAACTAATTAAAATCATGACGACAAAAAAGTTTTGTTTTTCTTTTGTTAGCTTTACGCCTAATTTTCGCCGTAGTTCACTACATTCATCAATAACGGTTACAGAGGCTGTTGACATGTCTGACACTGAATTCCGTCATGGCAAAAAACGTTTTTACGACAACGTAAAATTCCCACGCGGCTTTGCAAAGTCTGGCGATTTTACTCTCTCGGAAGAGGAAATCCTAACAATTTATGGGGATACTATGCTTGGCTTAGAGTCAGGCGAATTAACACCTGAAAATAGCGAAGAGAAACACTTCATCAAGGTGCTAGAAAACCCAGGCAAAGCAAAAACAAAACTTGAGCGTACGTGGCTAAAGTACACCCAACTTGCTCGTGGTCGCAAGCGCTTCCACACGCTAAATGGTCGTAATAAGCCTGACGCGACAGAAGATTACATTGAAGAGAGTGTGGTCGAAGACGATTAATAACCAAATAAACTAATTCTCGCCTTTTTCTAGCAGTAGGTAATAGGCGAAAGCTCGTTTGGTTTGACTGAGCGAGCAAAACAAGCTCATTTCTTCTCCTAAAGCCCAAGGGCGCGTTCTCCCAAGGGCTTTTTTAGTATTTAGTGCTGCCAGTCTACTTTGCAAGCATCGCGATCTTTTTCAAAAAGCTCTCTTTCAAGTGCTCTTGGTCGTACTCCAATTGATAGGTATTGTGGAAGCCAACCTTTAGCTCAACACCATTCCCTCGTAAGAAAACGTTGTACCCGTCGTAATCGGAAAACGCTTCTACACCTTCATACATTTTGCCAAATTCGGTTGGTGTACCGTTGTTCATCACACATTCGTAAGCCTGTAGTACTTTGCTCGGATCTAACTCATTTTTCATACCGAATTCCTCACTGGTTTACACATTTTAATTATGGTTAAGGAATGAGCGTCGTGCCATGTCCATCCCATAATATTTGAAGTTCGTGTGCGATTTCACACTCTGTAGGTTGTTAAAAAACAAGGTTAAGTGCGAAGACAGAACTTAATTTAGATCATAAATTTTATCTATCAATCCGTCAGTTTCATAATGCAATTTCTTTGTAAAAAATCGGCTTATAAAAGCATTTAGATATAAAAACAGTCGATAATATCAACACTGGTTAAAGAAAAAGCAAAATTTTGACCTAAAACAATAGCAGTTCGTCATTACTTATTTTATAATGCGAATTAATGTTTCGGTACATCGTAAATTCCAATAACTGGGGGCACAAAATGAGACTTATCCCGTTAACTCGAGCAGCACAAGTAGGTAAGTGGGCAGCTGCGCATATCGCTAAGCGTATCAACGACTTTAAACCTACTGCTGAGCGTCCATTCGTTCTGGGTCTACCAACTGGTGGCACTCCTCTAGCAACCTACAAAGCCCTAATCGAGCTTTACCAAGCCGGCGAAGTGAGCTTCAAAAACGTCGTGACTTTCAACATGGATGAGTACATTGGCATCCCTGCAGATCACCCAGAGTCTTACCGCTCGTTCATGTACAACAACTTCTTTAATCACATTGATATTCAAGAAGAAAACATCAACCTACTGAACGGCAACACTGACGATCACGACGCAGAATGTAAGCGTTACGAAGACAAAATTAAGTCTTACGGCAAGATCAACTTGTTCATGGGCGGCGTGGGTAACGACGGTCACATCGCGTTCAACGAGCCAGCGTCATCTCTGTCTTCTCGTACTCGCATCAAGACACTGACTGAAGACACTCGCATTGCGAACTCTCGCTTCTTTGACGGCGATATCAACCAAGTGCCTAAATACGCACTGACTATCGGTGTGGGTACGCTGCTAGACGCAGAAGAAGTGATGATTCTGGTAACAGGTCATAACAAAGCTCAAGCACTTGAAGCAGCAGTAGAAGGTTGTGTAAACCACCTATGGACGGTTTCTGCACTTCAACTTCACCCTAAAGCAGTGATCGTATGTGACGAGCCAGCTCAACAAGAACTGAAAGTGAAGACAGTGAAGTACTTCTCGGAGCTAGAAGCGGAAAACATCAAAGGTTTTTAATCCATAGGATGACAGCCTAGATGCACGCTAAAAATACGAAACCCGTGATTGATCACGGGTTTTTTCTTATCTGAACAGCGGGCTTAAGTCGTTAATAAGCTTTAATACTAAACTGACGAAGACGCTTAGGCAGCACTTCATCTAACTTGTCTAGTTCACTCGGTTCGACTTCGATAAGGTTAAAATGATGCTGCTCATAAACAGTACGAATGGTCTCACGGTCAGCCTCAGCCATCTCCCCAGTATCACTTCCCCAAAACTGTAAATAGACTTTACCGCCTGGCAAATAAAAATCACTGGTGACATCTTGGTCAATCGGCAGCTGACGTTCATAAGCGTGCACCACACCAGCCAAGTACAGCCAGTTGTCGATGAGCAACTCCCCCTTAGAGCGCACGTAATGCCCATCTAATGTTCGGTGTTTGGCTTCAAACTTTTGGCGAAAGCTTGAGTAAGATTTATCCGTGGAGTGTGACTCCGCATCTTGCCCTAAAAATTCAATGACAGACTGCTTAAGACGCTTATTACGCAGCACCACATCGTGCCATACGACAAAGGTATTTTGTGTCTCTTTATCGGTTCTTTGCTGTCCACCAGCGCGTATACCAGCTTCAGTGACACTCCAACCTTCTTCAGATTTGGCGATCCACCCCAACTCACTCAACAGTTGGTTCATGCGCTTCGCATTCAGTTTCAGCTTTTCACCCAGCTGCGTGGCGCTTAATGTTTTCCCTGAGCTGGAAGTCAGCTCAATATGTAAATTGGTCGGCCAGACGATGAACTGGCCAAATTTAGGGTGATCCACATACTCGCCGCCAAACTTGGCGCCTTCTTCCGTCAGAATCCATTTTTCGTCTTGGCGAACAATGTAGCCAGCACGTTTGAGATCGGCAAACAACAGCTTGGCTTCAACCTTACGCATTTTCGCTAATGCCGACGTCGATATTTTTTCAGACATGTGGGTACCTCATGCTGCTGTAAAACTGAACACTATGTCATCATAGTAACGTATTGATTTCACGGCTTGAAGTCAGAGAAACAAGATTTCGTGTTACAAATAACAAAGCCAGCCTCAAGGGACTGGCTTTGTTATGTTAAGTTGAAAGAAGCGGGTGTTATTTAATAAAAGCGATGCAGCCTTGTAAAATCACTAAGTTCACAATGTCGATGAAGAATGCACCGACAATTGGTACCACCATAAATGCTTGTGGTGATGGACCATAACGACTCACGATAGAGCCCATATTCATGACCGCAGTCGGTGTGGCACCTAAACCGAAACCACAGTGTCCACTGGCGATCACCGCGGCATCGTAATTACTGCCCATCATGCGGAATGTTATGTAATAAGTGAACACCGCGAGTACGGCCGACTGAATAGCAAGAATAATAAGGAACGGGATCGCAAGATCAAAGATATTCCACAATTTCAAGCTCATCAGAGCCATGGCAAGGAACAGCGATAGCGAAACCGTACCAAGAATATCAACGGTTTCTAAATCAACCTTGCGCACCTTGGTCACTTCCATGATGTTGGTGATGACAACACCAATAAACAGCGCATAAACAAAATCTGGGATCATCAACCACTTGATGCCAAAACTGCTCACCCAACTCTCCAGATAGCTCGCGCCTGTCACGCAAAGCAAAATAATGGATAAGCTTTCTACAACTCTTTTCGCCGTGACACGATCTTCTTCATGTTCGTTATAGGTCACCAATTCAGGGAAACTCTGATGACTTTGGTTGGTGCGTCCGTATTCCGATTCTAAGTTGTGCTTGTTGAGTAACTTTTGCGCGACAGGACTGCCAATAATCCCGCCCATGACCAAGCCAAACGTAGCAGAAGCCATCGCCACTTCTAGGACATTGTGCAAACCATACATTTCTTGAAAAGTTTGCGACCACGCCGCACCAGTTCCATGTCCGCCAGAAAGCGTAATAGAGCCGGCGATCAACCCCATGAGTGGATCTAACCCCAATGCGGTTGCTAATGATACGCCGACCGCATTTTGGATAAGAATGTAGACCGATGCCACAACAAGGAAGATGAAAACCTTCGCACCGCCTTTAATCAGTTGGGTGTAATTTGCCGCTAAGCCAACCGTCGCAAAAAACATCAGCATAAAGGTGTTTTGCAGTGGTAAATCAAATGATACATCCACACCATTTAAGTGCATCGTCGTGATCACGCAAGCCACCACTAGACCACCAACAATTGGCTCTGGGATATTGAATTTCTTTAAGGTTGGTAATTTGGTGTTAATGAACTGCCCTAAAAATAACACGCAAATTGCGACGAGAAACGACTCTTGTGGGCCGATAGATATTACCTGATTCATGAGACCTCTTTACTCTCCTCTTTCTCATTCATTGAGCAAGCGCCCAACGTGAGATAGGTGCCTAAGTCAATCAGATTGCCTCTCGAACCTTTTGTTTTCTAGGGTGTATTTACCACAAATTCTCATCAAGTAAGAAATGGATGCACCCAAAATCCCACTGATTATCATTATATGAGAATACCAATACCAAGCTGGTGGTAAATACCTTGATTGGATTAAAAAAATAACACTTCTCAACTTATGAGAAGTGTCTAATTTATGTTCACAATAAAGTCTTCAAAATAGCTATCACATAGGTAGATATTTAGGGAAAGCGAAGGCTGGAACATACGCTTAATTTTAAATTATTACTTTCTCTCCGGCACACTAGGTGTTATACCTATATATAACACCACTTCAGCCAAGAGATTCACTCATGACCAATTGGCATGATCGCCAACCGATTTTTCGACAGTTGGCTGACCAGATCACTCAACAAATACTGCAAGGTATCTGGCAAGAAGGCGATGCTCTGCCCTCTGTTCGTAGCATCTCTGCGGATATGAAAATTAACCACCTCACCGTCATGAAAGGCTATCAATTGCTTGTTGATGAGGGGTTAGTGGAGAAAAAACGCGGTCAAGGTATGTTTGTCGCTTCAGGGGCAAAACTCAAATTGCTCGCAGACGAGAAGGCACGTTTTCTTCAACAACAAATTCCGCAGATAGCCGACACAATACAGCGTCTGGATATGTCACTCGACGAATTCATTCAACAACTAAAACCACACTTGAAAGGTGACCAATGAGCGCATTAGTCAGTGTAAACAACGTCTCCAAGCAATATCAGCAACAAGGAGAAGCACTGCATGAAGTGAGTTTCGACCTACATGCAGGACAAGTACTTGGCTTACTCGGCCATAATGGCGCAGGTAAATCAACGCTTATTAATGCCCTACTCGGCGCACATGAATATCAAGGCACTGTTCGTATCAACGGATTTGAACCCATTATGCAACGCGACAAAATAATGCAGAGCTTGTCCTACATCTCGGATGTGAACGTTCTGCCAGATTGGATGACTGTCGCTCAACTGCTTAACTATACCGAAGGCGTGCATCCAGGGTTCAATCGCGCCCAAGCAGATACGCTGCTTCGTCAAACGGACATCAAACCTCGTGCGCGCATCAAATCTTTATCCAAAGGGATGAAGGTGCAATTGCACCTTGCGATTGTAATCGCGACCAACACCCAAATCCTCATATTGGATGAACCGACACTCGGGTTAGATCTCGTGTATCGTGATACGTTTTATCGTCACTTATTGGAATGGTTTCACGACGGCGAGCGCGTGTTGATCATCGCCAGTCATGAAGTATCAGAGATTGAGCACTTACTGACTGATGTGCTGATTCTCAAGCATGGTAGCCCTGTACTACAAACCTCGATGGACAGTATCAGTGAAGACTACTTCATCCTTGAGGCCAGCGACGAATACCGCACACAAATTGAAGCGATGAACCCACTGTCGTCACAAAAAGGGCTCGGTTCAACGAAATGGTTACTCACTGCCCAATATGCCCAACAAGCAGAAACAATGGGGGCCATCCATGGGGTGAAGTTAGCGGATCTATTTTTAGCATTGCAGAAGGAGGCAGCGTAATGCGTTCAGTTGTCGCGATGTTGCAAAAAGAGTGGTTAGAAAACCCTCTTGTTTTACGTATTCCACTGTTTGTGTTGGCATGTGGACTTATCCTCTTTGTCAGTTTAATGAGTAACGACACTCTACAACACAATATGTTTTTTCAAATGAGCTTTGGTGGTGATGTTAGTGACATTCACAAAGAGCTTGGTGACGATGTAAACATGTTGATTATCGGCGGGGCGGGACTGCTGTCTATCTTGTTAGCCGTTCAATACTTCCCGAGAACACTGCGCAAAGAGCGCGCAGAGGGCAGTATTATGTTTTGGCGCAGTATGCCGGTCAGCGATATAAAAACTCACTTAGTGAAGCTAGGGTTTGGCTTATTGGTGATTCCGCTCGTTTGCTCGGCGCTTGTGCTCGCAGCAGATTTGATGTTGTGGTTGCTGAACATCTCTACCGATCACCAATTGGCTTTATTGTACCGCCAAGCCTCGTTAGGTTACGTGCTGCTGCATTGGGGAGAGTTTTTAATCAGAATGTTGTTCGCCGGTATTCTACTGTTACCGTTGGCATTAACCGCAATGGCTATTTCTCAGAAAGTGAATTCACCACTGGTCATTTTGTTTATCGCCATTTATGCGCTGCGCTGGATGCCAATCGCACTATTTGGCTATTACGGCCTAGATCAGTTCTTCTCCGAAGTACTTTACCTTCCACTGCACGCCATTGTTGCACCAAACCCATTTAATGCAATTCCTCAGGCGGGCTGGTTAAACGTTGGCATTTACGCTTTCATCGGCGTTCTTGGTTGGACAGCTAGTCTCAAGTTCAGCCGAACCATTCAATAATCCGTCGTTCGATAAACGGCCAAAATCGAGCCATAAAAAAACGGTCACAACCGGTGTTGTGACCGTTTTTATTTCGACCTTAGGAGATCATGAACTTACATTTAACCAAGGAATGAAATGTAACCTTGTAAAATGATTAAGTTAACGATGTCGATAAAGAAAGCCCCCACAATTGGCACCACCATAAATGCCTGCGGCGACGGGCCAAATCGGTTAACGATAGAGCCCATGTTCATCACGGCTGTTGGGGTTGCTCCCAAGCCAAAACCACAGTGACCACCCGCAATAACCGCAGCGTCATAGTTGCGTCCCATCACTTTGAACGTAACGTAGTAAGTGAAGATAGCTAAGACCACAGACTGCACAGCCAAAATGACCAAGAATGGAATCGCTAAGTCAAAGATATTCCATAACTTCAAGCTCATTAATGCCATCGCCAAGAACAATGACAAAGAAACAGTACCGAGCATATCGACGGTTTCTGCATCTAACTTACGAAGCTTGGTCACCTCTAAGAAGTTCGTGATGATCACACCAATGAACAGCGCATATACAAAGTCTGGAATCATCAACCATGAGATTTCATACGTGCTGACCCATTGCTCAACATACTTCGCACCCGTAACACAGATCAGTAGGAAGAAGAGTTTCTCCACCACTTTTTTCGCCGTTACTTTATCTTCTTCGTACTCGTTGTAGGTCACCAACTCAGGGAATTTTTCGTGAGTTTTGGCATCTCGACCACCACGACCATACTCCGATTCAATGCTGTTTTTTTCTACGAGGCGCTGTGCCACTGGGCTACCAATGATACCGCCGATGATCAAACCAAAAGTGGCTGATGCCATCGCAATTTCCAAAACGTTATCCAATCCATACACGTCTTGGAAGGTTTGTGACCACGCAGCACCTGTGCCATGGCCACCAGACAGAGTAATCGAGCCAGCAATTAACCCCATCAAAGGATCTAAACCGAGCGCTGCCGCGAGTGAAACGCCAACGCCGTTTTGTATGATGATGTAAAACGATGCGACAGCTAAGAAGATAAAAACCTTCGCACCTCCTTTCATCAACTGAGTGTAATTTGCGGCCAAACCAACCGTCGCAAAAAACATTAACATAAACGTATTTTGTAACGGCAAATCGAACTCCAAGTCGATGCCGTTGAAATGAAGAGCAGTAATCATGCAGGCCACAATAAGGCCACCTACAATCGGCTCAGGTATGTTGAACTTCTTTAAAATCGGTAGCTTAGCATTAATAAAATGCCCCAGGAAAAGCACACTGATTGCGACCAAGAAGGACTCCAGTGCACCTACAGATATTAAATGATTCATATCGCCTCTTATTATTGTTCTCTTCATCCTCCGTAATGATCGAGTGTTAATTTAACCTTCATTCAATAGCAAATGTTCTCGCTTTACTGTTTCGAAAATACTCAAAAGTTGGTGTAGATGCGCCTTAGGCTAGTTTAAGGGACGCTCCTTTAGCGATGTGTCAGTTTTCCGCTGTTAGCAAGCCCTTAAATGTGAAAGGAGCCGATATAGCTCCTTCAAATGCCCCCTCGCAATACCTGTGCGTGACTGCTTGGGGTATAGTGTTGTGAGTAAATTCTGGGTGACACTTTCTGAACCACATTGGGCTCCCTTACTTAAACAGAATGTGTCAATTACTATCAAACAAAGTTCCTTCCCGTTGTAACCTCTAAACGCCGAGATCGCGTTCAAAACAATTGGGTTTGCTTGTTCCTGTCGTAGTTTTTTAACTCTGGCTCATGGTGTGTAAACGAACCGAATCCGAGGAAACTCTCAAGCTGCAACAAACGTTTTCGTCACAACGGAGCCGGATTATAACATATTGCTGATAATTTTCTTCAATTCAGTGACATTCACCAATCCCATGGTTTCGTTCCATAATGATTAACTGCTGAATAGCATTTTTACAGACAAAAGAGCGAAGCGAATTCAGCTTAGACTCGCCAAGAAATAAACCTTAAAAGCCAATCACTTATCTATGGTCTACTGAGTACAACGTGTTTTGATAGGCTTTCTGGAGGGCCCAGCAACCAAAATGTACGGTGTTGTCATGGTAATCTTTCGAGGCTAACTACCCGATTCTGGGTGATAAAAACAATCCCAATTATGCATCACACAAAAACATGTATAATTTTTATGTAAGTTATTCAAATAACAAGAGCCCTACATGAAAATTCATTCGCTTTTCCCTGTGCTATTACTCTGTGCCATCTCATCTGCCACTGCAGCGGAAAATATCCGTATTGAATATTCTCCCGTGGAAACAACCCATGAAAACATCGCCCTGCAATCTATCCAAAACAGCGATGTAAACCCAATTTTTCTTGAGCTATCTCAGATCCACTTTCCATTTCGCAAACCACTCACACTGGTTTACGGCGGAGAAGATGGCCCAATGTACGATCCCGATACGCACACGATACACATTCCCTACACTTTTTATTTGGAATCACTCAATTACTTCTCCAATAACCAGTATGAAGAACGCCTTGGAAAATCCCCAAAAACAGGGGCGTTAGATACGTTATTACACACCTTGCTGCATGAAGCCGGGCATGCTTACATCGAAGATCAAAACATCCCTGTTCTCGGAAAAGAAGAAGATGCCGTCGATAATTTTGCCACGATCTTAATGATTGACTTCCTAGAAGATGGCGCAGAGATGGCCATTAGCGCCGCCGACATGTTCGCATTTGAGTCCGATGACAGACCGGACTACTACGACTTCGGTGAGTACATTGATGAGCACAGTTTTGATTTGCAACGCTACTTCTCTACCTTATGTTTGGTGTACGGCAGTGATCCGGAACAGTACAAGTCGCTTCTCGATGAAGTTGAAAAAGACTACCTACGAGATCGCAAAGACTTTTGCCAATACAACTACGAGAACATACGCACGAATTGGAACCACTACCTGCAACATAATGAACCAAAAGAAAAATCGCCACGTAGAATTCAGTAAGACAAATCAAGTAAGACGATCGCAATGACAAAACTCACCATATTTTATGACGGAACTTGCCCACTGTGCGCCAAAGAAATGCACGCACTTAAGCGACGAGATGTAAAACAAGCGATAAAAATCGTCGATATCTACAGCGATGAATTTTCTGATTACCCACAGATAGACGCGCAAAAAGCCAACACGATTTTGCATGCGCTGAATGACAACAATGAACTGATACTTGGTCTTGATGTGACTCACCGAGCATGGCAGTTGGTCGGACGAGGTTGGCTATATGCACCACTACGTTGGCCATTACTCAAGCCAATTGCAGACTGGCTTTACCTGCGCTTTGCCAACAATAGGTATCGTGTCTCATACTGGCTTACTGGTAACTCCCGCTGCAACTCGGGCCAATGCTCTCGCTAATTGTGATCCTGCTTAAAAATGTGAGTCTCTCTCGTCCACGATCACCAACTTCCTGTACTTCTCACCCGCCAACTCGGTTAATCTGCAATCAGTACAAAAATAATTATTAACACTTTTATTTGGTAAAGCTATTGAAGTTTACCAGTTTGTAACGCTGCGCCGAGACGTAAGGAAGTACCTATGAATCTAACGATAAGAAAGCGACTTTATATTCTTTCCATCATTCCCGTGTTAACGATTGCTTTGGGTATGATGTGGTTTACCTACCTCCAAACCAGTACCTACAACCAACAACAAATCAATCATACGCACACGACGATGATGGCGATGAAGAAAGCGGAACTGAAAAACTATGTGCAGATGGCTCATTCCGCACTCAAACCATTATTGGATCGTAATGCCTCATTGCAAGAAGCTATTCCAGTGCTCAAAGAGCTAGAGTTCGGCCAATCAGGTTATATTTTTGCGTACGACTCAAAAGGCGTGCGTGTTGTTGTCGGAAAAAACAACAAAGGGGTTGGAGAAAACTTCTATAACCTTCAAGACAAAAAAGGCAACTACCTGATCCAAGACCTGTTGAAAAACGCCAAAACGGGTGACTTCACAACCTACTACTTCCCTAAGTTAGGGCAAACCGAAGCATTACCAAAACTCAGCTACTCCATGTTCATTCCCAAGTGGGATATTATGATTGGCACAGGTTTTTATACTGATGACATCGATGCGATCATTACAGAGATGGAAAACACAGCAAACGATGAGCTAAACAATACCTTAGCCGCTATTGCTATGTTTTGTGTCTCTATTGCCGTTGTCGTGGCCATTTTTGCCGTACTCGTCAACCGTAGCATTATGCGCCCTATCGAACAGTTTGACAGCTCAATCCAATCTTTCGCGCAAGGTGACGCCGACTTAACCGCGCGTATGGAAGAATCTAGCGTGCCAGAATTTAAGCAGCTCGCGCATAACTTCAATATCTTCGTTGAGAGCTTGCAAGGAATTATTAAGAGCGTCAGCCATGTCGGACAAGAGGTAGTATCAGAAACTAACAACATGTCTCAACGCGCCTCACAAGTGGATGAATTGGCTTCTGGTCAACGTGAGGAAACGGAACAAGTCGCGACTGCAATGACAGAAATGACGGCCACCGCTCACGAGATCTCTGGCAACGCAAACCAAGCCGCCGATTCCGCTAAAAACGCCGATGACAACGCACAACAAGCGAAACACATCGTAGACTCCGCCGCTAATTCCGTTGAAGCGCTAGCGAATGAGGTCTCTGAAGCAAGCACTGTAATTTCACGTCTAGAGAGTGACGTGCAGAACATCTCATCCTCACTTGAAGTCATCCAAGATATTGCTGAACAAACCAACTTGCTTGCGCTAAATGCCGCCATTGAAGCGGCACGAGCGGGCGACCAAGGACGCGGATTCGCAGTTGTAGCGGATGAAGTGCGTAAGCTTGCAAGCCGCACTCAGGACAGCACAGGTGACATTCACAAGATGATCGATCAACTTAAAGCTGGATCGGATGCCGCAGTAAAAGCGATGGAATCTAGCCAAGCACGTGGCGAAGCGACAGTAGAAGAAGCACGTGCTGCATCGGTTGCGCTGCAAGATATTCAAGCAGCGATTGCGAATATCATGGACATGAACACGCTGATCGCTACCGCGACCGAAGAGCAAAGCCAAGTTGGACAAGAGATTTCACAACGCATCGAAGTCATTTCTCAGCAAAGTAGTCAATCGGCGCACCTTGCCAATCAAAATCGCTCGGGCAGCCAAAACCTCAATCACAAAGCCAACGAGCTTTACGACTTGGTGGGACGCTTCACGGTTTAACTTCCTTAACCATACTTAATAGTAGAAACAGCGACGCCAAAACGTCGCTGTTTTTATTTCTGCTATCCTCAAACGACTTAGCTATAATGCCGCCAACTTAGTACCCACAGGGGCAAAACCAGATGATTATCATGACCACCAATTTCGGTGACATCGAAATTGAACTGAATCTAGAACGAGCGCCAGTTAGCTCAAAGAACTTCAAAAAATACTGTGAAGATGGCTTCTACGACGGCACCATTTTCCACCGCGTTATCGATGGCTTTATGATCCAAGGTGGCGGTCACACCGAAGACATGGCAGAAAAGCCAACGCGCGCCCCAATCGCAAACGAAGCAAACCGTGGTCTAAAGAACCTTGTTGGCACTATCGCAATGGCGCGTACCGATGCACCGCACTCTGCAACGGCACAGTTTTTCATTAACTTGGAAGACAACGATTTCCTAGACCACACCGCAACCACCAACCTAGGCTGGGGTTACGCGGTATTTGGTAAAGTGACCGCGGGTATGGATGTTGTAAATCGCATCGCGAAAGTAAAAACGACCTCTAAGCTTGGCCATGATGATGTGCCATGCGATCCAATCATTATCGAGAAAGTGACAGTCAGCGAATAAGCCCATTTGCCTCTTGGTAGAAATCGTCGCTACAAAACGAAAAAAGCGCCTAATGTCTTATGACTTAGGCGCTTTTTGTTTTTATGACTCAATCGATGAGTTTGGCTTGTACCGGATTTATTGATAAAAAAGCTCGGCTTTTGCTCCGACTAAATCAAGCTCAGAGCCTTGAAAGTCCACCAGATATTCAGCGACAAGGTTATACCCAACCCAATACCCCATGTATTTCGGCCAGCGGCTTTCATCACTGCCAAGAAAGTAAGCGTCGAAGTTGTAATCTAAGCTGGTCAGCTTGTCTTTCATCTCAGCATAGAAAGGACGCCAATCTTGATCTTTGATGTTCTCAAACAAGCTCGGTGTGATGCCTCCATTCACCTTGCGTTCGAAATGACAAGCTAACCCTTCCATAATCAGCACATCACCAAGCGCAACGCCATTCTCTCCCGCTCGCATACGGAACAGGTGATGCAACTCATGCGCTAGCACCGCAGCTAGTTCTTTATCAATCACGTTTTTAATATCTGCACGTTGAGTATCAAGAAGAATCTCTACACGATGGGCGCTTAAGCAATAGCCACCAATCCCCGTCTGCGGTGCGTCATTGCGATCAAACGGGCTAACGGTCAGGTCTACGTTACTTAAATCGTTGCTACTTAAATCGATGTTACTTAAATCAAAGTAACTAGAAAGCTGTGAGCTCAGGTCATCAAGTTTCTGATGTAAATACTCAGCGAGTGGAGACAACTCTCCCGTCGCATTTAAGAGGGTGACGCGATAACTCATTTATCTTCCTTGATAATGTGGGTTAAGAGCAGCGAGTTTACAGTGTAAAGAGTGAACAGTTCTAGCGATTACATCCCTTTGAACAAACTTTGAGATGCACGGCTCACGGGGAGCTTGTTTTCTCCAACGTGAACAAACATTCTGCCTGCAAAGTCTTTGTTTACCTTGCTAATTTTGCACACTTGCACCACGCTTGAACGGTGCACTTGCCAGAACTGTTCTGGGTTAAGCTGCCCTATCAACTCTTTCAACGATGTGCGAATCAAATACTCCTGCACTTTACCTTGTCCTTGTTGGGCATACACAGAAACGTATTTTTCTTCCGCTTTGAAATACAGCACATCAGACGTGGCGATCAGATGAATATCTTCCCCTTGCGTTGCTTTGATCCACTGAAGATATTGCGGCGTTTGAGGCGCGGATAATTGTTGTAACTGTTCTAACAGGCTGTTCATCTGCACATTGCTGCTTTCTTGCTCTCGCTTAGCAAGGCGTGCTTTCACTCTTTCACACGTCGTCAGGAGGCGCTCATCCGAGATAGGCTTGAGCAAATAATCGGCGGCATTTTGTTCAAAGGCTTTGATGGCGTAATCATCGTACGCGGTAACAAACACAATCAAAGGTGGATTGGCGAGTTGATTGAGTTTTTGCGCTAGTGTCATGCCATCCAGAACTGGCATACGAATATCAAGAAACGCAATGTCAGGTTGGTTTTTCTCAATGGCTTGCAACGCTTGTTCACCATCTGCGACTTTGGCTATCACCTCTAGCTCTGGCCACACTTCAGCTAGGCTTTTATCAAGATGACGCCTCAATAGCGGTTCATCATCAGCAATAATGGCAGTAAACCCTGTATTCATTCCACTATTCCTTGCTTGTCATTGGCCAACTCAAACGGACACTCACGCCACCTTCAACTGGTTCACTGATCGACACTTGTCCTTCGCCTGCAAACAACGCATCGACGCGTTGTTTCAAGTTACTCAGCCCTACCCCTGAACCACAATGCTTGCTGACATGATTCAAGCCAACACCTGTGTCTCTAACTTCAATCTGCAAGTTCTGTTGTTCGCGCTTTATGAGTAAACTGACTTCGCCGCCTTCTCGCTTTGGCTCAATACCGTGAACAATGGCATTCTCCACCAAAGGTTGCAACATCATCGGTGGCAGTTCTGTTGTTCCTAAACCGTCTTCTACTTCAATTTTGTAGCTTAGACGTCCATCCAGACGTATCTTCTGAATACTCAAGTAGGCTTCAATTAAGGCAATTTCATTCTCAATCGTGGTGTGCTCTTCACGTGAGCTTTTTAGCGTCGCACGTAATAGTGCGGTAAGTTGATCCAACATCTGCTTGGCCTTATCAACGTCCTGGGACATCAACGCGCTGATATTTGCCAAGGTATTAAATAGGAAATGCGGTTCAATCTGGCTTTGCATCTGTTTAAGCTGACTTAGCAACAGTGCACGTTCCTGCTCTGCCTTTTCACGCTTGATACTCTCTAATTCACGCTGAGCAATCGCTTCTTTCTCTCGTGAGTGGAAATAAAAGTAACACATGCCGCTGAATAACAAGCCCATCAGCAACACTGGCAGCATGCCCGAAATGCCGAAGTATTCACCGAGCCAAAACTGCGCATTAATGACGCCAAACAACAAACAGGCGGTCAGTGACAAAGCAATTTCTAGTCTACGAGGGATGCTAGGAAACAACTTGTCGACTAACCAAGAGAAGAACAAGGCGGAGTAACCAAAACCAAAGCTCACCAATACATGCACATAGTAAGGCCCCCCCCAAACAGACAATGTCATTACCGAGATAAACAAACAGAATAAAGTCGTGACAACCACACTGCGTAGCCATCCACTTTCTACCATTAACTTAGCTGAATACATTTAGAATTTCCCTTTGATGTTAAATACAATCATATGCTTATCATTGATTTGTGCGTAAGCAGATTGGTCGTCTCCGGTTAAAAAGCGTGCGGCAACTTCCACTTCTACACTTTGAACGCCAGTATCAATCCATTGGTAGTTAAGCCACTGCGTGACAATCACACCACCATCTTGTGGCGACAGCATCACATCCAACGTAGGGGTTACATCACTTAGCCAGCCCATATCTGCTTTGCCGTTCCATGCAGCCCACGCTTCCACATCCCAACTCCAGTGCAGCATTACGTTATGCTGAACGATATTGGCATGCTGAAACCCTTGGGCGTAGCTTGTCGCAAGTAGAGATACATTCGGATCAGGGAGCTGAGAGAGAAATTCGCCACGCTCCATTGCTTGTTGCCATTCGCCTTTCGACCATGCTCGGCTGTCGTACCAATATTCAGCAATCACGTTGTGTCCGGCTTGGTTTGCCCAGTTCACCCCAGCTAAGGCTTGGAATGCGCTGCCCTGCTCCTCAACCGAAATGGGTCGGTAAAGATCATCCTGCTGAAACTGATAGCCGACACTTTGCTTTTGCCACAGCATGGAACCGTGCATTGCGATGGATTCATCCCACACCGCAATTACACTGGCTCCAAGTAAACCTCGGCGCACATCATCGTAATAACCAATAAGTTGATACTCGATGTCACCCACCAGCGCATAACGACGAATACCAACACCTTGCTGCTCTGCGGCTTGATCAAGTGCACTTTGGTCTTGTTGCCCCCAGCTTGAATCGGTCGCAATCACCGTCCACTCGCCTGCCATATCATAGTGTGAAAGTGAAAACACACCCGCGCCCTCTTCTGCGACTAAGCCAACAGGGTTTTGTCGATAAGGCTTAAACAGATCTAAAGGTCGGTAGCCATAACCTACCCCCCAATCCACGCGCAACTTACCTAAGCTCACATCAAGTGTGGTGTCACCGACTTGCCATTCCCCTAGCCAAGCAAGCTCTCGAATCAGCAGCTGGTTATCAGCTTCACTCCACCACTCGCTCTCTCCTTGTTGATTGAGGTACAAACCTTGGCTATACAGAGCAAACAAGCCACTAAAGTTTTGATAATTCACCTGCACATCCAACAGTGCATTCAGTGAATCACGAGAACTGCCCTGCGCCTGCATAAATGCGCAGTCACGCTGCTTGGCAGTTTCGTAACTGACAGCCCAATCCCACTCAAAACTCAGTTCATCATTGGCAAAAACAGGGGCTGCAGCGCCCACATACAATGACGCAGCAATCAACAGACTGGTGCTTTTGGTAAAGATAGGCTGGCGCGATTTCATGTGACTTCCTTGCTCGTTTTCATGGTTCTATTTACGGAGTTCAGGCTAAAGCTGAGTCGTATTGGCTTTCGGCAAATAGCTTGGGTTGTAGAACTTGTTATCCAGCTGCCAAGGCACGATCTCTTGATACTCGATAACGGTCTTTTTGCTCGGCTGAATGCTATCAAGCAAGGTCATCTCACTGACGTAGTCTTCACCGTTGTCGGTTGCACGCCCGTATAGCGCTTGCTTGGCGAGTTTGCCTGAGCGCAAGTAGAGATCGGCTTTGATTGGAAACGCATCTTGCTCAGACAACCATAAATCGATCTTCTGATAACTCGCCCCTTTGGTTTTCGCGGTTAAGGCAAGGTGATAAGCCGCAACACTCTCTCCGTTCACCGAAACGGTTTCTGTCGCTTTCCATTCACCTTGATAATCTTGGCTCCACGTTAGGGTTGAGATGTCGCCGATAGACGCTTCACCAAGCAGCTTCTGCATTGGCGTAATGCGAATCGGACGGCGGCTCTTTGGCATTTGCAGCCAGTAGTTATCGCCCATCATCAGCATCTTTTGCCCAGCTTCAACCGCAGATTTGAACACCACCAGCGATTCACGATTTGGGCGCGTGTACACGTGATAGAGGCGAGTTTTATCTAACTCTTGGTCTTGATATAAGCGCACCAGTGACACCACTTTGGAGGAATCATCGTGCAAGCGGTAACTGTCCGCTTTTTCAATCAATTTAGCGACTTGCTGTGCATCTAGCGCTGATTCATTCGCACTGGTATTCATGCTTGCCATGCCGCTAACCGTCAGCAATGCAATTGGTAATAGTGATTTGAAATTAAACATAAATCAGTGCCTCCGTAATTGGCTTGTTCACCCCTTTGCGCGCCGAGAAAAACGCCGCAACCAAACAAATCATCAATACTGCGAATCCTGCGACAGCCACCAACTCCCAAGAGAAGTAAATCGTTAGTGGGTAACCTTCCGTGCGGCCCGGCGGTGGCGGCATTTGCACATCCACGACCATCAGTAAGACGGTCACTAACCCAGTAAACAAAGCGCCGATTAGGCTGCCAATCACCGCAAGTAACCCTGCTTCGCGCAAGAACCCAGCAATGATTTCGCGAGGGTAGCTACCAAGAGCCGACAAGGTGCCGATTTCACGGGTGCGCTCGGTGACCGACATGGTCATGGTGTTGAACAGCGCAACAAAGACCACCAGCGCCATCACTGCCCCCATGATGCCGAAGATACGGTCGTACAAATCTTTCACTTTGAGATAAAAGAACGCACGTTCTTGCCAAGGCGTAATTTCAATATCTTGATCACCAAAGTTCTGCTTTTGCTTAATCAGAACCGAAGCCACTTGTTGCTCGACTTGGTTAGTTAAACTGGTATCGAACAGAAAGACAGATAACGCGCTGACTTTGTCTGAACCGAGCAGCGATTGCGCGCTGTTGATGTGCACGTACAGCTGGCGTTTATCAAGCTCAGGTACGCCTGTTGAATAGATGCCACGAACTTTGAAGTCATACGCGTTCAATGCGCCGTCGGTAGTGGTCGCCAGCAAGGTAATCCAATCGCCAACGTGCACGCTTAAGTTGTTCGCCAAATCAACGCCAAGCATCACTTCTGGCTCTGCTGGGTCATAACGCGATGCATGAATGTTGGAAAGTGTTTGCCCGTCGCGCACGTCCAAAAACGGTCCTTTCATATCGAATTCGCGTTCGTTCACGCCAATGCCGATAAAGATCGAGGACTTGTTGCCGTTGGAAATCAAACCGCTGAACTCAACTCGTGGCTGCACGCCTCGCACTTCATTCAAGCCAATCAATTGCTTGGTGATGTCGTCCGCATGAGTTAAACCGTTACTCAGTGGCATCTCTTCTTCTTTGGCAAAGTAACCCGGCGTGGTTAACGTCAGATGCCCCGTGTCGCGCGCTGTCGACTCTTTCAAACTGTCGTAGGTATACAGACCAAAACCACCCGCACTGGTTAATGCAAACACGGCAATGGCAACGATCAGCATCGACAACAAACTACGGCGGCGATTGCGCTGCAGGTTCAACCAAGCAAGGCGAACCGAAACAGGAATTAGCTTGCCCATGAAACCTCCTCCACACTTGCGTGCGTTTGGGTGGTTTTGCCATCCACCAATTCAATGGTTCGATCGCAGCGAGATGCCATACGAGGGTCGTGAGTGGCGACGATAAAAGTGGTACCAAGCTCGTGTCCGAGCCCTTTCATAATGTCGATGACCTTGTTGGCAGTTTGGCTATCAAGACTTGCGGTTGGCTCATCAGCAATCACCAACGCCGGTTTGTGCACTAAGGCACGCGCAATTGCCACGCGTTGTTGCTGACCGCCTGATAGGTTATCTGGCATGTGATGAATAAACTCGCCCAAGCCAACGTGTTCTAACATTTGTGTAGCGAGCTCGGTTTGTTCTGCTTTTGAAAAGCCGTTGAGGTGTAACGGATACGCCACGTTCTCCAACGCCGTAATCACAGGCACAAGATTGAATTTTTGGAACACAAAACCAAGCTTTTCACGACGCATTTTAGCCGCCTGCATTTGTCCGATTGGGTATGGGCTGCCTGCAAATGTCACCTGACCTTGGTATTGAGTATCCAGCATGCCAAGCACGTTAAGTAAGGTGCTTTTGCCTGAGCCAGACGGTCCACACAATGCCACCATTTCGCCGGCAAATACTTCACCAGACACATCTCGCAATGCACGTACGGTTTGGCTGCCAAGGGCGTAATCGCGACTAAGTTGATTAAAAACAATCATGACGCCTCCCTAATATTTCGCTAGCAGCGCTTTCGCGGTTTGCGTTTCTAAATTGCTGTCGCCTAATTGCTCCATTTGCGCTAACCATGTTTTGGCTTGTTGAACATCGTCAGCGCGCAGTGCCGCTTCAATGGCGTAGCGATAAATCCACGAAGTAGCCGCGAAAGGTTGTTGGCTAAAACTCGGTTCATCGAGCAGAGAAAGGTACAGCTCGTAGCCACGCTCAAAGTGATTGAACATGTCAGGTAGAGAGGTAAACGTAGTGGCTGCCATGGCAGTGGCTAATTGGTATTCCGGCAAGCCTTGTAAACGTTGTTGCTCTTGCAGTGGTACTGGCTGATTCGCCATTAAATCCAAGCCTTTCTGGATAGTGGCAAGACCGCGCTCGGTGAATTTCATCTTGTTCCAAGGCATAAACGCCTCACGGCCTTGCAATGTCTCCGCACTGCCCAAGTAAACCAACGTCACTGGCGTTGCGCCCTGCTCTTCGAGTTGTTTGGATAATTCGCCGTAAACGGTATCAACTAAGCCAGAGTCACCCTGCGCTGCTTGGTTGAATTGACTGAGTGTGCGCTCGCTTGGATTAGCCAGAGCCAAATTGCTGCTGAGTGCAAATGCGGCGATAAACGTACTTGCCAGTTTAAGAGCTTTGATTGAGCGAGATTGAGAAACCATCATGTACTGTCCTTAGTTGAACGTGATTTGATGGCTTCAGATTAAGGGAGAAGGTCGCACGCTGCTTTTGCATGCGACCAATGGCAGTTATTTAGAATGAACGGTTGTTTGCTGCGATGAATGACATTCCCTTCTTAAAGAGAGCATATATCCCTGCTTGTTTGTAAGCGTCTGTCTTTCACCACAATAGGAATAAAAATACTGGCTTAAAACCTGCGTCTAGTGTATTTATCCATTCCACAGCTTTCCAAGCAGCTTACCCATAACAGACGACATCGACGCTCCTCTCATACACACCTTTGCATGGTGTCTGTTATTTCCAAATAGGATTCTTAGCATCGGAATAGTTCGAACTCTCGAGTTCTGGTTGTTTTCGCGCTCGAACTGGGTGCGTTATTAGGTCGTAGAAAATGAATAAGCGTTTTTTCCCCAGGGTCGATTTGCCACTGCTGATGGCGATCATTCCGATCATGCTATTGAGTACACTAACACTTTGGAGTGCCAGTGGCTTTAATGAGGCCATGCTCTTCAAGCATTTAGCACGCTGCGGATTGACCTTGGTTTGTATATTGGTCATGTCATCGATTCCCGCCGCTAGCTATCAACGCTCAGCTCCATATCTCTACATTATTGCGGTTGCGCTGCTACTTGCTGTCGCTTTGTTTGGCGATAGCACTAATGGTTCTCAACGTTGGCTCGATATTGGCTTTTTTCGCTTTCAACCCTCGGAGCTAATCAAACTCTCGATTCCAATCATGATCGCGTGGATGCTACATATTGAAGGTGGCAGACCAGATAGTAGGAAAATCGCATTCTGCTTACTCATCACAATGATTCCTGCTGGGTTAATCGCGCTACAACCGGATTTAGACGGTGCAGTTTTTACCGTCATTTACGCCTTATTCGTTTTATTTTTAGCTGGCATGAGCTGGAAAATAATCGGTGGCTTTGTCGCGAGTATATTAACGTTGGCGCCAATTTTGTGGTTCTTCGTCATGGAAACGTATCAAAAAAGCCGCGTTACTCAGTTCTTGCACCCGGAGTCGGATCCGTTAGGTTCGGGCTACCAAATCATCCAATCTTTAATTGCGATAGGCTCCGGCGGAATGAAAGGCAAAGGTTGGATGAATGCTACGCAAGGAACACTTGGCTTTATTCCAGAAAGTCATACGGACTTTATTTTTTCGACTTATGCCGAGGAGTGGGGTTTTGTTGGTAGTTTAGTCTTGCTCGCACTGTACTTGTTTATTACCGCGCGCGTCATGTTGCTTGCATGTCAGTCTGAACACTTTTTTAGTCGGCTTGTGAGTGGTGCATTAGCGATGAGCTTTTTCCTGTATGCTTTTATCAATACAGGCATGGTGAGCGGCTTGTTGCCTGTAATGGGAAGCCCTCTGCCGTTCTTTAGTTACGGCGGCACGGCCATGCTGACGCAAGGCATCTGTTTTGGTGTGATCATGTCACTGTGTTATTCCAAATATCGCAACGCATAATGCTGCTAGCAAAGAGTGCGATCAAAAAAGGCTTCCCTCGGGAAGCCTTTTTACAACGGTGGAAGCTAAGAAATTATAGCTCTGCGTTGTGGTAAACCTGCTGAACGTCGTCACAGTCATCTAGAAGATCTAGGAATTTCTGGAACTTCTCAGCATCTTCACCCGCTACTGGAGTGTGAGTTTGAGGAACGAAAGTGATTTCTTCCACATCGATCGTTAGATCTGGGAACGCACCATTTAGCGCTGTTTTCGTCTTGAAGAACTCAGTGTGAGGAGCGAATACAGTGATCACACCGTCTTCTAGCTCAACGTCAGTTACGTCCACATCTTCCATCATTAGCGTTTCTAGGATGATTTCATCATCGTCGCCTTTGAACTGGAATACCGCTTGGTGATCGAACATGTGAGAAACAGAACCCTCAACACCAATTTTCGCACCAACTTTAACAAAGCATTGGCGTACATCTTGGAATGTACGGTTACCGTTGTCTGTTAGACAGTCTACGATCACGCTTGTGCCGCCAGGGCCGAAGCCTTCGTAGCGCGCTGGTTGGTAATCTTCACCACCGCCGCCACTCGCTTTGTCTAGTGCTTTGTCGATAACGTGCGCTGGTACCTGATCTTTTTTCGCTTTCGCGATCAGGTGGCGAAGAGACAAGTTCATGTCTGGGTCACTACCGCCGTTTTTCGCGCACATGTAAATTTCTTTACCGTATTTGGAATAAACTTTAATTTTCGCGCCTGCAGTTTTCGCCATAGAGGCTTTGCGCACTTCAAAACTTCTTCCCATCGGGATGTCTCTCTAAATTCAAATTTAATGCGAAGGATTTTAGCAAAAAGCGAAACCTTTTCAATTTCGCTTAGCAAAGGAATGGGGAGGTTACCTCATTCGCCACATAGTTTTATACCGTTGTCACGATTCGCGTTAAGCGACACCCATTACTCGTTTGTACTTTTCGACCGATTGCTGAAAAAACGCTTTTTCATCAGCATCGTTAATCTTGGACAACTGTTCTTCTATTGCTTCAGGACCAGATTTGGCCTCTCTGAGCTTCCAAACCAAAAACGACGCTTGTTTATCCAGTTCGATTTTGTTTTTTTCATCAGGCGGCAATAGGGATAGATTGAACGACATTTACAGCCTCAAGGTACTTTAAATACTAGCCGCGCACTATAGCATACAGAGTTACAATTGCAGAATAGAAACGCACTTAACTTGATCAATTTCAAGTTAACTATTTGGGACCCGCACTGATTTTCAGCGCTTTTGGTAAAAACTGCTCGAATATTTGATGCAACCGATCTTTGGTCACAGGTTTGGCGACAAACTCATTCATACCGACGTCAAAGCAATGTTGTTGATCTTCTTTAATAACATTGGCACTCAACGCAATAATGGGAACGTGTTTCCCCCACTCTCCCATTTGTCGAATATGCTCAGTAGTAATGAAGCCATCCATCACTGGCATTTGGCAATCCATAAACACCAAGTCAAAAGCTTGCTTCTCACATAGCTGAAGCGCTTCTTCACCATGATTTGCGACGCTCACTCGAACGCCGAGCTTTTCCAACATAATACGGACGACTTTCTGGTTTACGATGGTATCTTCAACAATCAATACCCAAGGTTGATTGTCATGCTGGAGGCTGGTTTCATTATCTTCAACTTTTGGAAACGTCAAAACATTAGGTCGTTCCGTGTAGGTAGACCGCGCTTTTACTACAACTGGAATCGAAAACTCAAAACAACTACCGAGCCCCAACTCACTTGTCAGTTGGATTTCTCCTCCCATTAAGTTCACCAACTGAGCACCAATCGCCAAACCAAGGCCGGTACCACCGTACTTTCTGGTTGTACTGCCATCGGCTTGTTGGAAACGTTCGAAGATCACTTGTTGGTTCTCTTTCGCAATACCAATGCCAGAATCAACGACGCGAAATCGAATCATGGCGACATCATGCTCTTGACGTGTTAACTCAACAAGAAGCTTCACATGACCACGATCAGTAAATTTGATCGCGTTGCTCAACAAATTGTTCAATACCTGTTTTAAGCGTGCAGCATCACCTTGCACTTCCGCTGGCAAGTGAGGATCAATATCGCTAAGCAATTGCAGATTCTTCTGCTTGGCTTTGACGGTATGTAAGCTGATCACATCATCCAAAATACGGCGCAGATCATAACTCGCATTTTCTAATTCGACTTTACCTGCTTCGACTTTAGAAAAGTCGAGAATATCGTCGATGATCGTCATTAAAGAGTGAGAAGAACTATCGATGATCTCTACAAACTCTTTTTGCTGAGGATCGAGTTTGGTGTCACCCAGTAATGAAGCGACACCAATAATGCCATTCATCGGTGTTCGAATTTCATGGCTCATGGTGGCAAGAAATTCACTTTTTTTGCGGTTGGCGACTTCCGCTCTATCTCTTTCTTCTTCAAGTTCAGTCTGATGCTCACGGACCTTCTCAACGCTTCGGTTGTATTTCTCCGCCAACACGCTCACTTCATCAAAACACCAACGCTTTGGGAGCGTAACTTTGCTTGGGACCTTCCCGCCACTAAAATCGCTCACTGCGCCAGAAAGCAGTTGGAGAGGGTTGACCAAGAGGCGGAAGGCGACCCAAAGCACGCCAATTATGAGCAATAGGATCTTGATCGCTTCTGTCGTGAGCAAGAAAAAAAATTGTTGCCAAAGATCTTCATAAATCGAGCTCAGATCCGCCTGAACAGTCAATGTCGCCAGATCATAGGTTTTATCACCAACACGATATTGCATCGGCCAACTTCTTTCTACGACATCCTCAGAAAGTGCGGTGCCCAGTTCGACGATAACTTCATCTTCATTAGCGATACGTAAATAATCCACAGAGGGCATGCGCATTGCGCCCTCTGCCTGAGTGAGTAACAGCTCCCTATCCTCCACCCATAAGCTGGCAGAAAAGCTCGATAAGTAACTGGATTCGACCTGCTTTAGCTCGACGTGCAAATGGGCTACATCTTCGTTAAAAACTCGATATAAACTCACAGCGGAAATAATGACGGTAAAGATTAAACTCAACGTTAGCACCGCCAACATAAGTTGGTTACCGATACTAAATCGACGTTGAGATCGCTCTTTTTCATCCATATGAAATCGCTCCGATAAACTTGCGCTACTCTAAATATAGCCACGCGTAAATAATAATCGAGGATACGATGAAAAGACTTCTACTTAGATTGGCTTTTAGTTTTATTGCGATAGGAACTTATGCTACTGCCGCTGAAGTGAACTATTACGTTATCGCCGACCAAGCAAGGCCATTTCAAATAGAACAACAGGGGCAAATGCATTCCGGGATTGTGACTGACATCGTCAGTGCCATTTTCGCTGAATCGGATTATCAGGTGAATTATCACACTTATCCGTTTAAACGAATGATTTCCATATTAGAAGAAGGTGGCGAACCAAACTGGCTAACTTACGGCAGCCCAAATTGGGGCAAGGTGCAATCAGAAAATTTGTCTGAAGAGCCCATTTACACTGTAAAACATGTATTGGTCTCTAGTAGTGAGAAACCGTTAGAGTTCAAGAATATGGACACCATGCATGGCCGATCTATCGTATTGCTACTCGGTTTTGATTATCCGAATTTAATCCCATTCTTTGAGGATGGTAGTGTGAATGAAATGCGAGTGAAAGATTATGAGGCTGCATATCGAGTAGTAACCCGAACACCAGGAGATACAGCCTTCGTCGAAATGGAATCGCGCGTTATGTACAACTTAAAACGCCTCAATTTGCCACTTGAGGATTTTCAGATCCAACCTTTCAGTTCAGTTATCCCCGACTACTCAATCTATTTGGCCTTTTCGCCCCAAATGCAGCCAGAAACTCAGGACTACATCAATACACGTTTGGTTGAGTTAAAAACATCGGGCGAAATTGATGAGATCATTCAAAGATATCAATAAATGGCCTAACGAATGAAAACGCCAACGATAGTATCGATGGCGTTTTCATCTATTGATGACATAGATGATGCTTTACTTGGTGTGATTGACAAACTTAGGATCAAACATGTGCCCTAATTTACTCGCCTTAGTTTGCAAGTAGTGTTGATTGCTCGGATTATTACCTTCTTGCAAGGGCACACGCTCAATGACGTTGATATCAACCGCTTTTAACGCAGCCAGCTTACGTGGGTTGTTCGTCATTAGTCGCACCGCATCAATGCCCAAATGCTCTAACATCCCTTTACAGAATGCGTAATCACGCATATCGGCAGCAAAGCCCAAACGTTCATTGGCTTCTACAGTATCGGCGCCATCGTCCTGGAGGTGATAAGCTCGAATTTTATTAATCAAGCCAATACCACGTCCTTCTTGACGCAAATAAAGCAGTACACCACATCCCTCTTCGACAATATTTTGTAGCGCCCTGTTGAGCTGAAAACCACAGTCGCAACGTGTACTAAACAAGGCATCGCCAGTAAGACACTCCGAATGCAACCGAATAAGCGGTGCAGCGCTGTTTGCAGGCTCCCCATACACGAGGGCAAGATGCTCTTTGTTCGTGGCAGTTTCAACGAAGCCATACATCATAAATGTGCCCCATTGGGTTGGCAATTTGGCTTTATCGATGAACTTCACGAGATTGTAGGGCTCGACATGTCTCAGCTCAGCCCGAACGTTCATCAGAATTTCTCCTAAATGATTTTCTCCTTTACCGTCTCCCCCATCCCCCCAAAAGGCATCTTTGTGAGAATGCTCTGTAAGACAAGCGTTACCCGTTCTCATTAACTGCTGCGCTAAAGGTGGATTTTGCAGAAACTTTTCTCTAACGATGAAAGCCATAACGGCCAACTTCATATCCTCCCAGTCACTTCTGACGAAATGTTCGTACTTTCGGCTTAAGGCGAATGCTTCATCGGGAGTGCTCGCGTGTTGAATTTTGCTTTGTAACTGCGCATCGAGGAACTTTTGGGCTTGATAATAATGTTCGCTGGTGGGCCAAGTTTGGGAGGATATATTGACTGGGGCATGGCAAAAATTGGAAAGAAAACCGTGGGGCTCATCGGGCTCATAAAAAAGGATTTGGTCAACCATACTCGCGCTCCTTGCTTTGTGGTCGCGATAATCAACAAAAAGCATATCGCTATTGATATATCTTTTAGTAACGCTAGGCAAGATTGTCAAACTTCTACACAGATGAAAATGAGTTTGGATCTAGAACTTTTTGGGTGAAAGAGAGGTGAATTAGAACGTTTGGATAAGAAAAATAAAGAGATGTGAGACGTTGTAGTGAGACGCTATGACTAAAATGGAAGGAAAAATAAAAAGGGCAGTCCGACGACTACCCTATGGATTGCTATACCAAACTAGAGCAATCAGTGTATCAAGCCAAGCTCCCTTGCTTCTTCAATGGTCAATCCACTTTCACGGATTTCACGTAGCGCTTCAATGCGTCTTCTGGCTTCTGCTGATTTCACTGTTTTCTCAGGCTTCACAACGGCTTCTTCATCAGGTAATTCCCATTTGTGAGCGATGTTGGTCATCTCGTCATGGTCGATAGAATTAATGGACATATTTCCTCCGAACACACCATGTTTTCGATGCGTAATCTATAGCAAAACAGGAACGAGGTGGTAAGAAAAACTGTAGGGAAATGTGACCCCTCCCGCCCTTTCGTTAACTCCTTAATAGATCCATCATTTAAGTTTTGCCAAGGGGCAAATTTACGATTAGATTTGAATAATTCCCCCTAAGAAAAGTGTGCTGATCCAGCTCTCAATTCTCGTCTTCCTTGACTTCATTAACAACGCCAGATACCACTTTTTATTTCGCCTAACTTTCGAGTCACTTCACTGATTCACCGCTTGCCACTTCCTAAAAACCAACACACCTGATAATGATAATAATTATCTTTTACATTGGTAAGGTGTTTATATGGATGGTATTAACTTAAATCATGCATACCACAATAATCCGGTCATCCAGATCCGAGATTTATGCGTCGATTACATCACCGATAATGGTGATTTCAATGCGGTAAAATCCGTCAGCTTCGATATCGGCAAAGGAGAAGTATTTGGACTTGCTGGTGAATCGGGATGTGGCAAAAGCACGATCGCATTCTCGATCAATCGTCTCCATAAGCCGCCAGCGTTCATTTCTGGCGGTAAAATATTGTTTGATGGCAAAGATATTCTTAGCCTCTCAGATTCTGAGATAACCGCTCTGAGGTGGAGTGAAATCGCCATGGTGTTTCAAAGCGCGATGAACTCACTCAACCCTGTCTTAACGATCCAAGAGCAATTCGCAGATGTATTGCGTCATCACCAAGGACTCACCAACGCTCAAGCGAAGGATCGAGCAGAAAAACTATTGGACTTGGTCAATATTCCACGAGAACGGTTAACGGAATACCCTCACCAATTTTCAGGTGGAATGCGTCAGCGCTTGGTGATTGCCATTGCTTTGTCTTTGAACCCTAAGCTGATCATTATGGATGAGCCTACAACCGCTTTAGATGTGGTGGTACAAAGGGAGATTTTACAGCAAATCTATCAGCTTAGAGATGAGTTCGGCTTCTCAGTACTCTTTATTACGCACGACTTGGCGCTGATGAGCCAATTGTGTGATCGCATTGCCATCATGCGGCATGGAGAAATCGTCGAAGTCAATCAGGCATACGAAATTCGCAATAATCCTCAACATCCCTACACACAAAAGCTATGGGCTTCTTTTCCAAACATCCACGACGTCCACAAACAACCAGAGCGACTAGGAGCGCAATCATGAATCAGCCTATCATCCAAATGAAAAACGTGATTAAAGAATTCAGAGTAGGCGGTGGTTTAGCGAAAGAGGAAACCTTCCGTGCCCTCCAAGGAGTGAGTTTTGATCTGTATGCAGGAAAAACGCTGGCTTTGGTTGGAGAATCAGGCTGCGGTAAAAGTACGTGTGCTCGCTTGATCACTAAAGTCTATCCGGCAACAGAAGGCGAGATCCTTTTCAATGGCACTAATATCAATGAGATTACGTCACGTTCAGCGCTCCAAGAGTATCGCAGTAAAGTACAAATGGTGTTTCAAGATCCGTTTGGTTCACTCAATCCAACTCATACCATTCGCCATCATCTAACACGCCCTTTAAAGATTCATAAGCAAATCAAAAGCGAGCGTGACATTCCTGCCCGCTTGGAAGCGCTTTTAAAGCTGGTGGAACTACCTGAAGAGACATTAAATAAGTTTCCTCACGAGCTTAGTGGTGGACAACGTCAGCGAGTAAACTTAGCACGTGCTCTCGCCGTCGGTTCGCAAATCATTCTTGCGGATGAGCCAACATCGATGCTGGATGTCTCCATTCGCCTCGGGGTACTGAATCTAATGCAGCGCATGAAGCAAGAGCTAGGAATCGGCTTTTTGTACATTACTCATGATTTGGCGACCGCACACTACATCGCGGAAGAAACAGCTGTGATGTACAAAGGGCAAATCGTTGAATGGGGTGATACACACTCAATACTGAAGAATCCGCAGCACCCGTACACCAAACTATTGATTTCAGCCGTTCCCGATCCAGATCTTCCTTTTGGTAACTTAGTGAAAAGTGAGCCAAACTATTCGATAGATGCCGATGAAATTCGTAGTCGTAGCAGCATCATTGTCGACGAATTTGATCAAATAGGACCCAATCACTATGTAAAACACTGGACTGAGGCTGCGTAATGGAATTGAGGACTTGGCAAGATCAGATCGCCATGTGGTATGAACATCGGAAGCATGATCAAGTTGAAAACCTGGAAGCGATCTTATATCAAGCGCCCGACGGCGTGTTTGGCCCAGAACTGAACGAAGTTCAAAGCAAAGCGATTGCTTGCTGGCTAGACGGTTGTTTACGTGTGTTTCAACATGCTAGGTACCAAGATCCTCAAAAAGCGTATCAAACCTTGCTTTACACGAGCGCAAAGCTTGAGCAAGCGGCATGTCAGGTATCGACCGATATTCTGATCAAAGATTGGTGTTTAAAGCGACTTCAGCACCTTACCGTTTTAGCGTTAGAGTTTTGTAATCAGCAATGTGATCAAAATGAGTTGCAACAACAAGCACATAACTTGATCGAGTCGCATGTTGCTTTGATGCGTTCTTTACATTGGAATGAAGACAAGAAGCATGATCAAGGTTTATCTCATTAATCTGGAAAAATGATCAAGGCTTACTTTGAGGAATTTGAGGTAAAAAAAAGCGAGTTTCCTGAGGAGAAACTCGCGAAGTCTATTCAGAATGAATGTAACAATATGAGCCAATCTATTAATCATCAGAAAGGACAAAAGGTTGTCTATTCGTGATAAATAGTAGTCTCAGGCTTGGCTCCTAATGTCAGTGATTTGTTAGAGTTAAGTCTGTTTTTTATCATCGAAAGACATTGTTACATTTCAAATCAATACGCCACGCCTATTGCTTGATGTGTATCAAGCAACGCTTTTAAATCGCCATTTCATCCAGAGCGCGGAATACCATTTCATCCATGTGGCCATCGAAGATTTGACGGCACACCTTCCGACGTACCGCTAATCCAGCAATCAAGCGCTCAATGGTAAGATGCTTGATATCATTTTGAGTGTTAAACAGCTCGACGGTTTTGCTTAATGTCTCATAAGGAATTGGCTCTTCCCCTACCCTTAGCCAATCAAGCTTCTCTATGTAATCAGAGCACTCTTCTTTGATTGAGGCATACGAGTGCCCTGTCATCGCAGATAAAGCCGTTATACTGCGTTCTAGAGCCTCTGGTGAGGTATATTTAGATAAAGTAATGGTGATCTCGTCTGCATTGATCTCTACCAGGTGTTTTCTTTGCTTCACGCGGCGGCCTAAATTCCCTCTTGGAGATGGCGCTTTGCGTTGGATAGGCTCAAATTCGCCGTCTATGATGCCTGAAAGCTCTTCAAGCTGTTGTCGGGTAACCATCTCATTACGAAGTGGGTTTGGCAGCGTAGGCGCCATGTTACGCTTTCCTGCGTTGGTTGTTCGCGCACGTGAATAACGTAAGACTTCTTCCACATCGCATTTAATATCGATCTGGTAGTCCATCACTTTGTCATTCTCGATCATAGTTTCGATCGTCAGGTGATAACCCCACAAATTCACGACAAACAGCTCATCCGTTCCCTTACCATCCGATAAACGCTTCAGCTCTCGGATCAAATCCATCGAGAATCGTCGCCATTCGATGTTGCGTGCCAGCTTCTGGTTTAATTCACTCAGCAGCATGCAGTCAGTATGACGACGCACCATGCGGCTACGGAAGAAAGAATACAGTTGGAATACCAAAGTATGTTGCTTCAAGATCTCTGGTGGGAACAAGAAGAAATAATCACGCGTTAATAGTTCTTCATAAAACGAAGGCTCCCAAACCAAAATGTACAAGTTTGGCTTGATACGAATTTCACCATCGCTTCCCTCTACAGGCGCTTCTTCAGACGCAGTGATGGTTCGAGCAAGAAAACGAAAACGATCACTTTTGAATCCTTCTGGCATGTTTTCACTTAGCCAACGACCAGTAAGTTCATGCAGCTGGAAATCGGTAAACTCAATACGATCAATGCTGTCGCGAATAGAATCACGTGCTGGACCACTGTCTTTTTTGCCTCGAAGCGACAAAATATCAGTAATGTATAACGGCGTCTTGTTCGGCACGTGTGCTGCGTCGAGTTGATACTGATCTTTGTGATGATCATGGTATTGCACGGTCAATGTGAACAGAGCAAACAAGGTCATCAGATCATCCACAGTCATGATATTTTTGGATGATCGCGTTTCAATAACCGCTTTGGTACCAGAGATCGACACCATGGATTTCTGATAACTTTTTCGAGTTCTTGGTGGTGCAAGTGCTTGGTCAATGATCCCAGCCCAATTCGTTGGAGACACGACAAATTGATCGGCTTCATCTTTCATCGTTGGAGGGGTATTCAACCCATGTTCATTCAACAAACGCTTGTTCACTTGGGTCTGAGCCAATGCTTTTGAACGTTTTTGCTTTTCGTTTTGGCGTACTTTGTCTGTAACAAGACTTGTTGCACCCAACACTGAAATAAGCTGATTAGGATTAACAAACTTATGTAACATCGTCTTACCAGCAAGTCCTTCTTCAAACCGCACTGGAGTTTGAGTAAACAAACCAATGTTTACTGCTGCACGTAAGCGTTGTTGCAGAGCTGCACGAGTGAGTTGTCCGTCCGTTGCTTCCACAATCTCTGTGGTTGAAACCAATCCATCTTTGCTGCTGAAACCTCGCAATGAGATCAGATTAAGCAACTCTAAGATGCTTTTGGTCACCCCTTTGAAATGTTGGTACTGCTCTACCCAATCTGCAGAGGATTCATGTACCTCAAAAAGATGGCCATCCTTATGGCTTCTAGGCGCTTTAATCAGAATTTTTTCATCAGCCGTCATTTTAGATCCAGATCACACTAGCCGTAGTTGTGCTATGGTTCCGAAGAATAAAGAAAAACAGATCATAAATAAAGAAAAAAGATTGTTTTTTAAATAACTGATCTTTTTGATTAATCTGATCTTAATTGATTATATGATCTAATGATCTGGCTATCGTTTTGCCGCTAAGTACATGTTCTATAAAGTGATTATTTTCATGCATGTCGGAACTATGATCATGTTGATTCTGAAACTATGATCAACAATAGCCTGAAAGCATGATCACATTTGCTCGTAAGCATGATCATTAAGTTTATGAAAAGATGATCAAAAGAGTCTTGAAACGATGATCATGATGTTTTTACAGGTTATCCACAGATGCTGTGTTTAATAATGATCTTAATTAGGGTTTTATTGAGCATTGTCGACGTTATTGATACTCGGAACGATGATCAAGAGCTGAGATAGCTATCGTTCTGGAGACAATATTGATGATAAATTACTCATGTGATGAAAATGCATCCAAGTAGCTCTTATTCCGCAGTAAAACCTGGTTTCGGGCTATTCTTAGGAAGCATGATCATAAGAGTAAGATTTATCATAGTCACTTGAACAATTTCATTGTTCCGGCTTCTCTATCCACTAATTTCTTCTCCATCCCCCATTCTGACTGCATTCAACCGTAAATTAGAGACAAAAACTCATGCTTCCGAGAGATTCTATAGCTTGATCATATTTCCGATTGATGGATCTTATTTAATCCGCGTGTTTACACCCTCGTCTACTCTATTTTTCCATGATCATGCTTTCGTATTTGTGTTTTATCATGGAAGCATGATCATAAGCATACCTTGATCATACTTCCATAGGAACATTACTTGAACAGCCCTTTTTGGCTCGGATACATGATCAAGGTTGTTATTAGCGTTCATGTTGAAAGATTGCTTTCTATTTTTTGTTTAAATTAGGTTGGTCTAACATAATCCGTAATTTAGCTTAAGAATATAATCGTTCCGGTAGAAAATTGATTTACATTGTAAATGAGTGACGCCGTAACACTTTTGTTTTTAAGTTTAAGGTGTCCATTTATTCGAAGATTATTTAATTAAAAATAGTTATGTTTTTTACCATAAATCATAAAAGCGTCGATTTGATTGTTTTTTTATGTGATGGTTATTCAAAATGTTCGTGCACCTTTTTGTTGTTTTTGGTCTTTACTGCTGTACAATTGCAAGCATAAATCCTTCCAACGGAATTTGGCATGAAAAGAGAAAAAACGATTGAAAACCTTCTTGAGTTGGCGGAGCTGACTCAGCAGGTTCAAGCTGACCGTATTGAAATTGTTTTAGAAGAGCGAAGCGATAACTATTTCCCACCAATGTCTAAGGCGATGATGGAAACCCGTTCAGGTTTAACTCGTCGTAAGCTCGATGACGCGATTGGTAAGATGGAAGCGGCTGGCCATCAATTTACTAAAAATAACGCGAATCATTATTCAATTACGTTAGAAGAAGCACATATGCTTATGGATGCGGCTGAAGTGCCTAAATTTCATGAGCGTAAGAAGAATTCAGGTAACAAACCTTGGATTATTAACGTGCAGAACCAGAAGGGTGGTACAGGTAAATCAATGACAGCGGTCCATTTAGCGGCATGTTTAGCGCTAAATTTGGATAAACGATACCGTATTTGTTTAATCGACTTAGACCCACAAGGCTCGCTACGTTTATTCCTCAACCCACAAATCAGCATGGCAGAGCATGACAATATCTATTCTGCTGTAGACATTATGTTGGGTAACGTGCCTGATGGTGTAGAAATTGACAGTGAATTTTTGCGTAAAAACGTATTGCTGCCAACGCAATACCCGAACTTAAAGTCGATTTCAGCGTTTCCAGAAGACGCAATGTTTAATGCTGAAGCATGGCAAACGCTATCTGAAGATCCATCACTCGATATCGTTCGTCTGCTAAAAGAGCAACTGATTGATAAAATTGCTGATGACTTCGATATCATCATGATTGATACCGGCCCACACGTTGACCCACTAGTATGGAATGCGATGTATGCATCAAATGCGTTGTTAATCCCTTGTGCGGCTAAGCGTCTGGACTGGGCTTCAACAGTAAACTTCTTCCAGCATTTGCCTACGGTATATGAAATGTTTCCGGAAGACTGGAATGGTCTTGAGTTTGTTCGCTTGATGCCAACCATGTTTGAGGACGACAATAAGAAGCAAGTTTCTGTTTTAACTGAAATGAACTATCTTCTAGGTGACCAAGTTATGATGGCTACTATCCCGCGTAGCCGTGCGTTTGAAACCTGTGCCGATACCTACAGCACAGTATTTGATCTGACAGTAAGCGATTTTGAAGGCGGTAAGAAGACGCTAGCCACCGCACAAGACGCTGTTCATAAAAGCGCACTGGAATTAGAGCGTGTGCTGCATTCTAATTGGCCGTCATTGAATCAGGGGTAATAAGTAAATGGCTTTGAAAACGTCTGAATTAAACGCGAAATTATTTGGCAAAACGAATAAACGTCGTGTTGTGACTCCACAAGAGGCGCAAACCGCGGCAAAAGAAAAAGCTCAAACGATTGAGCTAGCTGTCGCAGGTGAAAACATTGTTCAGTTTGAACTTGTTCGTATTCCTGCAGAGAAAGTCGCGACAGAAACAACGGTGTTTGTTGATAACGCTCGTGAGCAATCGTTCTTAAACGAACATGCTTTATCTGATGTTTTAGTCACGCTCAAAGAGCGTGGCCAACAATATCCTGCTGTGGGTCGTCGCACTGACGATGGCAAAATTGAAGTGCTAGACGGTAGCCGTCGTCGCATGTCTTGTATCCTCGCTGAACAAGATTTTTTGGTTTATGTTGCTGATAACATCAATACTGACCATGCAAAGTTTTTGTCTGATGTGGCAAATGCTCACAAGCCGCTCTCTTTGTACGAAAAAGGTAAAGAGATGCAGGCTAAACTAGATAGTGGTGAAGCTGAAGATCAGAAAGCATTGGCGAAAATGTTCCAGTGTAGTGAAGCGTTAGTAAGTGGCGCTTTAAAAGCGGCGGCATTACCGTTAGAACTGCTTCAAGCGTATCCCAATGTCGGCGATCTTGGTCGTCCAACTATCGTGAAACTGCACAAACAGTTTTCAACGTTGACGCCAGAGCAGCAGCAAGAGCTGTTAGATAAGTGTCGCTCTAGCGAAGGCTTTTTATGGCAGCGAAGCACAGCTCAAGGCGTTGCTCGTCTGACAAAAGAAGTCACGGAAAGCATCGAAAACTGGATTGCTGAGCTTGCACCAGCAAAACCTGGCAAGAAGACCGAAAAAGTCGACTTAGTAAAAGGTCGAGCAAGCTACAGCCGAAAAGGTAGCAGTCTGGCGTTGAACTTGAAGAAAGTTGACGACAGCTTGATGGAAGAGATTCTTGCCTTTGTGCAAAACAAGCTGCAATAACAAAAGATGATTGAATCAACCGCCTCCGGGCGGTTTTTTTATATCTGAGAAGCGTCAAATTAAAGATGTGATACCATTGCGTCAGTTCAACGTTGGATAGACAAAATGCAGACACAATCTGATTTCCTTTCATCACTTCAACAACAAGCTCACCAATCTTTCCAAAGATTCGGCATCGTTATTCAAGGCGAGTCTTCTTGGCAAGATGCATTGGTGTCAGAGTTCCATAAAACACAGATGTATCAACGTTGGTTTTGTGTCGGCGATTTTGGTTTGGAAAACGCATACAGTGTTTCGCCTAAACAAGGGCACATGTTGTTAGGCAGAGAGTGTGACGTTCTATTGTTTGATGCTCGAAATGGTTTTGACGCAAATAGCTTTACCGCCGCGCTTGGCTCATTGGTTGGCGGTGGCCTTCTTATTATCATTACTGAGCCGCGACAGCCTACGAACTTTGCTCAGCAATGGATGCACAAACAATGGGAGAAGCTCGTTGTTATTGAGCAAGACAAACCATTGCCAACGGCTCCAGACATCAAGCAAGCAGAAAAAGAAAGCCACTACACGGAACAAGAACATGCCATTTCTCTAATTGAAAAGGTGGTGACAGGACATCGAAAGCGACCATTAATTTTGACCGCTGATCGTGGGCGGGGGAAAACAAGTGCCCTCGGCATTGCGTGTGCGAACTTATTACAGCAGAAGCCACTTAGAATCTTAATTACGGCACCATCTATAAAAGCCGTTGAGCCTGTTTACCAACATGCTTTACGTTTACTCCCTAACGCACAGCGTATTAAGAAGGACAGATTAGAATTAGGGCAGGGAGCCATTCAATTTATTGCTCCTGACGAACTTCTATCGAGCCGACCTGAATGTGATTTGTTACTTGTCGATGAAGCGGCTGCAATTCCAGTTCCTATGCTCAAAAGCATTACCGAACATTATCATCGACTCGTTTTTTCTACGACTATTCACGGTTATGAAGGTTGTGGCCGGGGCTTTACGATTAAATTTGTTGATTGGCTTCAGAAACAGCGTTCGGGAATGAAAACGTGGCACATGACACAGCCCATCCGCTGGAGCATGAATGATGCGCTCGAATCATGGCTCTATGACGCGTTTTTGTTGGATGCGGAGTTAACGCACCATCAACTTAACCAGGTCGACTCAATTTCCCTTTCTAAAGCCGATAAGGACGATTTGATATCGCAGCCTAGTTTGCTGCGCGAGTGCTTCGCTCTTTTGGTTAATGCTCATTATCAGACCTCGCCGAATGATTTGATTCACCTTTTGCAAGACGACAACAGTCAGCTCTATTTTGCTAAGCAAGATAATGCGGTTGTGGGGGTAATATTAGCGGTCGAAGAGGGGGGGCTTGACGCTGAATTGGTTGAAGAAATTCAGCTTGGTAAGCGTCGTCCTAAAGGACACTTAGCCCCAGTTACGATTGCAAACCACCTTGGATTCCCCAATGTTGCGAAGCTATCGACGCTGCGAGTCATGAGAATTGCTGTTCATCCAGCATTGCAAGGAAGAGGCATCGGTCAAAAAATGCTGCAGCAACTTGAGCAAATGGCGGCTAAACACATTGCTTACTTATCCACGAGTTTCGGTGCGACGGAAGAGTTGGTCTATTTCTGGCGACAATCGAACTTCCGTGCAATTCGCTTAGGGTCAATGCGCGATGCTGCTAGCGGTTGTTATTCAGTCTTGATGGTCAAAGCTTGTGATTCCAAACAAACGGCTTGGGTCGATGAATCTCAGGCGCTATTTGAAGAAATGTTGTCTAACAATGTGGCTGACGTCTATCCAAAATTAGAAGCCTCAATTTTTCGAGCTCTATTACCGCAACCTTTGGGAATGAGTCCACTTCATCCCGCGAAGTTATTACTAATTGAATGCTATGCTGATGGTGGTAACAGTTATGAGTCCGTGTCTGCTTGGCTTCAGCAGTGGTTACTTAACTTAGGTTTGAACTCCGCTTCCGACTTGATGATCAGTAAGCTTTTTCTTAACCGTAGTTGGACTGAATGTGCTCAGCAATTTGGGCTACCTGGAAGAAAGCAAGTTGAGCAGCAGCTAAGGGACGAAGTAAAGCACATTTGGAACGATTTACACTGTAAACAATAAGGTGAGATTTACACTGTAAATGAAATTATTAGGAGCTGATTTTACACTGTAAATCCAGCTCCTTTTTATTTCAGTGTGTATTTTGATTGAGCTTTAGGTTAAATCGAAATGCTCTCTTAATATCTGTTTAACCGTTATTGATGGATTACTTTCTTTAGTGACGTGAGCCTTATAATAAGAAATGCGAGGTTTGTTCAGAAAACGGATTTGGGTAGACTGAAAGTGTTGATGGGAAGCAAAGTGGTAAGGGTATGTGGAAGCTGTGTCTTGAGTTATCTGAAGATAAGACCAAGGTGATAGCCTGTCTTCCGGGAGAAGTGGACCTCGGTGGTGAGCTAAATCAAAATGAATTAAACGAGCAGCTCGTCGCAATGAACGCTGAAAAGATGTTTGTTGTTGAGGGGGAAGTCGTGAGATTCATTAACTGCGCCAAAGAACGTAAAGCCGAGGCCTACGAAGGAATCGTCATTGCGGAAAAACGCAACGCGCAAGTTGAGGTTGAATTATCGAATAATGACATGCTCGCCAGTATGAACGTTGTCGGCGCGTACGGAGGCCGAGGTTTACGTGGCCCCGAGATTGTTCAAGCCCTTGCTCAAGCGCGAGTTTCGAAAGGCATCAACAAACTGGCTTTGAAGAAAGTGTTGGTTGTCAGCACTCAGCTCAAACCAGGCGAAACTTTTTCTCAACCTGTAGCGGTTGGTAAGCAACCTATCAAAGGCAAAGACGCTCTTTTTACTCCTCTCGTTAAAGACATCACCAAACGCATCCTCAAACCCAAAGACGGCCAATCTGCTAGCGACAAAATTGATTTACGTAACCTCGGTGAAACTATCGCGGTTGACGTAGGCGATGAGGTGATGCGCCGCACGCCTGCGACCAAAGGTACGCCAGGTTTTACTGTTCAAGGGCGAGTGATTCCTCCACAAGCTGGAAAAGACAGCCCAATGAAGCCAGGCAAGGGCACCGAGATAAGCAAGCACGACCCAAACCTATTGATTGCATCGGTATCCGGTACGCCTCTAATTAAAGACAAAACCATTGAAGTTGATAACGCACTCTGTCTCAATAGCGTTGGCGTGAATACAGGTCACGTGAAATTCAAAGGGAATGTGATTATCGGTGGCAACATTGAATCCGGAATGATTGTTAAAGCGACGGGCTCTATTACTGTAGGCGGCTTCATTGAATCGGCTGACGTACAAGCACAAGACGACATCCAAGTCGGTAAAGGGATCATTGGCCACACCGTGAGTGATGGTCAGCCAAAGAGCTGTCACGTCAAAGCCAAAGGTTCGATTCGTGCCAGCTACGCCCAATATTGTGATTTGCAAGCCGGCGAAGATATTGAGTTGGCGGTGCACAGCATGAATAACGATATTCTTTGTGGGCGCAATCTGACGGTGCTGGATGCGAACGGTAGGAACGGTACGCTCAGCGGCGGGGATGCAAAAGTCGGTGACAAAGTGGTGTGTTTACAATTGGGCGTAGAAGGCGACACCGCCACTAAGGTAGAAGCGTTCGCGCGATATTCTGCATTTAAGGAGCGATTAGCAGAGCTCAAAGATCAATATAAACGCGCTCAAGAAGGAACGATGGATGTGATTCGTAAAGAGCTCGAATTTAAGAAACGTCCTAAAGCCGAACGTACCGACGAAGAACAAGCTCAGATTGATGTGATGAAAACACAAAACAACGAGCAGCTTGAAGCGATAAAGCAAAAGCTAGAACAAACGGAACATGACTTTGAAGTCGCGTTAGAAGAAAATATTGTCGAAGCCAAAGAGCGTGTCTTCACTCGCGTGACGGTGCAGTTTGGCGACGAACAAGTAACGACAAAGCGCACTCATGGCGGTTGTTCGTTCCGTTTCAATCAATACGAAATTAAAGTCTCGGCGAACTTGGAAGAAGAGGACGTCGCTGCGGTTTAAGCTTTCTTACTCACTGAGCCCACACGTCGCAACAAGATGTGTGGGCTTTTTTATCTACAAATCGACAATGTGCTCTTGATAGTAGTCCGCAAGCGCACCAACTTGGCTGCTACACATTACTTTCATTGCTTGTTTAATGTGTTCTATTGGCCAGTTCCACCATTGGATATTGAGTAGAGTTTCAATCTCTTTATCGCTAAATCGTTGACGTACGACTTGGTTGTTTCCAACCACCACCGAATAAGGTTGCACGTCTTTCGTCACTACGGCGCGTGCTCCGATGACGGCTCCATCGCCGATGTTTACTCCAGGCATGATCATCGCCTCACTGCCAATCCAAACATCATTCCCCACCACTGTATCTCCGGCACGCTCGAAACCGTCTTGTACGCCTTCTCCAAATTCTTCAGGAGAGAAGGGGAAGGTCGAAATCCAGTCAATGCGATGACCTTGATTTCCTGCCATCATGAAGGTGGCTCCAGAAGCGATGGAACAAAACTTGCCAATGATTAATTTGTCGATGCTATCGGGTTCTCTACTTTGCCATTCTTGAAGTGTGACGGGGTCACCCAACAAGTAGCGTACTGCTTGCTCTTCGAAGCTTTTTTGATGATAGAAGCCCGAGTAATAGCTGTAATCGCCAACGATGATATTGGGATTAGTGATGTGATCTTTAATGATTTGACCTTTTAACCACGTGTCGAAAACACTCATAACTCATCCTTTCAAATTTAGGTTGTACAGAGTTTAGATGCTTTCTATTATTTCCAGTAGTTTGATTTTAGAGATTCAGAATTACTGTATGGAAATAAAATGGCTCAGCTACGTACCACTTTACGTCGCTTTGTGCGAGGAGCGAAGTATTGCTGGCGCAGCAAAGCGACTGAATTGTTCGAATGCGCATGTAAGTCGGCAACTTAAACAGCTTGAAGACATATTGTCGGTGCAGCTGATTCAGCGAACTACGCGCCAGTTTAATTTGACCTACGATGGTTTGCGGTTTTATCAGCAGGTAAAGCAACTGCTCGAAGGCGCTGAGCAGATCAATGAGCAAGTCATGGCAAACGAGATCGTATCGGGAAAATTGAGAATAGCGACGTCCGCTTCTTTTGGAGCCGCGTTACTCAGCCAAACATTGATCGATTTTCGATTGCAGCATCCACAAGTGAGCGTCGAAGTGATCTTCACAGAGACACCTCTCGACTTGATTGAAGCTGGGTTTGATATCGCATTCTACTTTACCGATACCCCTCCTGAGGGATACGTCGGCCATCAGTTACGCGCTTTACACTGTAAACCGATCGCTCATCGCTCGTATTTAGCTGATAAACCAAATGTAAGTACGCCAGAGGAGCTTGGCGACTTGGAGCACATCCTTTATAAAAGTCGTGACTTGGTGTTAGATAAATGGACGTTTACGCATAAGCAAACTCAGCAGCAGTGCAGTATTGGGTTAGAAAGTACGCTGAGTTTTAATCTTGTCCAGTCCATGTTGGATGCTACTTTGGCTGGCTGTGGTGTAGCCATGTTAGATGAATTTGCACTGGCTAAACTCGAACCTGCACAAAAAGAACAACTCGTGAGTTTGCTGCCAGAATGGCAAACGGATGCGATTTTGCCGCTTTATCTGCTTTACCCAAAACGTGAGCACTTACCAAGAAGAACGCGAGCGTTCATTGATCACTTTAGGAACATATATTCTGTCGGCGAATAGCGACAATAAACTTAGCAACAAAAGAGGAAGCAAAGGAATGCGAAAACACTGTCACCAGCTTTCCTGATGCAGGCGTGTTGGTCAAAACAGGTAACGAAGAAAACATATTACGAGGGTGAGCTTCTTCAAATCAGCATTAAAGGCAATAACTACTGACCGGACACAGAAGAAGCTCATGGATTCAGCTAACTGACATTAAGTATCGTGCTTACAGCTCGTAACGCAGACCTAAGTGGTAGTAGCTTTCGTCTGCGTGCGCACCGCCAAACGAGACTTCTTGTCCATTGCTGTAGCCACGCGAGCCGTTACGATCAACGTAGTTTGTGTAGATAGAAGAACGAGGCGTCAGTTTGTATTGCACTTCTAGCGTTGTATCTTTCAGCTCTAGCTCGTCACCATCACTGTTTTCTAAAGAACGATAACCAGCACGCAGTGCCCATTTGTCATTTACAATGTAAACCGCCGTCAGTTCCATCACTTTGTCGGTGCTGGTTTGTGAGTAATAGCCCTCTAGTTCATCTTCCGAGTACAACGCACCCAACATCAAATCTCCTAGGTAGTAACGTGTACCTGCGCCCCAGAAGGTGTAATCGGTGTCGTTGCTTTCACGTGCATCACCTTTATTTTTCTGCAGCGCCACCACTGGTGCCAAGGTACCCAAATTCCCCATATCTAGCGTATAACGCAGTGCAGTGTTGTAACCGTAGTCGAGTTCAGAAGTGTTGTTTCCTAAAATGTACGCGACAGAAAAATCGAAATTACCTAGGCTGTTTTGGTATTGCAGCGTGCCATCTTGACGGAAAACTTGCGTCGCGGTTTTGTCGACTTTATTCGCTTGGCGCGCCATAGAAACATCGGAAGAGGCGAACACATCACCAATGTCGGTAAACATAATCAATCCAGATGCCACGCGACCACCAGTAATGCGACCATAATCTTTCGCATCAATACCCGCCCATACATAACGTGCGGTCAGAGACGGTTTGTCGTTTACTTGGTTTGCGTATTCAGCGGCACCCACTTGGTATTGCGCTTGGCCGATGATCGACGCGTACTCGTTGATGGTTTGTGAACCGTTTAAACCAATACGGCCATCAAATTCGCCATTTGCATCGCCGTGCTCATCATTTTTACTGGTAACATTGAAACCAAGACGAGAATAAATATTTAAAACTGACCCATCTTCCGCTTGATACAGCTGCGCTGCCATTGCGTTTGATGCCATCAATGTTGGGAGAAGTAGAGTCAAAATGTGCTTTTTCATGATTAACGACCTTTCATTTCTATTGTTTTAGGTACGACAAAGCCCCTTCCGAGTAACGGAATAAGAAAAATTGTCGTGAAGTAGAGAGAGGGTGCGCCCTTGTTTGCCAAGGGCGCGAGCTAGTCCATTCCTATAGGGGAAGAATGATTTAGCTTAAATCGACGTCTTTGCAGCCAAAGAAGTAAGTCGCGAGGAAGCCGACGATGTAAGAGATAAGCAGGCCAGCAACAAACACCATCATGCCCGGGAAGATGCCATTTTCTGATGTCATGAGAGGAATCGCCACGATACCGGATGGGCCAAACACCGTATTAAGACCAACTGGCAAGCCAAGGTAAGAAACTAAGCCGATAAAGAAGCCGCCCGCAGCGCCACCAATACAAGCGGTAACGAATGGTTTTACGCGTGGTAATGTCACGCCGTAAATCAATGGTTCGCCAATGCCTAGAAGACCCGGAATAATAGCGCCTTTAACTTGGGTGCGCAGTAGAGCGTCTTTTTTGGCTTTGAAATACAGCGCCATTGACGCGCCAACCTGACCGCCACCTGCCATCGCCAGGATAGGGAATAGTGAGTTAAAGCCCTGTGCTTCCATCAATGCGAAGTACACTGGAACAAAACCCTGGTGGATGCCAAATACCACAGAAATTAAGAACAAACCTGCCAAGATTGCAGCGCCTAATGGGTTATCGTTCAAGTTGAGGAACAACCAAGACATCCCTTTAAACAGCTCGCCGCCGATTGGCATGATGATCAAGAAGGTTACCGCACCCATGATCAACAGAGTGATAACGGACGTTAAGATCATATCCAGATCATCTGGCATGTATTGACGAACCTTACGCTCGACTTGCGCACCGATGATCGCCGCCAAAAGTACGCCGATAATGTTGCCGCGCGGATCAATCGCAAAGCCGAAAAACTCGTTCATGCCAGAGTAAATGCCGGATGTCGCCTCAGGGTTGTAACCCAGCACAAACAAAGAGGCGAGAATGGCACCATTAACACCAGAGCCGCCAAATGCTTGCTGCGCGTTGTAACCAATCAGAATACTTAGGAAAGCAAACAGACCCTTACCAAAGACTTTCATGTAGGCGATCAAATCCAACATAAACTGGCTTGGTGTCTGGTCAAGAACAAACATCTGCTCCAATAACGTCGCAAAACCTAGCAACAAACCAGCGGCAATAAAGCCAGGGATCAACGGCGTAAAGATGGTGGCAAACTTGCTTAAAAAACGCTGAACCGCACTGGTTTGTTTGCTCTTCATCTGTTTTTTCTGCTCGGCCGCGACGGCAGAAAGATCTTGTTGCGGCATATCTGCTTCTTCACTGTCACCAGAGGTTAAGCTTTCGATCAGTTGATTCATCATCTCAGCCGCTTGTTGAGCTTTTCCGGGACCGAGAATGATCTGAAACTGCTCATCGCTTTCCACCACACCCATTACGCCGGGAATTTGCTTGATAACTGATTGATCAGCCAAGCCATTGTTGGCGAGCGATAAACGCAAACGCGTCATACAGTTACCACATTTGCTTACGTTGCTACTGCCACCCACTGCGGACAGCAACTGCGATACTGTGTTTGAAGTTATTTTTGCCATAGGGTCTATCCTTCAGAACTCGGATTATTTAGTTATTATTTAGTGCTGCGCGAATAAAGCCGTTGTGCGCGGCGAGGCGTGATTTGGCTTGTTCGGCATCCAAATCGGCCAAAATCATTAAGATGGCAGTTTTGCAGTGGCGACCGCAGGCATTTAATGCTCGCTCTGCTTCTTCTTTTGATGCGTCGGTTGCTTCCACAACAATGTTGGTTTGGCGTAGGATGAGCTTGGCGTTAGTGGCTTCTACATCCACCATTAAGTTGCCAAATACCTTACCGCTACGAATCATTGCGCCTGTCGTGAGCATGTTTAACACCAGTTTTTGTGCGGTGCCGGCTTTCATGCGAGAAGATCCAGTGACAACCTCTGCGCCAACTATCGGCAGAATCGCGATGTCGGCCACTTCTGCCATGGTACATTCTGGATTACAAGCGATAGATGCGGTCGTAGCTCCGATGGATTTAGCGTACTCCAAACCACCTAGCACATAAGGTGTACGGCCACTTGCAGCGATGCCTACAACCACGTCATTCTTGGTGAGGTGAAGTGCTTTTAAGTCGTCTTGACCCATTTTCGCGTTGTCTTCTGCGTTTTCTACCGCTTTTAAAATCGCTTGATGTCCACCAGCAATTAAGCCAATCACCATATCTGGATGCGTGCCGTAGGTAGGAGGACACTCGCTTGCATCAAGAATGCCTAAGCGACCTGACGTACCAGCTCCCATGTAAATTAAACGGCCACCATTTGCAAAAGCTTGGGTAATTGCGTCAACTGTCTCTGCAATTTGTGGTAGCACCGCTTTTACCGCGAGCGGGACTTTTTGATCCTCTTCATTAATGACTTGCAGCATCTCGATGGTCGAAAGCGTATCGATCTCGGCACTGGCTGGGTTACGGCTTTCTGTCACCAATCGGCTTAAATCAATTTTCATGTTTTGCACTCTTCGTAATGTTCAATCTGAGGGCGATTTTATGGAATAAAATATTCAGGTTTGGTGATAAAAATCACACTTGAGGTTATTCTTTATGCAGGAGAAATTTGGAATAATGAGAGAAAATATACGTCTATTACATCCGGGATTAACTGTCTTGGTTAGAATAATCAGGGGGTTAAATCAAACGCCTATTATTTCTGTTTTGGAATAATTTATTTAAAATTTTTGAGGTTTTTGTTGTGTCAGTTATCAATAGGATAGTCGCGAGGCGTACTCAGCTTTCGCAAAGTGGTCGTTTGGTTGGCGATTGGATTGTTGAAAACGCAGAAAAGGCGGCGCTGCTCACCAGCCAAGAACTTGCGGCGCAAGTAAAAGTGAGTCAATCGAGCATTGTGAAATTTACTCAGCGTATCGGCTTTAAAGGTTACAGCGAGTTTAAGTTAGCTCTGAATGAAGAGATTGGCCGTAAGCATGCGATGCAGTCGACACCGCTGCACAGTGATATTTTGGCTGACGACCCCATTGCGGTTATTTCACAGAAACTAGTGAAAGCGAAAACCGACGCTATGTTTCAAACCACCAATACGCTGTCTTACGAAGCGTGTCACCAAGCGGTGAAATGGTTGAGTGAAGCGCGTCGAGTGCAAGTGGTCGGGATTGGGGGCTCTGCACTGACCGCGAAGGATTTAAGCTTTAAACTGCTTAAACTTGGTATTACGGCGCTTTCTGAACAAGACAGCCACGTGCAGATTGCTGTTGCCCGCACGCTCTCTCCAGAAGATGTTCAGATTGCAATTTCGTTTTCGGGTGAACGCAAAGAAATTCTCGTGGCAGCAGAAGCGGCAAAAGAGCAGGGCGCGAAGGTGATTGCGTTATCAGCGCCCGGAAGAAGTCGCTTGCGCGGCATTGCCGATATTACGTTTGATACCATCGCCAATGAAATGGAGCATCGCAGCTCATCCATTGCTTCGCGCACCGCGCAAAACGTGATCACCGATTTGCTGTTTATCATCTTGGTTCAGCAAAGAGACGACAGTGCCCGTCAGTTGATCTGCGATATCAGTACCGACATCAAGCAGATCCTCACATGATCGCTTGTTCAACAGCGGACTAAAGATCCGGATCGTGCCTCAGCAAAGCAATAAAGGCGGACAGATGCTTTTCAATGGTGAGATCGGCAGAAATCGCGGGCAATTCCAACGTGATGCAAGGTAAATCACGTTCACTACACCAAGTGCCGAATGAGCCGGGTGTTTCGTAGTCGACATCGTCTACGATTGGCAGTTGGAACTGCTCGCTGAGCCATTTGGCAAGGTCGGAATGTTTGGGATCATCCACAAACGCAAGCGGTTCATGAAACGACACCACAAACTTTGGCTTGCGCAGTTCAATCAAGTTAATTAATGCGCTAACTTCAGGCTCTAGTTGGTTTTTAGTGCCAGTTTTCACCTTTACGTCTCGAACGGGTGTGTGAGAGCTCCATCGATACACGGTGCCATGCTCAGTCCAATTTTGGGTTGGAAACGCGCGATTGAGATCCACTTGGTTTGCATTTGCACGTGTGCCTAGCTGGTTGCCGTCAGGATTCATTGACAGAATCACATCATGTCGTAAGTTTTCAGCAGGCAAGCTTCTTAGCGCGCAGGACAAACCTGCAATCGAGGCCGTCTCATCCCCGTGAGTGCCTGCCAAAATCAAACCTCGCGAAGCACTTTCGACTTGAGCCGGAAAATACAGTAATGGCGCACCAAGCACGGATTGACCGTATGATGTTGGTCGAATTAAAAATGCCGCTCTTTCCGTTCTTGGAATTAGACTCACCGTAATCTCCTGATTGATGAAGTAGTATCAATATCTAAGCTAATTACACCTAGCTAAACTGAACCGTTTAAACTCGTCAACGGTTGAAATGTTAATTGTGGCACTTGCTTCACAAGACGCGTTAGGAGAACGAAAAACGATATGGATTTTAAAAAACATTCAACGGCGTTGCTGATTTCCTCTTTATTCACCCCTTTTCTTGCTACATCAGTTGCTGCGGAGACCTTACCTAAAGGCATTCAACTTGCCGCAGAACAGCATTTAGTACGTGCGAATGACGCAGAGGCGGCGACGCTTGACCCTGCGAAAGCCGAAGGTCTGCCAGAAATGCATGTGATTCGTGACTTATTTGAAGGGCTTGTGATTCAAGATCGTGACGGAAACATCATTCCCGGTGTGGCAGAATCATGGGAAACCAACGACAACCAAACCTTTACTTTTCACTTGCGCAAAGAAGCGAAATGGTCGAATGGCGAGCCTGTGACGGCGGAGGATTTTGTCTATTCACTGCGCCGAGCGGTAGATCCGAAAACCGCTTCTCCAAATGTTTGGTATCTCAAACTCACCAAGATCAAAAACATCGCCGATGTAGCAGAGGGCAAAAAGCCTTTGGACGAGCTCGGTATCAAGGCGGTGGATAAATACACCCTACGTTTTGAGTTGGACAGTCAAGTTCCGTACTTTGTCGCCATGACTGGGCACACTTCCATGATGCCAGTGCATCAAGCGACAGTGGAAAACCGCGACAAGCCGTGGAGCGATCCAGACCAATTTGTTGGCAATGGTGCATTCACACTGGATAAGTGGGTCGTGAATGAGCGCTTTGAACTGGTTAAGAGTCCAAGTTACTGGGACAGCGCAGATACGCATCTAAACAGAGTGACTTACATTCCGTTTGAAAACCAAAACGCGTCGATCAATCGTTATGCGGCAGGAGAGTTGGATATCACGTCAGATGTGCCGACTCATATGGCGCAGAAGCTTAAACAAGATTACAAGCAGGCTTACACGGTGGTGCCATTGTTGTGCACGTATTACTACGCGTTCAATACCACTCGTCCGCCATTTGATGATGTGCGAGTGCGTCAAGCGGTGTCGTACTCCATCATGCGTGATGTGATTACGAATGGTGTCACGCAAGTGGGCAACCTTCCTGCGTATACCTTTGCGCATCAGTACACTGCCGGTTTTGATGCGACGCCCCCTGAGTATAGTAAGTGGAGTCAGCAACAACGTGACGAGAAAGCGCGTCAGTTGTTAAAAGAAGCGGGTTACAGCCAAGACAAGCCGCTCGATTTTAAATTGCTGTACAACACCAGTGAGGCAAACAAATCGATCGCGGTTGCGATAGCGTCGATGCTACAAAAAAATCTCGGTGCAAACGTGGAGTTAGAAAACCAAGAGTGGAAGTCGTACTTAGTGGCGCGTAAACAAGGCAATTTCGATGTGATGCGCGCTTCCTGGTGTGGTGATTACAATGAAGCGTCTACTTTCCTGAGCCTACTTCGCTCAGGTTCTTCGGGTAACTTTGCACGTTACAGCAGTGAAGCGTATGACAACGCGATGAACAGTGCATTGGCTGCAACCAATGAGAAAGCGCGCCAAGGATTTTACGACCAAGCTGAACAGTTGCTGGCGACAGATATGCCTATCGCACCGATTTACTACTACATGCAAGCGCGTTTGGTTCGTCCTACGGTTGGCGGTTTTGCCAAGAACAACGTAGAAGGTCGTATCTACTCGAAAGACCTCTACATCAAGAAGTAGCGCTCAAAACAAGCGATAAATATGAAGCCCCGAAGATGTATCTTACGGGGCTTCTTTTTATTGTTAGCGAGTGGAGAGCTTGTTCACGAGCATAGCGACTCGTTTGCCAAGATACTCTGCTGTTGCAACATCAGAAGCATGCAACTGACCACCTTCACCACCTTGTGCAACAATACCACCTTGTACACCATAACGATTCAGGTTTTGCTCCCCAGAATTGCTGATCTTATCCAACCCGACCCACATCATGCCGTGTTGGTTAGCGAGCGTTTGTAGATATTGTAATGTGCAAGATTGGTCGCCATTCATTGCCCCACCACTGGTAAAGCCAGCCGCGATTTTGCTCGCCCATTTTTGGTAATACCAAGATTCACTGCTTGCATCTGCAAATGCTTTAAACTGCGCTGCTACACCGCCCATATAGGTCGGTGAGCCAAAGATAATCGCATCACACTCAGCAAGTTCATCCATTAGTTTAGGGTTCACAAAACGTCCCTCAATAATCTCACTGCCTTCAATTCGGTGAGAGAGGATTTCACATTCATCTTGCTGCTTAATGCCTTGTTGTTCAACGCCTGCGGCAATCGCGCGAGCAAGCTGACCAGTAACGTCGGTTTTAGAGAAATAAATAATCGCAATTTTGGACACAATGGTTCCTTTTTTCATTGTTGATTTTTAATCGTGCGACTAAGGCTAAAACCTCAAGCTAAGTTGAGGTCAAGAAGAGATTTGAGATAGATAAAGTACGAATTGGTATCTAAAGAGCTTTCTTATAGGGTAAGTCGACGGCATAACTACAGTGAATGCAACGACGATGAATGTCGTGTATAAAAGCGTTAAAGGAAGATCTTAAAGATGTAGAAAACTCTCTTGGAAACAATGATAAAGGTACCGATGCTAGTGATGATTAATAGGCGGAAAAATAGATTAAAATATGTAAACTCAGACCTGATCCAAGGCGGGAAAAGTACATTTCATCGTGTCTTAAGGCGAGGGATTATTATCATTATGGTAGGAGGCCTTTCTACAGCCTTTTCCACGGCATTTGCACACTTTATAGGGGGGGTGTTTGATGTGGATATGAATGTTCATCCAGAGAGCTTAGAAGAAAAAGTGCATGCACTACTTTTTGTTTCGGTCAGTCTTGTTTTTTACCTCTTTTCTGCCCTTATCTCGCTAAATATTAGTGGGTGGCTCATAATGAAGCTAAAAATATAAGCTTAACTAAAACCATGTCCTTGTATTTTAAGGAAGATGGAACTAGTGACGATTTTTTCTTTGCTTGCACCATCTCTATTTTTTGTATTTATTTAAGGTTCGTAAAGAAGAAGCTTACTTTGGTTAAAGTGGCGCTTTTGGTTTCGGCGATGTGTCAAGTGTTTATCACGAAAGAATACAGCGGTGACCTTTCAGTTTATACGTTTTGTCTCTTCACTGTTGTTCTCCATTAACTTTGGGTTATTTGTGACTACCAAGTGATATTAAAAAGCCGATGTAGATACATGGGCTTTTTAGTGGGTTATTTCTTTCTGCGAGTATAAATCCGAGATTTTGCTTTACTTGGCTCTGGCTTGTTTTTTGCCAGCTTTAGCACTGCTTTTTGCAAAATCTGGTTGTTTGGGTAAGTGATCAAGTTACCGTTGTCGTGCTTAATTAACACGTGAAACATGCTGATTTCTTGAATCTCGCCGCTGATGTCTTCATCTTTGTCTACGACTTTAATTCGGTCACCCACTCGGTATGGGAAGACAAAAAAGATCAAAAAGCTGGCAGTGATGTTGCTCAGAATTGACCACTGCGCAATAAACGCCACACCCAATACGGCAAAAATGGACGATAGGAACAATGACACATCGCCATAGCCAATCCCGGTGATAATGGCAAAAACAGACGCGGTTAAAAATAAAAGCACGACGTTAAAACAACGCTGAATAAAACTCAGGCGGGCCTTTTTTACACCTTTTGAGGTCGCTAAGTTTAAAATGGCTCGATTGACGATTCTCTTCAGAATGCGATAAGCAATCAGGACAATAATGCCCATTAAGACTTTGTACCCGAGAGAGCCTGCGGTGAAATACTGGCTCACTTGATCTAGATGGATCCAATCATTCATTTCTTCAACTCGACGATATTAAGAAAACCGCTGTTATAGCTGATTTTCTGATGTAAGTAATCACAAATTTTCTCTCTCCATTTTTCGTCTCTCTACCTAGGAACTTCGCCCTAGAACCTACGGAGAGTTGTAGAGTTTTATCAATAGTGTGCAGAGCTTTGCTTCTGTTTGCGCTCACCGCATATATTCAACCAAAGTTGATGCGGTTTTAAAGTGTTTAATGTTTGAGCTGTATCTCATATCCGGTATTGTATGAGGCTAGGAGCGTATAAACGTGCTGAATATGATTTTTGTCCTGATAACCTAAGACGTGTTGAGTGAAATGGCTTGCTAGGATATCTATCAAATGGAAGAAGATGAAAAGGCGATTATGATGTTGGTCGTGATTGTGGGGCTAGTGTTCGTTTGGATAGCGCTTGAAGAGCTTAACTATCTTGGATTCTCAATAAAATAAGCCCCGTTAAACATGAGTCAAACGGGGCCTTTCTCTTTTGTAAATGCTAATTTCGGTTAGCTAACCGCACGTACTTTGCCTTGCTTCAGGTCATTCAGCACTTGCGCTTTAGGACCATCAGCAATGATGCTGCCTTTCTCCATCACAATTACTCGATCAACGATGTCGAGCATCGACGTTTTATGCGTAATCAGTATCAATGTTTCGCTCGGTTTGAGCTGAGATAGCTGGTGCTTAATATGCATTTCAGAGCGGTTATCCATCGCGCTGGTGGGTTCATCCATGAGTAGGACGGGAGGACGGCCCAAAAATGCACGAGCAATCGTGACGGCTTGACGTTGACCACCAGAAAGCATCGCACCTCCTTCACCAACTTGACGTTCTAAACCTGCTGGATCCGATTGTGTAAATGCGGTCACGCCTGCACGGTTTGCTGCATCAAGCACGTCTCGGTCATCCGTTAGTGGACGACCCAAGGTAATATTGTCGCGAATCGAACCGAAGAATAGATTCGAATCTTGAGGCACACAGCCGATGTTACGTCGAACATCAACGTGGTGAAGCTGTGCGATATCAGTATCATCTATACGTACGTGTCCCTCTGTTGGCTTATACAAGCCCATGATCAAGCGCTCTAACGTTGTCTTACCCGAACCAATCCGACCGATTATCGCGACTTTTTCACCAGGATTTATCGTGAGAGAAATGTTACGTATAGACGCGACAGGAGAGTCTGGGTAATGAAACGTTACGCGATCAATTTCAATCTTACCTTGGATGATTGGGCGATGGATGTAGCGTTTCCCTTCTTCTTGCTCATCCGGCATTTCCATGACTTGATTGATAATCGTCATAGAAGACTTCGCCTGGTTGTAGCGCGTTGAGAGCAAAGACAACTGAACCAAAGGCCCTATGGCGCGACCACTCAACATGGTTGCGGCAATTAAGCCACCCATGGTGAGTTCGCCTTCTGCAATCAGATAAACACCGAGAATGATCATCCCAACGTTACTACTTTGCTGTACGAAGCCAGCCGCGTTCTGGATGCTGTCGGTAATGCGGCGGCTTTTGATGTTCCAGTTCGCCATGTGCGCCACCGCTTCTTCCCAACGGTATTGGAATTGGCTTTGCGCGCTGAGCATTTTTACGGTTTCTAGCCCCGCTAGACTCTCAATTAAGTTGGCGTATTTTTGCGATGCTAAGCGTGACCCCTCCTCTATAGAGCGACGTAGCGGTCCTTGAATCAGTAGTGAATGAACAATCAAAATGACCACGCCGACCATTGGAACATACACAAGATCGCCAGCCATTAGCCATATAATCACCAAGAACAGAATGGCAAAAGGCAGGTCAATTAGGGCACTGACGGTTGCAGACGTGAAGAATTCTCGAATAGATTCAAACTCTTGAAGATGGCGAGCGAATGCGCCGACTGAAGGCGGCTTGGACTCCATTCGGATGCCCATCACTTTGCTGAACAGCTTGGAGGAAATCAGAATGTCAGACTTCTTTCCTGCGACATCAATAAAGTAGTTTCTCAACGATTTGAGTATGAAATCGAATAGAAAGACAACAAAGATGCCGCTTGCCAATACCCATAAGGTTTCAAACGCGAGATTCGGTACCACTTTGTCGTACACCAAACGAGTGAACAGCGGGGCGGCAACGGCAAAGAGGTTGATGAGAAGTGAGGCGATTAAAACATCGCGGTAGATACGTTTTGACTGCCACAAGGTTGACCAAAACCAGTGACCTTCGTTGGTTTTGAGCACTTCGGGAGAGCGCTCATCGAAACGGAATTGCTTTTTAACTAAAAAGTAGCGACCAGTGTACTGCTCAAGTAGGTCTTCTAATGGAATGGAGATTGGCACCATTCCACTTTCTAAGGTGGTGACTTCGGCTTCGCGTGTCTCCGCGTTAATGCTGTTGAGAACGCATGAGTCACCGCCTTTAAGAACTAAGATTGCCGGCAGAATCAGGCTGGAGATGTTCTCCAGCTCTGCACGGTTTTCCTTGGCAACCAATCCGGCCCTTTCCGCTGCTCTTGGTAGCAAAAATGGAGTTAGCTTGCCGTCTGAAAGCGGAAGGCCATTGACCAGCGCTTCTGGCGAGTTAGCTAACCCATAGTAACGGCTAACGTAGATGAGCGAATTCAGTAAAGGGTCTTTCATCTGTGGTAAACCTTTTTATTCCTTGTCGACGATGAATCCTTGGAATACCTCAACAAAATGCTCGGTGAGAAAGTCCAACTGGATTTGAGTTTCAATACGCGACGCGATAGTCGTAATGCCTAGGTTATGAGCAGTACGAGAAATCGACGTTAGCGTGAATTTCTGTTTTTCGTCGTGTAAGTTGTGTGTGAATAGGTAATCGAGCTTCACATAGTTAGGGCGGAACTCTTGGATGTACTCCAATGATTGGAAGTTACGTCCATAGTTATCTACGCCAAACTCAGCCCCGGATTGGCGAATGGCATTACATAACAGCGCCGTGTGGTGAGGCTGATCAATAAAACACTCCTCTGGAATTTCAAAGTGTAGCTTAGAGGCCACTTTTGCGTGTTTTTCTAACATGCTAGTGGTCCAGCGAATGAACGATGGCTGAGACAAGCTGCTTTGCGCAATATTGATCGCTACAGGATCGGTTAGCTCGCCACTTTCTAGCATCTTAATCATCGACTCAATAACGTATTGGTCGAAAATATTGGTGGCGTCTAACTGCTCTAGTGCGAATAAATATTGGTTGGCACGGAACGTTTCGCCCTCTTTTTCGATGCTTGAGAACACTTCGTTATGGAACACTTTACCCCAAGTGTTCTTCGCTGCTTGGAAGCGGAATTTAACCCAATCGCTATGAATCGCTTCTTCAACCAGCGCTTTCCACTGCTGTTTACCCATTAAGTTAGAAGGTGTGTCACTGCCGATAAAGCCGTAAGCTTTGTCTGGTTGAGCTTTGGCTTTCGAGAGCGCATTATCCACCATAGATAAGATTTCAGAGCGCGTTTTTTGGTCTTTACTATGCGCAACACCTAAGGCTGCTTTTGGTTTGGCTAGACCGGTTGGATCAGTGTTCAACCCGTTAACGCAGTTCACGATGCTGTCCGCCAAAATGCGTAGTTCGCTTTCATCCATGTGTGGGAAAAGCAGGCCAAACTCATCACTAGACAGGCGCGCAATGGTAGCTCCCGGCACATCAATGGTGTTCTTCAGACGTTGAGACAACTCTTTTACGTGGGCATCGGCGCGTTGGTAGTCTTTTGTCTCGTAAATGTCGCCAATGTATTCTGCATGGAGTAGCGCGATACCCCCTTGCGTTTGCTCTGCCAACCATTGGTCTATTTGGTTGATGTAGAACGAGCGATTACCCAGTTTGGAGATAGGGTCGAGGTAAGCTTGAGCACGCAGTCGTTGTGCCTCTTTCGCTTGTTCTTTGAATGACAGCTCAATTTGAGCAGACATCATGTTAATGCCATCTACCACCGCGATCAGATCTTTAGTTCTTGGACGAGCAAGTGGTTCACCAAATTGGTTATTAGCGATTTCATGCATTTTTTTCACGATGGCCGCTAATGGTTTTAGTGAGCGACGGAGGATGTACGAAATCGCAATTAAACCAGCCAGGAAAATGACGCTGAATGCAGATAACAAACCAATAAAGCCTTGCCAGAGCTGCTCGTAAGCTGCGCCTGGGTGGCTAATGATTTCCACTTCAGCAAGTTGCATCCAACCACTGGTTACTACGCGCTTATCGTGAATGGCTTTGAATAGATTCATGTCGATAAACCATTGTGGCACCGTACTTGGTTTTACCGGGTAAGTGCGCACGATTTGGTAGTCAGAATCTAAAGCGGTCAGGCGAACAACCGAGTAGGTGCTGCCGTCAAACAGAGCATTAATCACGGATTCTACCGCGACTTTATCTTTGTCTTTAAGGTAAGGAGCCAATGCCAAACCTACGGTGTTAATGGTGTTGTTGACCTCTGAACGTTGCTGTTGTTCCAAGCTGTCTCGAGTCGTGTTGAATTGGATTACGAATACTGATGCCAACAAGAGTATAAAGACCGTAACCATTCCCACTACAAGCTTCTTATATAGGGTCATGTTTCTCACTCGTCATAGTTAATTTTAGGTTTATTTAACTGCAACTTACGTTCGCGCGAGCGTAAGTCATTCCAAAGGCTCAACCGTGATGCTTTCCCTGCCAGCTCTCCAGTGCTAGCAGAAGACTTCATCAACCACAGGTTTGTACCATTAAAACTGTATATCGGTAGCAAGTCGCTACGTTTAGAGGCTCGGACAATATCAGGGTTGATATTGTCGAGAATGAGCGGCTCAGAGCTTGGGGTTGGGTAGTAAGCTAATACCATGTGAAACTGATTCAGTTCGATGGCTTTTACGTAGATCAAACGCATCTTAGAATCTGGTATTCCTAGCTCGAGTAACGAGAAGTACTTGGCGATGGTGAAATCCTCACAATCCCCTGCATTACTCCCTAAAAATTCGAGTGGCGTAGCCCAATAATCTGTCTTTCCCCACAGTTTTATGTCGTCAACAAAATACAGCTGGTTAAAAAAGTCGTTGACGCCAGCGAGCTGTTCATGTGTCTCTAATTGTTTAAATAAGTCGAGGTTTTTTCGCCATGTATTTACGCGCAATCCCGCACGTTCGCCGTACACCGCTGTGACCGTATTGACCCATTGTTGTTCTTTACTGCTTAACGCACCAATTTGGAACGAAAAACAACTTAAACTGATTAATAATGTAACTTTACGCTTCAAATTGGATCGCATATTCGACTCATATCACAAGTATACTCTTCTAAAGGGTTCGTCAGTGAGAAACAAGTGCTTTTTATTTAGTCACTTATCGCTCAATACTCGCCGTTGTGAGTACCTTGGTGTGATTTACTCCTTCAAGGCGTTCGTTTTGGCACTTAAAATCGGTTTAAGTAGATATTCCAAAACGGTTCGCTTCCCTGTGATGATATCGACCGATGCCGTCATTCCTGGAATGATTGGTAAATCTGCATCTTGACCAAAATTCGTTTTATCGGTGCGGACACGAACGATGTAAAAGCTATTTCCTTCTTCATCTTGGGTTGTATCTGCGCTGATGTGCTCCAATTCACCCTCTAAGCCGCCGTACTTAGTGAAGTCGTAAGCCGTAAACTTCACGATGGCGTGTAGGTCCGGGCGCAAAAATGCAATGTCTTTGGGCGCAATTTTCGCTTCTACTAATAACGTATCTTCAGTTGGTACAATTTCGACGATATCCATGCCTGGCTGGATAACACCCCCAACGGTGTTGATGTTCAGCGTTTTGATTTTGCCTGTTACTGGCGAGTTCACAACGGTTCGATTAACTCTATCTTCTAAACCCACTGCTGATTCAACCAAGGCAGATAACTGGTCTTGGGCGCTGTTGAGTTTCTCTTGCTGTTCTGAACGGAATTTGAGCGCAACATCAATGCGATTAAGCATGGATTCTCGAATCGCTGATTTTAATACCGGGATCTTGAGCTCACTGGACGTCATTTCGCGACGGGTGTCGTTGACTTGGCGTTGTAACTTGAGTAATTCAATACGAGGCACAACACCTTCATCAGCCAACGGTTTGGTGATGTCTAATTCTTTCTTCGCATATTGATAGCTTTGACGTAAGTTCCTTACTCGCGCTTCAATCTCTACTAAGTCCTGCTGCTTTTGCTGAACTTGTTGGTCAATCACCGAAAGTTGGTTGCGTAAATTGTCTAAATCTTCGCGGTATTCAGCTTTCTGGCGCTGAGTGAGTTTCGGTTGAGTTTCTTCTAAAATTGGTGGAAAGGTCAGTTTGCCATAATCGAGTACTACGCTTTGGCGCCAGTTTTCCGTTTCAAAATCACGCTTCACAGCAACACTGTTGATTGAAGCTGAGAGTTGCAGAACAGACGCAGTTAGGTTGGCAACTTGTTGTTCACGCTCACGAAAATCAGAGCGAAAGCGAGTGTCATCGATCAGAAGTAACTGCTGACCTTTTTCAACCAACTGACCTTCTTTGACTAAAATTTCTTTGACTAAGCCACCTTCTAAGTTTTGGACAACTTGAATCTGTGAAGAGGGAATGACTTTTCCCTGACCAACAGTGACCTGGTCGATTTCAGCCCAAGATGCCCAGCCTATTGCAGCAATAAAAAACAACACCATCACCCAGAGCATCAAACGTGCGCTATTGGGGGTGTTGAGGAGCAATGCTGCAGTTTTGTCGTCAACAAAATCCAACTCTTCATTGTTGAGTTTGTTGTAGTTATCTCGGCTCATCACAGTCCCTGCTTATATAAATGCTGATTATCTTTTTGATCTTATTATTATTAACCGATCATGTCAGTATGCTCGGCGAATAAAAATATGAGACGAAGCCCATTCTCTCTCCGAATGAGCGTTTTCAATGCTTCTCTAGCAAAAGAAAATTGGAGATACCGTCAGAGTATGGCTATTGCGCCTTGAACTTGGTTTTATCCAACTGATGTTTTTTTAGTTTGTCGTACAAGGTTTTGCGTGATACCTGTAATTCTAGTTGAACCTCTTTGAGTCTGCCTCGGTGTCTTTGTAGTGCATCGAATAATAAGCAATATTCAAAGTATTCTGTGCGCTGAGTCATACTCTGAATTTCGATACTTTTTTCACTGTTCCAATCTTCCATTCGGAAGGTATCTGGCTTGAGTGCGCGAAGTTCTGCAAATTGGCGCAGCTGCTTAATATTTTCTGGCCATTCTAAATCGGTCAGATGTTTGACTTCTTCTAAGCTAATGTGTGGCGGTTGAAGCTGATAACGGCTCGCTGCGTGGCGTACAAAATGCTTGTATAAAGGCCCTATATCTTCTTTTCTTTCATCGAGTGTCGGCAAGTGAATTAGAGTAGCCAGGGCTTTGATAGACGGATCGACTTGGGTTGTCGCACCAAAAACACGCTCAAGTTTCGGGTGCTTAAACAAGCATTGCCATTGTTCATGTGACACATGTTCAGCACTATGTAAGTACAAGCTGCAATGGCTTTTTCCTTCAATCAAGCGATGTATGGCTTTATCGAGGGCTTCTAATGAAAGCTCATAGAGATCCTCACCAGAAGCGGCGATTAACTCGCTGTCTGGCGTTGCATGTATGTCGTGGGCAAATTGTGCGGCGAGCCGGCGACCTGTGCCATCTTGACCAACAAAAATGAGCGGCTGGTTCGTTGGTGCGCTGATCAAAGCGCGACGAATGCTCACCATGGCTTTACTGTGACCAATCATTTTCGGACCAACGTGAGTTTGCATGTCGAGCTCTTTTTTAAGCCAGATGTTTTCCTGCAATAGATTCAACTTATCGCCAGCATTATTGAGCGACTTCATAAGTTGTTCCGTTGAAAAAGGCTTTTCGAGAAAGTCGTACGCGCCGCTTTTCATCGCATCTACCGCGGTTTTGACATCACCGTGTCCTGTGAGCACGATAAATTGGAAGTGATCGTTTTTGCTTCGCAACGTTCGCATGAACTCCAATCCATCCATCACGGGCATATGGATATCGGTGATGATGATCGCTGGCGTATTTGGGTCGATAACGCGCAAGGCTTCCACGGCGTTTGGTAAGCAGGTGACGTCTATCCCTTCAATAAGCAGTGCTTGAGCGACGGCATCACGAATATGTGGTTCATCATCAACAAAGAAAACGGGATTATTCATGGTTGTTTTCCACTTCTGGGTTGTGTTGGTTTTGGATAGCGATTGGCAGCGTTACGATAAAGGTCATGCCTCCTGCTTGTTGTTCCGTGTTCTGATGTTTATAAGCACTGAGTGAGCCGTGATAGCTTTCTAAAATGCGTTTGGAGATGGTCAAACCTAATCCTAAGCCCTCTGGCTTAGTCGTAAAAAATGGGTCAAAGACTTTTGCTAGGGCTTCGTCCGACATGCCGGGCCCGTTGTCGGAAACAAGAATGTCACAGTTGTCATCATGACACTGAACGGCAATAGATATTTGCGGATCAATGCAGTAGTTTTCCATCGCTTGTGCAGCATTATGGAAGAGATTGATCAGAACTTGCTCTAACTCAACGCTGTGAATTGCTAGCTTCACATTATAATCGATAGCTGGGACTTTTAATGTCACCCCTTGTTTAATGAGTTTGTTGCTCAAAATGCTGGTGGCAGTATGTACTGCGTCATGCAGTACCGCGATTTCATTGTGTGAATCGTGCGTGGCTTTCCGAGTAAAGACTTTTAAGCGTGCGATCACTTCCGAAATGGTGTCATTGAGTGTCAGCATTTTGCCCAAATTGTCGGCGACCATTGGGTATTTTTCCATTGCCAACAAACGCTGCGAGTTTTCGGTATAGGTTCTTAGTGCGGAAAGTGGCTGATTTATCTCATGATTAATACTGGCAGACAGCTCGCCCAATAGTGCCAATTTCGCGGCTTGAGTCAATTCTTGTTGTGTTTGTTTAAGCTCTTGTTGGCTTTGCTCATATTGGCGGATGGTCTGCTGTAGCTTTTGGTTGGCTTCACTCAGCACTAGTGTCCGTTGCACTACTTTTTCTTCTAGGCTCACATTAAGGTCGGCTAGGCGAGCCTTGTTCACGAGTGTTTGGAACCACGCCAACGCAATCAGCGCAATGAGCGCATATAGAATCAGAAAGACGACATCAGCCTGTAACACGGCGGCAAGGACGGTGTTGTGGTTTATCAAGGCCACGACGCGAAATCCTTTATCCAATACATGTGTCGCGTATGCGAGGTAATTGGGTGAGAGGAGCAATTGATTATCAGCAAACTCGCTGACGCCACTTTGCGCGGTAAGCTCACCAAAATACTCTGGTAAGGTATCGCCATACTGACGCGTTTCGGTAAGCTCGTTTATCGCACTCGGTGACAGCGGGAAAAGTGCACGATAGCGCCAGTTAGGCAAATTGCTCATAAACACGACATTGTGTTTATCCGTGATGAGTACGTCCGTCGTGGTTTGCGAAAGACGCTGTTCTAACTGCTCCAAATTCACTTTTACCGTGATCACGCCAACGACCTCATCATTTACCCAAAGCGGGGATGAGAAGAAGTACCCACGTTTATTTGAGCGAACGCCTAACCCGACATATTGAGCGGGTTCACCGCGTCGCGCATTTTTAAAATAGGGACGATAGCTAAAGCTGGAACCAACAAACGTATCTTCTTGCTGAAAGTTACTTGAGGCAATGACTAACCCTGTGCGGTCATGAACGTAAATCGTATCGGCCAAACTTTGTTTCAACCAATCTGCTAACAATAGGTTGAGCTCGTGAGAGGGCGCTCCGCGTTCTACTGCTTTGAGTAATCTCGGATCGTGACTTAATAGGTTTGGTATCTGTTCAAACTTTGCCAGCTCGTAGTCGACTTCTTGCGACACTTGCGCTGCTTGTCTCTCTAGCTTTTGTTGCCACTGATCATGTTGGTATTGAGTTGCGTAATGATGAGTAAGCGCGAGCCCTGAAATGCCAACGGCACACAGTAGCAATAGAAAATGGCGTAGGGCTTTAGGATTGAGTAAGTTCACGATCAGCTCACTGGTTTTTTGTGTCATGGTATCAAATGACACACTGTGATGCTGTGAGCGGCAACGATAACAAGCACAATGATGTCCTTGTATTTCCTCAGTATCGGGAGCACAATCGACAAAAACGAGTGAAGGAGTAAAGATGGAACTTGCTGATATTCGTCGTGAGTACACCAAAGGTGGGCTACGTCGTAAAGATTTGAAAGCTGATCCTATTGATCAATTTAATCTGTGGCTAGAGCAAGCAGTTGAAGCGGGTTTAACGGATCCGACTGCGATGACAGTTGCAACGGTTGATGAAAATGGCATGCCGTTTCAACGCATTGTTCTATTAAAAAACGTCGACAAAAATGGCTTTGTATTTTACACCAACCTAGGCAGTCGCAAGGCCCAGCAGCTTGAGCATAACAGCAATATTAGTTTGCACTTCCCTTGGCATCCGTTAGAGCGCCAGGTTCATATTACTGGTGTGGCGGAAAAGCTCACCGCCGTAGAAAATATGAAATACTTTACTTCTCGTCCAAAAGAGAGCCAATTAGCCGCAATCGCGAGCAAGCAAAGTAGCCGTATTTCTGCTCGAGGCGTATTAGAAGGTAAGTTTTTAGAGCTAAAACAGAAATTTGCGAAGGGTGAAATACCGGTTCCAACCTTCTGGGGTGGCTTTCGCGTAAAACCACAGAGCATCGAGTTTTGGCAGGGTGGTGAACATCGTCTTCATGACCGCTTTCTTTTCTCCCAACATGATGGAAGTTGGGACATTGACCGTCTAGCGCCATAAACTCTCTTGCCTCATGAATAAACAAACACCACCACTTGGGCGGTGTTTTTGTAGGTGGAAAGTGGCGCGAATTATCGTTCTCCATTCAACACTACCGATAATTGATGCTTAAGCAGCGTTTTGGGTACAACAGAGCCGTAGCCAGCTTCCATTGCTTTATCTATTAGTTCGTTCTTGCTGTTCGCTGCAAACTTATTACGTAAGCGTGCGACGTGTCCTTCAACGGTTTTTGTTGATATGCCCATGACCTGAGAGATGAATTGTGGCTTCTTGCCGTAGAGCAGGAGGAAAAGCGTTTCTTGCTCGCGACATGTGAGTTTCTCTGGTTTTGGTTGTAAATCAGAGAAACGAAAGATGGATTGCTGATTAGGGTTGGTGCTGATTGCACGACAAACCCAATACCCCACTTCAATCACGGCGGTGTCGGTGAGTTCTCTTCCGTAGAAAATGGTCCCTACGATGTTACCATTGTCATCTCGCCACGGTGTTTTAGTAAAGATATGCGCTCGCCAGCGGCCATCTGGATAAGGATGTATATCAAGAATTTTGAGTGACTCACCAGTTTCGATGACGTGTTTATCTTGGCGTTGAAATTCTTGTGCACATTCAGTGGTTGGGCTTGCCATCTCAAAATCAGTTTTACCGACGCACTCCTCGGGCGACGTGTGTCCCAACAGTTCTGCGTATTCCTGATTTACGTAGCGGAATACCGAATCTTTATCTTTGCATCCCCAACAACCAGGTAGCTGTTTAAGGAGGGATTGTTCTATGGTATCGACTGAAATATTCACAAAAGGACTCACTACATACTGCTTTTACCAATACAGAGACGTCCGTGTTGCGTTGTTAATATTGACATTGCCAAGTAGGCAGTCACGTTGCTAGAACACGTTCGTTGATTGGCGCTCAATCCAATTAAGTTCATGGTGTTCGATATTTTCGTCACACAGCGACAAACAACAACGAAATTGAACGAAGAATTTAATTGGGAAAATGGTCTGTTTCATTACAGATATGTGCGCTCACGGATGTCCGCCTGATGTTCGGCTTACAACTCGTATCGTCCTTGATCATGCTTCCTACAACTCAGTTGTAATTTAGTTAGCGTTCATATCACTCATCGAGAGGGAGAACGGTGCCTAAGTCATATGAGAGGGACAGTGAGACGAAAGCTATAATATCAGCTTATGCCATTGTTTTCATTGTTAAGAAGCGAAAAAAAAGCCAGCCTGAAGACGGGCTGGCAACACAAGATATAATCTTGTCGACGTGTAGAAGAGGTTCTAAATTACCTAGCGAGGGTCTGCTAAGTAAGTTAGAGGTATCAATGAGATACCGAGAGCTTTAGATCGTATGCATCTTAAAGCTCGAGGACTAATGTATTGAATCAGAAGCATATTAGTAAGGGGGGAAATCCCTCTATGTTGATTTCAAGAGGTGGCTTTGATCTGTTTATGAGGCGATTTATCTATTTTGAACCGCAGTGTTCTACCAAATAACGGATTGTTCGGTAACAAGGATCTTTATATCTATTGGTTATGTATACGTAAGGTGCTTCTATCTATCCGTTTTTGTTAATAAAATTGGTTGCTCATTGACCGTAAGTTAACCTCGCATGATCATCGTTCCGGAACTATGATCATGTAAACGAACTTGATCATGCTGTTTTGATCTTGTGCGATTGAGTTGGGGAAAAGTTGCAACCCAACAAGGAAGGTATATGATGCCAAGACGTAAGCTGACCGTGTAAAGACGACTGTTTAAAATGAGTGATTCAGATAACCCCAAAGCCCCGCCATATCAAGAGATTATGCTGCCTAAGCCAGCAGAACTGATCACACTTCCGTCTTATATGGACTGCCATGATCATTCTTACACACAGATCGTGATTGGTTTAAAAGGACAAGCCGAATTTGAAGTGCGTGGACGAGGTAATCTTGTCGGTCCTGGCCAAGGTTGTGTGGTAACCGCATGCTCTGATCATGCTTTCGGTGGCGTCATTAATCAATCGGATATTTTGGTGCTGAATATGCCAAAACCGACAAATGATGATCCTGAAATGCTGCAGAAAATCAATAATCTAGAAAGAGACCATGTCTACTTTCAGTTAGACGGTCAAATTCAGAAGCTGATACAGATGTTGGTTCAGGAAATGCGAAACCATCCGGATGATCTGCTGTTAAGTCGTGCGTGCAACGACACTGTGATTGCACTGATGCAGCGCCATATCTCGGCATTTGAGACTAGCCGAAAAGAGTCACGCTTTGATTTGGAGGCGATTGATCGCTACATCGAGCAGCACCTTAGCCATAAGATCAGTGTGGCTCAGTTAGCGGGACGAGTGTTTCTTGGGGAAAGTCAGTTCCATTGCTTGTTTAAGGAGCAGATGGGGATTACACCTCATCAATATGTTCTCGGAAAGCGTATCGACATGGCTCGTGAATTAATCGAGCAAGGCCACCTTTCTTTAGGGCAAATTGCCGAATTCACTGGTTTCTCAAGCCAGAGTACGTTTACTCATACTTTTACTCGCTTACAGGGAATATCGCCATCCCGCTATAAAAAACAAGTTGGATAACAACGCGTATTTTTAGGTCAAATTAGCAGCAATCAGAACAAAACCATGCAATATGCATGGTTTTTTTGTGTTTTATTCACGTGACCTATCTCTCGTTTTGTTAAATTCTCTGTCCTTTGGTGTGACTGATATGCCACTTGATCCTACATTTTCTCTTAGAACGAGCGCTTAACAAAAATCTTATTGATATTCCTGACATTTTGTTGTGAATGCAATGAAAAAATTAAAATTTACAACACAAAATATTACCTATTTGAATGTGACTATGTGGATGTTTTGTTATAAAAGCGAGTTTTTGGCAAAAATGTCGTAGTTTTTGACAAGTATTCTTATCGGCCTCAAAATACACTGCCAGCCATTGATAATCCTCGAAGCGGTTTTCGAGGAGTGAGATTGAGGAACACACATGTTTACAGCTACGAACGTGTTGACACCGGAATTTATCGGGCAGCCGCTTGATAAGTTGTGGTCACTGATCTCGCCATTGTATATGGTGGACGAGTCTCAATGGCTAGAGCAACTATTGCCACTAGCGACGCCGACAGAGGATGAAAAATCGGCGATCACTACCCAAACGACCCAACTTATCGAAGCCATTCGTGCCGATAAGAAGTCAATCCAGATGATTGATGCTCTATTGTTGGAATACAGCTTAGATACTCAAGAAGGTATCTTGCTGATGTGTCTTGCAGAAGCATTAATGCGCATCCCAGATGCCGCGACAGCAGATTCTTTGATTAAAGATAAGTTGAGCGTCGCAGACTGGAAATCTCACCTGAAAAACTCTGACTCTGTGTTTGTTAACGCATCAACATGGGGCCTCATGCTAACAGGTAAAGTGGTTGGTCTTGGTGAGCAAGGCACCCAGAGCCCAGGTCAGGCTGTAAACCGTCTGGTAAATAAATTCTCTGAGCCTGTGATTCGTAAAGCCATGTATCAGGCAATGAAGATCATGGGTCACCAGTTTGTTCGTGGTCGTACGATCGAAGAAGCGCAAAAGAACGGTCGCCCAATGCGCGACAAAGGTTTCACCTACTCATTTGATATGTTAGGTGAGGCGGCGTTAACTACAGCGGACGCGAACAAGTACTTCAAAGATTACCTAATGGCGATCGAAGCGGTAGGTCGAGAGACTTACGGCAATGACACCAGTCCTGCGCCTTCGATTTCCATCAAGCTTTCTGCATTACACCCGCGCTACGAAGTCGCAAATGAAGAACGTGTAATGACAGAGTTGTATGACTCACTAATGCAGCTATTGAAACGTGCAATTGAAGTCGACGTTGCAATCACAATCGATGCAGAAGAAGCGGATCGTCTTGAGCTTTCTCTGAAGCTATTTGAGAAAGTGTACCGTAGCTATCTTGTGAAAGGTTGGGGCAAGTTTGGTTTGGTTATTCAAGCCTACTCAAAACGTGCTCTACCAGTCTTGGTGTGGCTAAACGCACTCGCAAAAGAGCAGGGTGACCTTATTCCGCTGCGTTTGGTTAAAGGCGCGTACTGGGACAGCGAAATCAAGTGGTCTCAACAAGCGGGTTACGCTAATTACCCGGTATACACTCGCAAAGAAGCGACGGACGTTGCGTACCTAGCTTGTGCTCGTTTCCTACTTAGCGAAGGTGTTCGCGGTAATATCTATCCGCAATTTGCAAGCCACAATGCTCACACGGTGACGGCAATCGCCGTTATGGCTGAGCACAAAGAGTACGAGTTCCAGCGTCTACATGGTATGGGTGATTCACTGTATAACCATGTTATGGAAATGTATGGTCAGCCAGTACGTATTTACGCTCCTGTCGGTAGCCATGCTGATCTTCTTCCGTACTTGGTTCGTCGTCTGCTTGAAAATGGCGCGAACAGCTCTTTTGTACATCGATTGGTTGATGCGCGTTGTCCGATTTACGAGTTGACTCATCACCCTGTTGATGTGTTGACGGGTTTTGACACGCTACACAACGACAAGATCCCATTACCTGCCGACATCTTCCCTGAGCGTAAGAACTCATACGGCGTCAACATTGATATCGACAGTGAGGCGAAGCCATTTGAAGCGCAAGTAGAAAGCTTCATGGACAATCAGTGGGTTGCAGGCCCGATGATCAATGGTGAGCGTTTTGCCGAAAGCATGATCAAGGAAAATGCGGCTGAGATCATCACCGCACCGTACGATCGCCGAATTGAAGTCGGCAAGGTGGCATTTGCAACTCTTGATCATGTTTCCGCTGCAATTGATGCGGCGCAAACTGCTTTCTCTGATTGGAAAGGTGTTCCTGTTGAGCAAAAAGCGGCTTGTTTAGAAAAGCTTGCTGACTTAATGGAAGAAAATCTGGCTGAGCTGGTAGCGATTTGTCACAAAGAAGCGGGCAAGACGATTCACGATAGTATTGATGAAGTTCGTGAAGCAGTGGATTTCTGTCGTTATTACGCGAAACAAGCGCAAAACCTACAGCCATTTGAGCTAGAGGGTTTCGATGGTGTGAAACGCATTTCTAGCCGTGAAGGTCTTGGTGTGTTTGTGTGTATCAGCCCTTGGAACTTCCCGCTGGCTATCTTCCTTGGTCAGGTAACGGCAGCACTGATTGCAGGTAACACTGTGGTTGCAAAACCTGCTGAGCAAACAAGCTTAATCGCCGCTCGCGCTATTGAACTAATGCTTGATGCGGGTTTCCCTGCTGGTGTGATTCAGTTACTTACTGGTCGCGGCGCTGAGATCGGCCATGCATTGACTTCTCATGATGCCATTGCTGGTGTGGCATTCACTGGTTCAACGGCAACTGCGCAACGCATTAACGTCACGCTTGCGGAGCGCAGCGCGAAACCGGTTCCGTTTATTGCGGAAACAGGTGGTCAAAACGCAATGATCGTGGACAGTACTGCATTGCCAGAGCAGGTGGTGCGTGATGTGATTCGTTCAGCGTTTGCATCTGCCGGTCAGCGTTGTTCTGCCCTTCGTGTTCTATTTGTACAAGAAGATGTAGCAGACCGTATGATCAACCTGATTCAAGGTGCGATGAATGAGCTGCATGTTGGTTTACCTTACCAACACAAAACGGATGTTGGTCCGGTTATCGACAGCAATGCAAAACAAAAACTCCTTGCTCACCTTGAGCAAATGAGCAAAACACAGACTAAAGTCGCTCAGCTACAGCTGGATGAATCGTGCCAGCATGGTGACTTTGTCTCACCAAGTGCGTTTGAAATCTCGGGCATCGATGTGCTGAAAGAAGAACAATTTGGTCCAATCTTGCACATTGTTCGCTTTAAAGCCTCTGAATTACCGAACGTGGTTGCGCAGATCAACAAGACGGGTTTTGGCTTGACGATGGGTATCCATAGCCGTAACGAAACCACGTACCGTTGGATTGAGAAACACGCTCGAGTGGGTAACTGCTACATCAACCGAGACCAAGTTGGTGCTGTGGTTGGCGTACAGCCGTTTGGTGGTCAAGGCTTGTCGGGTACTGGCCCGAAAGCTGGTGGTCCACACTACCTATTCCGCTTTACTCAACATCTTCTTGCTCAAGCAGAAAACGCATAAGGAGTCGCATTATGGTTCATCAGATCACCTATTTTAAAGATGCATTCTCTGCGTGGGAGCAGTGGAATCTGACTGATTTTGATTACAAATGCGAGCATGTTCTGGCATTTAAATCTGCATTAGAAGGGCAGCAGTCTACCGTTGCCAAAGTGGTTTCTTACCACTTGCAACAAGCATCAACTCTTCTTGCAGAAACTCACCAGTTAGTTGGCCCTACAGGGGAAACTAACGAACTGTATGCCGCAGGACGCGGTGTGGCTTTGGTGATTTGTGAAAACAACATCGAGCCTGCTGATAATGCGTTATACAGTGCTTTTGCGATGATCACCTGTGCCTTAATTGCAGGCAACAGTGTGGTCGTTTGCAGTGACAATGCAGAGCTAAACCAACTGGTTAAGCAAGCTGTAGCGTTGGCAAACTTCCCATCTAACTTAGTCCAGGTTGTTGCGTACGATGCGTCTGCCCCGTTGCTTGAGAGCGATGTACGTAGTGTGGGTTATGTTGGGCGTTCACAGGTTGAGCATGCGCTCAATCTTCAACTAGCTAAGCGTGACGGTGCAATCGTCGGCTTAGTTTCTGAAACGGATTTAGAGTCACCGAAATTGGCTCATGATCCTCATCTCTCGTTGCGCTTCATTACCGAGCGCACTCGAACGATAAATATTACCGCGGTGGGTGGTAACGCGACTCTACTCGAGTTGGGGAACGAAACTCACTAACCTGACTTGTGATACCAATCTGGAGTAACTGGACTGAGAGCCGGTCCAGATTGGTTTCTTATACTCTGATGTATTGCTGAGACGGTAAAATATCAGGGCAGGCAAGGAAGGAAATAATTATAACGAGGACTATCTAATGATAGAAAATAGCTTTGCTATCACGTCCACTTTTGTGGCGTATTTACTGATTATGGTTGCTATTGGCGTTTACGCGTATAAGAGGACTTCCAATTCATCTGATTACTTCCTAGGTGGCCGTAGCCTAGGTCCGTGGCCTGCTGCATTATCTGCAGGTGCTTCAGATATGAGTGGCTGGTTGCTGCTAGGCTTGCCTGGCTATGCGTACGCTGCGGGTATCGAGGCCTTCTGGTTAGCCGGCGGTCTACTTCTTGGTACATGGGCAAACTGGCTCATCAGTGCAAAACGCCTACGTACCTACAGTATCCAAACTGACGCGTTAACGTTGCCAGAGTTCCTGTCACGTCGCTTCAACGATAAGTCGAAACTGATCCAGACAATCTCTGCGTTTTTCATTCTTCTATTTTTCCTTTTCTACACCAGCTCAGGTTTGGTCGCAGGGGGCAAACTGTTTGAGACGGTATTCGGTCTAGATTACACTTACGCTGTTATCATCGGTACGGTGTGTGTGGTTTCTTACACACTATTCGGTGGTTTCCTTGCGGTATCTTGGACTGACTTAGTGCAAGGTCTGCTAATGGCCGCTGCGCTAATGATTGTTCCTGTTGCTGTTATGGACGGTGGTCTAGGTCAGCTAACTTCTGATCTGCATGACATCAACCCAGAACTTGCAACGCTATGGAATGACGCCAAAGGCGAACCACTGTCTGCGATTGCTATCATCTCTTTAGCGGCATGGGGTCTTGGTTACTTTGGTCAGCCACACATCCTAGCGCGTTTTAAAGCGTCTCGTTCAAACAAAGATCTAACGACTGCACGTCGTATCGCTGTGATTTGGACTGCACTATCTATGGTTGGTGCAATGCTTGTTGGTCTTGTCGGTCTGGTTTGGGTTACGGGTCATCCGGGCACTCAACTAGAAGATGGCGAGAAGATCTTCATGTTATTGGTTAACGCAGTATTCCACCCTGTCGTTGCTGGTATGTTGTTAGCAGCAATCCTAGCGGCGGTAATGAGTACAGCAGACTCACAGCTTCTTGTTTCATCTTCAGCGCTTGCAGAAGATTTCTACAAGCAAGTATTCAAGCCAGAAGCGTCTTCTGAAGAAATCGTAATGATTGGCCGTATCGGCGTTATCGTGATTTCGCTTGTTGCGCTATTCCTAGCAATGACACCAGATAGTTCAGTACTTGGTCTTGTTTCTTACGCTTGGGCTGGCTTCGGTGCTGCATTTGGTCCTGCGGTTGTACTTAGCCTTTACTGGAGCGGTATGAACCGTAACGGCGCACTAGCAGGTATCCTTGTTGGTGGTATCACTATCGTAGTTTGGAAGCAGCTAACTGGCGGTTGGTTTGATGTCTACGAAATCGTACCGGGCATCATCTTCTCTACGCTTGCTATCGTTGTTATCAGCAAAGCGACAGGCGGTGCAGCGCAAGACGTATTAGACCAACATCAATCGTACGAGAAGAAACTAGTTGAACTAGACTAATTACTTCCTTTTACGAACACAAAGCCCGCTTATACAGCGGGCTTTGTTTTATCTGAACTTAATAAACGTTAATGGTGATTGCTTGAGGCCAGATTTTCACGTCGCTTTATTTTTTGTGAGAGTGTTAGTCACGACGAACTTTGGCGTAAATAACGGTGTTACTCAGCTCGCCAGAAGGCGCACGCCGAACATTGCGTAGCTCACCTTCAAACTCATACCCACAGCGCTCAGCAACCGCACGACTTTTGCGGTTGTTCGCATCGGCTAAAATCGTGATTCTTTTCGCGTCCAACGCTTCGAATGCATAGTTTTCAATCGCCGCTACCGCCTCAGAGATATAACCGTAGCCTACCGCGCGATCATCAAGCCAATAGCCAATCTCAAATGCCGGTATCTCTTGATCATGGATCATTAACCCAATGGCGCCGAGTAAACGATCGCTTTTCTTGTCGATTAGGTAGTAGCGCAACTCTTCTTCGAAGTTTTCAAAGTTTGCGATGGCTTTCTCTGTCCCTGCAATCATCGCTTCTAAAGTGAGCACGTGAGGTACCCATGGCAGGTAAACTTCAAGCGTTTTTTGGCTACGAACAACGGCCTGATGTGCTTCTTCTGCACGTTCCAAGCAAGCTGGGATGAGCTTTAAACGTTTGGTTTCCATGTCGAATCTCCTAGGCTTTTATACTCCAATCGTCTCGTAATGCAGGATTCAGAGCGTTATCACTAAAAATCATTTAAACAGAAACACTTAGAGACATCTAGCCTTCGCAAGAACATTATTCACTTGGTTTGTAAGGGAGAAGCTGAGAGAATTGAGGCGTTATAAACATAAAATGGTTTAATATGAAACTTCTAGTAAGAAACTTAGCTCGTGAGACGACAGAGCAAGACATCCGTACTCTGTTCTCAAACTACGGCAAAGTTGAGCTTTGCACCGTCGTGCTTGATCAAGAGACGGGTTTATCAAAAGGGTTTGGTTTTGTGATCATGCCGGATGAAGCCGAAGCCGTTGCGGCGTTGGAGGCACTAAACCTGTCTTCAGTACATAAGAGCAAGATTCGTGTGAAAGTCGCACAAGACTAGTATTTTTGCCTTTCAAGGTGAAAGATAAAACCAGCTGAGAGGCTGGTTTTTTAGTGCCTTAATTTTGAGAGGTTGCTACGGTTACTTGAGGCGAAAATATTTGCTGGTATACGCAGACTTCTCGTTCTTTTCCCTGCATTTTGATGATGTGATTGTCGATATACGTCATGCCCAACTTTTGAATGACTGATTGGGATTGTCTGTTTTCGACCAAGTGCATCGCTTTTAGGCCCGATAACTCAAAATGTGTTCTGGCAAATTGAATTAAAGCCATTGACGCTTCTTGAGCAAACCCATTACCCCAATAATCGATGCCAAGCCAATACCCTAATGTGCCGACTCCCTCCGAGATGTTTAGCAGACTAACAGCACCAATTAACACTTCGTCTTGACGCAGGGTAATAGCATATATGACCCCGCTACGCTTTTGATATACGCCAACATGGCTCTTAATCCAAACTTTGTGCCATCGGCTCTTCATAGGGATGAGGAATATTTGCCGTCATATCTGCAATGCTCTTGTCTCCTGCGAGTCGTGCGACTGTTGCGCTGTCTGTCGGATGAAATGGGCGAAGAATAAGCCTTTGTGTCGTGAGCGTTGGTTGAAGCGTCATCGTGCGTCCTTGAGATGAGTCAGTATCGTGGAAATTGCAGATTCACACTGTAAATCAGGCATGTTTAAACAACCAAGTAATGCCTGAATCGAAAATGTGAGTGAAAGCCATATTTAAAACGCCATAAAATTGATCATTGCAGATTGAAATAGCGAGTAGCAACAATTGCTTATGTGTGATGTGTCGTATTATTACACACATAAGCGCGTTCGTTCATAATAATGGTACAAAAGTTGAGGTCTGACCAATGTCTCAATTTTTTGATACTTTCGTCCAATTTTTTGAAGATAGGACACAAAAAATTAAAGGGGCTTTTTTATTGTGGAATTATTTTGAACAAAATATGTCAATTGTCAGTAGTACTGAAAAACAGGGAGAAGAGAAATGCCGGATATATATTGCGCAGCTTGTAGAAAATCAACGCAACATAAAGTGATCATGAAGCGTTGCGAGCCACAGCCCGTTGATTCGTTGACAGGTAAAGTGGTGAGTTTTACACAGCTGATGGCGAAATTTGTATCAGGTGAACACTACTACGAGATGGAACCACAATACTACTGCCGATGCTGTAATCATCGTGCAATTGGAGAAGTGATTCCTCATCCTACCAGGCATACGTCGGCAGCTCTCTAATTCAGAGCGATAGCTATGATTAATAGCTAAACAGGGCGGCTTGCTTGCCCCGCACGCCAGATCTATAAAGGCGTATCACACGCTTTCAAATTTGCGACTCTACGGGAGCCGCTAGATTACTTTTGTTCTTCATACTCGGTTATGGAGAGAGCGGCAGTAATCGCAGCCCTTTCCTTCCTTAGTTATTTTCGAATTATTCTCTGCTGAATTTCACATGCTGTGCATTTGATGGTTTGCAATTGTTTAAGCAACGATTAATGTGATGCTTCCTGAGTGGTTACAAGGATGTGGTTAATGAGTTACCAATTGGACCGGATTGATTTACACATTTTGAGAGTGCTTCATTCAAGAGGCAGAATTCCAGTTGTTGAACTCGCAAAGCAGATCAACTTAACGACCTCGCCGTGTTCTGACCGAGTGAAGCGGCTAGAAAAAGAGGGGTATATCAATGGCTACCATGCTGAGCTGAATGCGGAAAAATTAGGGTTGGATGTGCAAGTATTCATCCATATTCGCTTAGACCAAACCAGTTTTTCCATTTTTGAAAAGTTTGCGAAAGCCGTCGAATTGATGCCGGAAATTGAAGAGTGTTATTCGCTCTCTGGGGACTTCGATACCATGATAAAGGTTCGTGTTAAGAGTATGAAAGCGTATCAGGAGTTTATGTCGAGTAAGTTAGGCACGCTTCCGGGGGTGATCCAGACTCGTAGTGAAGTGGTAATTGAAGAACATAAAACAGGATTTGGCGTGAACCCGGAGCTCCTTGGTTAGGCGAGGCTGATGTCTATGACTGCAGCGCTTATGCGTTGAGCATATTATTTAGCGTGACTTGGCGTATTACTTTTTCAAGATCAAAAAAGGAGCCGAAGCTCCTTTTTGATAAATCGGTGAGCGACTATGCGCCGATAAAGGTGCTGATAACACCAATCAAACCACCAAATACGCCACCCCAAACGACTAGCCAGCCAAGGTGTTCTTTAATCATTTTTTGCACCATTTCTTTGACCAGTGCGGGTGTTAACTCGCTCAAGCGCTGATCAATGATGCCTTCAATGTTTTGCTTTATCTCATCCATCATAGCAGGAGATTCGAACTGCTCTTTCAGTGCTTCTTTGATGTTATCGCTCTTGCTCAACTCAATAATGGATTCTTGCATCTTTTCGACGAAAGGCTGCCGCATAGGTTGTAATGCCTCCGCGCCGCCAAACATCGCTAGCATGCCGCCAAATTGAGAGCCTTCGATCACTTCTACCAAAGAGTCAAAGGCTGGGTTTAAATCCACTTTCTCAATCACAGGTTGAAGATCGATGTTTACACCGCCCGCCATTTCTTTGTTCAAGAATCGATCGATGTTCGCTTCGGTAAAGAACTGCTCCATCATCAAGTTTTTGATAGCCAGTTTAAACTCTTCAAATCGCGCGGGGATCACGCCAGAACCGTATAATCCAGGCACTTTTTCAAACAGCATGTGGATGGCAAGCCAGTTAGTGATGGCGCCTGAGAACGCAAACAGCCCCGCATACCAAAGGTAGTCGTTTTGTAATTGATGACCTCCAGCCATCAAAGCGATAGCGAGGACATTCGTTAGCAAACTTTTGTTCATAGTGACCAGTTATATGTGAATATCGGAATAAATAAGTGGGCCTGATTCTATACCTAAGTCACATTGAGATGCTAGGTTTTGCCGTGATGAGTGACCGTGTTGCGAAGGGATAAAAATGGATGTGCAGAAAAACAAAACCCGACAGTTACTGTCGGGCCACTGCTTTTTCTTAGAAAAACTAAGATTCTATTTTTAATTTTAGATGCGGTAGATCTTACAACAAAGTTGGCATTTCCATCTTTCTGAGTAGCCGAATAGCTTGTCAGCCCAACTTGGTTTGAGTTGTACGATCTGCATTGAACCACATTTACACATAAGCTAATTACCTTATTGTTAATCTAATAACTAAGCCATCTATTGAGTATAGCTGTTTCTCAAAAAGTGAAATGACAAATGAAGACGGCTCAAAACTCTGTATTGTGTTCATTGCAATGGATACGCAACGAGGCGGTATATTAGCAGAAAAAATGTGAGCTTTATCATGGAGGATGTTTCATATATGAGAAACTATAATGGCTATATGAGTATAGGGTTATCAATAAAAATGAAAAACGGCGCTTCATGCGCCGTTTTTATTGGGTTTCTCGCTAATTAAGAAACGTGTTGATTTTCTAACTCTTCAGCGATAAATCCGCCAGTTTGATGGGCCCAAAGCTGGGCATAAATACCGTTGTTCGCGATGAGCTCTTGGTGAGAACCTTGTTCAACAATACTGCCTTTATCTAGCACGATGAGGCGATCCATTTGTGCGATGGTCGACAATCGGTGCGCAATCGCAATAACGGTTTTTCCTTGCATTAATTCATTCAAGCTTTCCTGAATCGCTGCTTCGACTTCTGAATCCAGAGCCGATGTAGCTTCATCCAGTACCAGCAATGGTGCATCTTTTAGTAGCACACGAGATATTGCGATACGCTGACGTTGGCCGCCAGACAGTTTCACACCACGTTCACCAACTTGCGCATCGTATCCGACGTTGCCAAATGGGTCGGTCAGAGTTTCAATAAACTCATGGGCATGCGCTTGCTTAGTGGCTTTCAACAAATCTTCTTCTGTCGCATCTGGGTTGCCATACAAAATATTGTCGCGAATCGAGCGGTGCAGCAGAGAAGTATCTTGGGTCACCATACCGATCTTTGAACGCAGAGAGTCTTGTGTGACTTCTGAGATGTTCTGTCCATCGATCTTAATGCTGCCGTCTTCGACATCGTGGAAACGAAGTAACAAGTTCACCAGAGTTGATTTTCCGGCGCCGGAGCGCCCAACCAAGCCGACTTTCTCTCCTGGTTTGATGTTGAGATCGAGGTGGCTAATCACGCCTTTGTTCTCACCGTAATGGAAGCTGACGTTATCAAAGTGAATGCCACCTTCAGTGACTACTAAGTCTTTTGCGCCTGGTTTATCTTTAATATCAATAGGCTTAGAGAGCGTTTTCATTCCATCGACTACGGTTCCCATATTTTCAAAGAGGGCGCCAACTTCCCACATGATCCACATCGACATACCATTTACGCGTAATGCAAGGCTAACAGCAATCGCAATCGCGCCAACGCTGATGGCACTATCCAACCACAGGTAAATCGATAAAGCAGCAACGGAAAACACCAAAATATAGTTTGAGATCTCTACAGCAACGTCGAAGCCGGTCACTAGGCGCATTTGACGATAGACCGTATTCAAAAATCCCTTCATCCCTTGCTCGGCATATTGGGTTTCGCGCTGGCTATGAGAAAACAGTTTGACGGTTTGAATATTGGTATAGCTGTCGACGATGCGTCCTGTCATTGTCGAACGTGCATCGGCCTGCGCTGAAGCGACGTCTTTGAGCTTAGGAACGAAATAGATTTGGATAGCGATGTAAGCGAGCAGCCAGACGATCATTGGGATCATCAAACGCCAGTCTGCCGTCGCTAACATAATGATCATGCTGGTGAAGTAAACCGTAACATAAACAAATACATCCATAGCTTTCATGACGGTTTCGCGCACAGCTAATGAGGTTTGCATGACTTTAGTTGCAACTCGGCCTGCAAAATCATCTTGATAGAAGTTTAAGCTTTGATTGAGCAAATACCGGTGTGCAAGCCAGCGGATAGACATTGGATAGTTGCCCAATAATGTTTGGTGAACGAGCAACGAATACACGATTACCAAAATGGGCATGACAACCAACAATAAGGTTCCGTAGAAAATTAAATCTGCTTTATTGTCTTGCAAGAACGTTTCTGGATTGCTGGTAGACAACCAATCAACCAATTGTCCCATCGCGCCAAACAACATAACTTCAACGACAGCAACAATCGTGGCCATCAAAGACATGATGATCAAAGGCTTTTCGTAGCCGCGGGTGTAATAACGTAAAAAAGCGAGCATCCCTGAAGGAGGCTGATCCGGTGTGGATTTGGGGAACGGCTCTGTAAAGCCTTCAAATCGTTTAAACATAACTCATCCTAAAGTTAAAACAGTGCCATTTGGGGTGGCTAAATCCATCGATTCACGCAGCTTTGGACGAAGTCGCGTGTATAAGGGTTTTTGGCTGCTCCTCGAGAAAGCAGACGGATTGACGAGAGGGGCGAAAAAATAGTCTAACCGATTGTGTTTTAAATGTAACTAGTTGGTTATGGGTGTGGTTGTCTATGGTTCTGATTCTTATGATGAATTCTTCGCATGTTCATCGCGATGCCATAAAACCTTAAATCTGCATAGTGACAATAAAATTTCGGGAGAAATAAGCTAAGTGCAGTGAAAATTACTTCTAGGTAATTAAATTAATTGTGAAAACAGCAAAACTGAAGTTAACAATAAATTTACAATCTCCTCATTCTAGTGATAAGGAATGTATTGGATGCTATTACACGAATCAGTGACCCAATTTGCTAATGGGAAAGAAGAAAGCACGCAAAGTGCTCAGCGCCAAACCGCAAACTGCGTAGTGATGGTGCCACCGAAAGAGTTTCGTTTTAATGAAGAAACCGCACAAGATAATGAGTTCCAACATAAAGTGTCACTCAGCCAAGAAGAAGTCTCGCGTAGAGTGATGGCCGAGTTCGCGAGTATGGTAGCAACGCTGCGTCAAGAGGGCGTTCAAGTTGTTGAGTTTGATTATCCAGCTTCAGATGTTTCGACGCCAGACGCGGTATTTCCAAACAACTGGTTTAGCACTACGCCAGATGGCACGTTGTACACCTTTCCAATGGCCTGTGAAAACCGTCAAAAAGAAGTGCGTCCTGATGCGCTTGTGGCGGCACTAGCGCAAGCTGGGCGAGAAGTTCATCGACGTAGCAGCCTAACTGAATATCTTGATGAGCAAGCGTATTTAGAAAGCACGGGTGTGATGGTCTTTGACCACTTAAATAAAACGGTCTACGCCGCACTTTCACAACGTTGTGATCGTCTGGTTTTAGAAGATTACACCGATCGCATTGGCTATGAACGAGTGATCTCTTTCCAAACCCGTTTGCCGTCTGGTGCGCCTATTTACCATACCAACGTGATGATGGCTGTGGGTGAGCAGTTCTGCGTGATTTGTGACGAAGTGATCCCAGAATTTGAGCGTCGTTTTGTTCTGAAATCACTCGCCAAAGATAAGCAAGTGATCTCTATTTCGATTGAGCAAATGAACCAGTTCTGCGGCAACATTCTTCAGTTGGAAACCATCAATGGAGACAAAGTCATTGCGATGTCGCAATCGGCATACGATGCTTTCTCTCCTGCACAAAGAAATCAACTTGCGACGCACGGTAAATTGCTGCCATTCGATGTTTCTACCATAGAATCTATTGGTGGTGGCTCGGTTCGCTGTATGTTGGGTGAGGTATTTTTGCCTAGTCGACAAGCGGTGTTATAAACAATATTGCGCAGTTTTGCTTGCAAATGCAGGTGACGTTCATTCTATCCCAAATAATAAAACCGTTAGCCTCGAGGCAGTACGAGGCTGACGGTTTCACTTTCTAGCTTCTTCCTAGGATATTCCGAGCTTAACCCATACTCTCGCGCAAAGACTTGATGTCTTTGGATGGTGGCGCACCAAATAAACGGCTGTATTCACGGCTAAATTGAGAAGGGCTTTCGTAACCCACTTTAAACGTAGTCGCCATGGCATCGAGGTTTTCTGTAAGCATTAAACGCCGAGCTTCGCTGAGTCTTAATTTCTTTTGAAATTGCAGTGGAGTCATGGATGTCATAGAACGAAAGTGAGTATAAAACGCCGATTTACTCATGCCACTGTAGGCGGCTAACTCACTGACACTTAACGGCTTTACGAAATTATTCTTCAACCAATCAATGGCCTTCGCGATTTGATGGCTGTGACTTCCTGCAGTCACGATTTGATTAAGACGAGCGCCCTGTTCGGTGATTAACAGTCGATAAAAAATCTCTCGTTTAATGATCGGCGCTAAAATTTTGATGCTTTGTCCTTCATCCAGCAGCTCTATTAAACGCAGAAAGGCGTCAAGTAATGGCTCCGACAATTCTCCAACCGCTATGCCTTTTTGCGCTTCTTTGCTTTGATTAAACGTCAGTTCACTATCGACAATAAGTTGAGATATTTCAGTCAGATCCAGCTCCATAATCACCCCTAAATAAGGTTTATCTTCACTGGCTTCAATGATATTGGCGATAATCGGCAAGTCGACAGAGGAGATCAAAAAGTGGTTCGCATCGTAAACAAAGCTATCTTCACCCAACAACACGCGCTTTCTCCCTTGAGCAATTAAGCAAATACTTGGGTTGTGGGTGTAGCTTGTCGGTGGTGTTGGGGTTGCCCAGCGACTGAACCTTAATCCTGGAATTTCTGTGTCATATTGGTTCGCGCCATTTGCCCATTTCTCAATGTGCTTGGCAAGCTTTTCTATTGCACCGGCCAGGGTTGACGAAGTGTTTGACGGTACCTCTTGCATAAGTCAGTGCTCTCCTCTGGTTGGCCTCAGGTTCGGGGTTAACGGCATGCGATTTCTGCCTTTGTAGTTAACGCCTCTTCGGTGTCAATTAAGCGACTTCATTAAGCATAGTTATAACAGTTCATTTCTTTAAGTAAAGAATATTGGGCAAGTGTCTATTTCGAGGTTAAGCGATCGGAGATTGATCTTTCTGCTTGATTGTCGAGCGGGCTAATTGTCTTCCATGAGTTTATTCTTTAAAAATTAAATCATTATGTATTTCTGAGTTTTTATTCCGTTTTTTCTAACCGGCCTCAAGTATGGTTGTCTTTTGTATTGGTTTGGAATATTGGGCAAGTATTAGCAAAGAATAGGCTAACGGTCATCTATCAAAGCGCAATACAGTGAACCTATGGTTTGGTGAGTGAATGACCATGCCTTACGTTTGTAGGGTGATGAAAGCACTCAAGAACACTATTTGGAGTCATGATGAATAACAAAAGCAATACTCAAATCCCTGACGTACTGCAAGCCGGTGTATTTCAAGGTCGAGGCATTTTCGAGTTTGGTGAAAAGAATGAAGCGTATGCGGATTACTTTACTGGTACGAGTTATCTGGCGTTGCTCAATCAGCCTGGTCTTATCGTGGCGAACGTAACGTTTGAACCAGGGTGTCGCAATTTTTGGCATATTCATCATGAAGGTGGGCAGATTCTGTTAGCGACAGGAGGGCGAGGTTGGTATCAAGAATTTGGCCAACCAGCACAAGAGTTGAATGTTGGCGATGTCGTGCATATCGCGCCAGGTACTAAGCATTGGCATGGCGCAGCTAAAGACAGTTGGTTCTCACATGTAGCAATAGAAATACCGGCTGAAGGCGCAAGTAATGAATGGTGCGAACCAGTCTCTGATCAAGAGTACATGCAACTAAAGTAGCCCGAGCTAAGTTTTCAGTGAGAAAAGGGAATCTCGATGAGACAAGCGTACCGTTTCAATCAGTGGGTGAGATGCGTTTTGGTGAGTAGTGCCTGGATGTTCCTCTGCATTGTAAACGCAGAAGTTAATAGCGCTGGATTGGAGGAAAATATAGTGAAAATTCGTTTTATTTTCGATGATTGCAGTGTTTTAGGCACATTGAAGAGCAGTGCGAGTACAGACGATTTTGTTCGTCAATTGCCTCTAACATTAGATCTACAAGACTACGCAAATACAGAGAAAATTGCTTACTTACCGAATAAGTTAACTCGCGAAGGCGCACCTTCTGGAACTCAATCAAAAACGGGTGACATCTCTTATTACGCCCCTTGGGGAAATTTAGTTATCTTTTATAAAGACTTTGGTTACGCGTCTGGGTTAATTAAATTAGGTCAAATCGATGATGGGATTCATTGCTTTATTTCGAAAGAAACAAACCGTGTCACGATCGAAAAATTAAATTAATGACCCAGTTGACGATGTAAATTATTAATGTAGAAATCAGAACGCTAATAAATATATTTCTAGAACTTCTATGGATTAGAACACCGTTACATAATGGAATTTTGATATGAAAGCATTAAACAAATCTGTTAAATCAATATTAATATTGGTGCTCACTATGACAACGCTATGCACAACGAATATCGCTTCAGCATCAGAAATATTCAGTGACAAAGAGCGAGCTATTATTCCTATTTCTGCTTTTACTGCGAGTGGTGAAATAGAAAAACTAACACAAAGCCTTAATGATGGGTTAGACGCAGGCCTAACGGTCAACGAGATAAAAGAAGTGCTGGCTCAGTTGTACGCGCATGCTGGATTTCCGCGCAGTTTGAATGGACTAGCAACATTTATGACGGTGTTGGAGGAACGTAAAAGCCAAGGTATTACCGATACCTTAGGGCGAGAATCAAGCGCGTTACCTAACGATAAAACCAGCTTAGAATTTGGCGCTGAAAACCAAACACAACTTGTTGGTGCAGAAGTAAAAGGCGCGCTATTCGATTTTTCTCCGCAAATTGATGAATACCTAAAAGCACATTTGTTTGGTGATATTTTTGAACGCGATATGCTCACTTGGAAAGAGCGTGAAATTGCTACGATTGCAGCATTAGCAAATATGAACGGTGTTAATAGCCAATTAGCAGCTCACTATAATATCAGTATGAATAACAATGTTTCTCTTAAAGAGTTAGAGGAATTTATTGTTGTATTAAGTGAGTGCTGTGGTGAAAGTGTGTCTAACAATGCTCAATCGATCCTAAAAACAGTTTTGGAAAAATAAATATTATTTGGCCAATCATATCAATTAGAAAGGAATTCGTTTTATGAAAAATAAATCATCATTGTTTATTTGGTCTGTGCTGTTGTCGACGGGATTTATGCTTCCAATCGCTCAAGCAGCCGATGGTAACTCATCTTCGCAGCAAGTTTATCGCTCTGCTGATCAGAAATCGTTTCAAGGACCTGAAAACCTATTTACCGGGAAAGTTAACGTCGAGATGTTGTTTCCTGAAAACGAAGTTGCAAACTACAGCGCCGCCTATGTCACTTTTGATGCAGGAGCTCGAACCGCTTGGCATACTCACCCAGCAGGACAACACATGATCGTCACTTCCGGTACCGCACTTACAGGAACGCGTGATGGGCATGTAATTCGATTTGCTGCTGGTGATAGTGTTTGGTGTCCGCCTGGTATCGACCATTGGCACGGTGCAACACCAAATGCGCCAATGACTCACCTAGTGGTTACGGCGTCAAAAGACGGTGAAAACGTTATCTGGAAAGAGCAAGTTACCGATGGTCAGTATGCAGCAGGACAGCAATAACAAAGGCCACGTTTTTATAGCGAGCGCAGAGCTTTTACTCTGCGTTTTTTATTGTCTTGTTGGGCCAACCAAGCGCATTTCCCAATCCTCGACTTCGCCAGTTTCTAGGCGGCGCTCGACCAACTTGCCCCAAGACTCGACTAACGGCAGTTCAGACAGCTTAGTGAGTTCTTCTCTATCTAAACAGCCAGTGAAAACCGCGCCCATGATGCGAGCCAGTGGCCATTCTGGATAAGGTCTTTCACACAGAATAATCTTGTCACCTGCACCGATATCGCCTTCCTCCAACACTCGGAAATACCAGCCTGTTCGAAGCGTATCTTGCAGTCTTCTCGCCATGTCGTGTTGGTCAAAGCGTACGTTAAGTTTCCAACAAGGCATGCGACCTTGCGATACTTCCAGTAGTGTTGAGCCGATGCGAATTTTATCTTTCAAGCAAATCGTGGATTCGGTGACGCCCTCGGAGCTGATGTTTTCGCCAAAGCCGCCAGCGGATTGGAAAATAGTTCTTTCGCCTAATTGTTGTTGCCAGATTGGGTAGTGCTCGCTTGGGTAAATATGAAGCGCTTTTTGAATTCCACCATGAAAGCGTGGATCGCCTTGCTCATCACTGATAAAACCAAGCTCTGTTGCGTGCTGGCGCTCGGGCAACACTTGTTTGTTGATTGCGCTTTGCGCTCCATGAGCATAAGGGACAGTTTTCCCTGCTAGCACAGCTTTTACGACGCCGATTTTCTTCATGTAACCTCCTTATTATTTGAATGAGAGATAAAGTGTTTACCTTCATTCGCGATGCGGAGCATGATAGCCTAGTGAACTTGTGTCGGAATAGGGATGAAAAGACAATCAACAATGCTAACTCGCCAAATTGATTCGAAGTCAGGCGTCATGACCTCCAATGAGATGATGGTCGCTAATCCCCATTCTCCTGTTTTGGTGAAAACCATCGACATGCCAAAAGGTTACATTGATGCGCTGCACCAACACACTTGGCATCAAATCATCTTTCCTATCAAAGGGTTATTGCAAACACAAACGGAGCATTATCAGCATTTGGTTCCGCACACTTCTGCGTTATTTGTTCCTGCGGGTGTTCAACACGAGTCGATTGCTCTGAGTAACACGATCTTTGTTGGCATTTACCTTAACCCTGCGTTTGGCGCAATGTACGAGCCACAAGTGAGAACCATTGCTCTAACGCCGTTTTTAAATGAGCTTTTACAAGAGATCCGCAGACAGTGTGAAAATGAGACAAGCCATGAAGAAGTGCTGCATTTGCTGGCGGTGTTGCATGATCAAATTTTGAAAAGCAACGTGCAGACATTTCAGTTATTACTGCCACAAGATCGCCGACTAAAACTGATTTTCGAGCAACTGACTGACGAGCCCGCGTTGAGCTGTTCGCTAAAAGAGTGGGGGGAGAAAATTGGGGCGTCTGAGCGCACTTTATCACGGTTGTTCGCCAAGGAATTCAACACTTCATTTCTGCTTTGGCGGAAACAAATTCGGCTGATTTACTCGCTTTCTTTGTTAGATGAATCGTTGCCAATCCAAGCCATTGCAGACCTAGTGGGTTATCAAAACGACTCATCCTACATCAAAGCATTTAAAGCCTATTTTGATATGACGCCACAACAGTTTAGAGTGAACGGCGCATCGCGCAGGTAGAAATACAGAGCTTCGACTTCACTTAATGCTTTTGAGTAGAAGTCGCGAAACTTCCTTTTTGAATTTCAATTACATGGTATGAATAACAATGGCACCAACGATAAATACTCGAGTGAATCAATTCTGTTTTGGTCAGCCCAAAACGTCGCTGTCGTTGGAAAAAGAGCCCCTCAAACCGCTTGTTCAGGGCAAGATTCGGGTGAGGCTCGAAGCTACAAACATTAACCCAAGTGACTTGCTTTCCATTTATGGTGTTGGGCAATACCGCCGCGTTCACGTACCACCTCGCGTGCCGGGATTTGAAGCGGTTGGGCGTGTGGTGGAAGTCAGTGCAGTCGATCACACTGACCTTCAAGTTGGGCAAAAAGTGTTGGTGGCGATGAGTGGTACTTGGCAATACTACATAGATGCTTCGCCTGAGAATCTTTTTCCGCTACCTGAGAGTTTGGATAACGGCTATGCCTGCCAGTTGTACATCAACGCGTTAACCGCGTGGGTGATCACCATTAAAGTGGCTAAGTTGAACAAAGAGGATGTGGTGATCATCAATGCGGCGGGTTCGGCGATCGGTAAGATATTTGCCCAGCTCGCCCATTCCCTGGGTTTTACACTGATTGCTGTCACTTCAAAGCCAGACGAGTATCCGTACGATACGATTCCAGTGTTGGACGCGAAGCAAGACTTACATGCGCAACTGCAAACGTGCAAACTGCCACAACCAACGGCCGCTTTGGATGCGATAGGCGGTGAGGCTGGCACGTATCTCATTCGTACCTTGAAAGAAAACGGTCAATACATCAACTACGGAACGTTGTCGTTAGCGCCTTATACGCCTGCGTTTTTTAAATTGATGAAGACCAACAACATCGACTTTAGCACCTTCTTTTTGCGGTATTGGGAAAAATCGGTAGGTAAAGGCGGGAGAAAGGCGGTATTCGCTGAAATGTTAGACCACTTTATTGCCAACGATATAAAGTTAAGTGTAGCGTCTGAGCTGCCGCTAGAGGATTTTCAAACTGCGATTGAAATGGTTGAGCAACGCTCATCGGTGGTGTCAGGAAAAATTATTTTGACGCTATGAATTACAGTGAGTCTGTTGAGAAAAGGGAGGATAAAATCCTCCCTTTTTTGATGGGTTATTTGTAATGATGGGACTATTTTAGATGGAAAATTTGTTCTGTTTCGAGCGATGTCATCGTACGTACTTGACGCCAAATGTAATAAAAAATACCGAACATCATTAACATGCTTGGAATTGCAATCATCGGGTAGCTGTAAAGCGTCATCTTACCCAACTCTTCATTAAAGGCAGCCGTGCCCGAAGGACTGGTCACGATCCAAGTCGCAAGGAAGTAGTTCATCGCGGATGAGAACGCAAAAGTACTCGCAAACAGATAGTTTGATGACATTAGACAACGTTCAAATGCCTCTGATTGACCGTTCTCTTTCAAGCGTTCGTTAATCAGCGATAAATTTAATACCGTGTCATTCAGTACTAACTTCTGCATCAGTGGGTAGCGGGTAAACGTTGAGCCCAAAACCGCTAAACCGATCAGGCCAGGGATCAGGGCTTCTTTCAAGGCTAGCCAACGTGTATCAAGCTCTAACAAGCCAATGCCGCCAGTTAATAAAACACTGATAAAGCCAAGTGCAGAAATAAAGTTAAATTTCTTGTTCCGGACAAGGTCCATACCGCCGTAAATGATAGGAAATAGCAAAGCGACAACCAGCGCCATTGCTGTTCCTAGGTGTTCATCACCGCTAAACTTCATCAAGATAAAGGAAGGGATGAATACGTTAAAAAGAATCTCGAATAGGGGATTCGGCTTTTTCGCCGTTGTGTTACTCATAATGTTTTACTGACTCTACTCTATGTCGGCTGTTATTGTACTTTGACGAGAAGTGTTCATCTAGTCGCGCTTGATGTAAAGCGTTAAAGCGCCGAGTTGTGTAACGACTTATGAAATAGACCGGAGCATAGCCAGTTAGTTGACATGATTGACTACTTTTTTTGTGTCTTAATCGCGCTCCCTCTGCGCAATGATCTGATTGCGTGCTCTGAATAATCGAGTCGCCACGGTGTTGTGATTAAGCTCTAAGACTTGAGCAATTTCATTATGATTAAACCCGACTACGAGTTTTAAGACCAATGGCTCTCGGTATTTGGGTTCGAGAATCATCATTTGTTTTTGAAGCCAATCTTGTGCCATGTCGTGGTCACTGCCAGGGTAGGTTTTTGCCTGTATTACACACTCATCAATATCGACAAAATTGTACTGCTTTTTATCAAAGCGCCGAGCATTCTCACGACGCAAAATGGTGATGAGCCAAGGCTTCGCGGCATTGGGATCATTTAAGTTATCAAAGAATCGCCACGCTTTCAGAAAGGTTTCTTGCGCCAAATCTTGAGCAAGGTGATGATCTTTGCATAGCCAATACGCGAGACGATAGATATCTTGGTATCGCTCCTTCGTCATTGCTTCGTATCGTTTGTGTTTTTCCATAGCATTAAGATCAGAAGTGTAGAGCTGAGTAGCAAGGTAACCTCTGAAGCTCAAAGGTTACCTGCGGTTTCATTCTTGCCCGCTTAAAATGGCTGGGTAGAAAAACGTGAGTATTGAAGGGCGTCTGCGACTTCTTGAGCTTTAGATTCTGAAGTCATGAGATGCAGCAATTTAAGGGCGGCTTGATAGCTAACTAGGCTGCCGTTTGAGGTGATGACACCCTCATCAACAACAAAATTCTGGTCGACCTGTACATCAACTGCTGGATAGTCTTTTTGTAATCCGTTTTCACCTCCTGCCCATGTCGTCGCTTTCTTACCGTTTAAAAGGCCAGCCTCGGCCAATAGATACGCACCAGAGCAATTACTTGCCATCCAATCTGCCGCCTTTGATGTGGTTTGAATAAAGTGAATGAGATCCTTGTTTTCGATTAGCGCATCCATGTCGTAGCTGGATGTTAAAACCAGCACGTCGAGCTCCGGCTGATCGCCAATCCAAGCATCCACACCAATTTTTAATCCCTCTTCAGTGGTGATGGTTTTCTGCTCAGAGACGGAAATAGTGAGCACTTCATAATCGCTAAACCAAGTCAGACGACTTGCGACGCCAAAGACCTCTAAAGGCGCAGTAACATCAGAGGTCAGTACGCCGTCGTAAACCAGAATGCCAATGCGTTTATCCGCCGCATGTGCCGTTTGAAGCATCCCAAAGAATAGGACTAAGGTCGCTATCAATAGTTGTAGTGCATTCTTTAATCCATTTTTACCCATTGTTTTTTCCTCGCTAACAGAGCATCCAAGTTATTGAGATTCATTATATTTGGGCTGATTGGTGATTGAAGAGCCACTTTGTCTTTACTAAAGTGAATAAAGTTCACGAATGGAGTGCACGAGTTTTATGGATAAGATACGGTCCCTACGATTTTTTATTGCCACTTTAGAAGGTGGCAGTTTTGCTGCGGCCGCCAAAGCGTATGGCACAGACCCTTCTACGGTGAGTAAGGCCATCCATCGTCTTGAAAGCGACTTGGGAATACAGCTTTTCCAACGTTCTACGCGACAGAACCGTCTGACAGAAGCCGGTCGTCGATACGCAAATACCGCTAGGTTTGTACTGGACGAACTGACGGCGTGTGAGGATTCATTGAAAAGCCACAATGATGCGCTTTCAGGACTGCTTAAGATTAATGTGCCGGTCTCTTACGGTCGCCTTTACATTCGCCCTTTATTAAAAGAGTTTTGTCGCCGCTACCCCAGCATCACTATCGATATTCATTACGATGACGCCTACGTTGATATTATTGAACAAGGGATTGATGTGTCGATTAGATCTGGTATCGTTCAGGACAGCCAGTTGATTGTGCGCCAGCTGAGTCCTATCGATTTTATTATTTGTGGCAGTCAGGATTACTTAGCGCGGCATGGTGTTCCGAGTGGCCCGGATGTATTCAATGACCATTCTTGGGTTCGTTTTCGTTTTAAACAAACGGGAAAACTGTTGCCGATTCGGATGCCAGAACCAGACGGTGCAAGTGAGTATAACCCCGAGAGAAATTTTATTGTAAACGACGGCGAATCGATGGCAGAGCTTTGCGCAGAAGGCTTGGGATTAACTCAGATTCCTCACTTTATCGCGAGGGATTGGCTCAAAGCCGGGCGTTTAGTGCCGATATTTCCGAGCATGCGTCAAGCAGGAAATGGCGTGTATCTTCTCTATGCCAACCGGGAATATGTGCCTGCTCGAGTGAGGGTGTTCATCGATTTTATCACTCAAGCAATACAGGATATGGATGAAACGCCATTCCATACGTGGGCTGAAACGTTGCCGATTTACCAACCGAACCAAGGAGATTGAAAACTTCATGTGAGTCTTTGGTTAAAACACTCCAAGCCATATGGTGCTTTTATGGGTTTTTGTTAGGTTATTGGGCGTTATTATCGACAAGCGCAGTTTGCTCTTCGTCACTCATAAAGGAAAGACAATGCCAACTAAGATCTTAGTGCCTGCTTTGGCCCTACTTCTCAGCGCATGTGGCGGCGATGGGGAGTCGTCAGCACCTGTAGAAAACGGCTCTCAAAACACAGGTTCCACATCGTCACAAGGCACATTTGCCGAGCAGATGCTCGAAGCGGTCAACAGCGCTCGCTCTACTACACAACAGTGTGGCGCAACCACCATGCCACCTGTTGGGGCCCTGACTTGGAGCTACGCTTTGGAAAGCGCCGCTTATCGACACTCAAGCGACATGGCGAACAGCGATTTCATGAGTCACACAGGCTCCGATGGCAGCAATATGTCAGATCGAGTCAACGCAACGGGCTATGCTTGGAGCGCTATTGGTGAGAATGTCGCCGTAGGGCAAAGTTCCATTAACGCCGTCGTTAATGCTTGGTTATCGAGCGAAGGTCACTGCCTCAATATCATGAGTGCGGATTTTGATCAGATGGGCGCGTCGCTTGTCGAAAATCACTCGGCAAGCTACGGGTATTACTGGACTCAGGTTTTTGCCAAACAGCGCTAATGCGATAAAGAAACCTGATAGATAAACCAAAACGCCAGTAGTCACCATCTGCTGGCGTTTTATTATTTACGTCTCTTTTAGCTTGTCAGGTTACGAAGTTTTGGGTCATCCGTCAGGTATTCAACGAATTCGATCTCAAAACCTGCAGGGTCAACAAAATACACATTCTTGCGGTATGGTTCATCAGCGCCAGGTTGGGCAATCGGATAACCTGCATCGGTTAGTCTTTTGATGATTGCATCGACGTTGTTGGTCACATAAGCAAAATGCGCTAGCCCTACTTGGTGGCCGCCCAACTCGCGGTTCTCACCTTCACCGTGGTCACTCATAGCAATGTATTGATACTCGTCGCCAAAATGTAGCCAGTTTCTTGGCTTACCACTCCATTCGCCTTTCCCCTCATCACGCACGTACCAATGTGGAAATGCAGTTTGATAAAACTTCAGCATTTCAGGGATGTTTTTCACGACTAAATTAATATGTTCTAGTTGGATCATGATGTGCTCCTTTTTGTCATTTCCTAGCCAACGATGAACATGCTAAAACCTCAAGTTAAGTCGAGGTAAAGGGCTTTTTTAAATTTTTTTAGAGTTGGTGTCTTTGGAGCTTGATACATGGAGAGATTCGGTGGGGTGGTACTTTGAATCTGCGAGTTGGGTTATGTGCTTGCAACCCTCATTCATCTTTTGTTTGTTCGTGCTAATCATTTTCGAGCGAGTTTGTGGTGAGTAGATTCCCTGTCTCACCTAGGTTCGCGGGAATGACGCGAAGAGAGCGCTTAACGAACAGCGTCATTCTGAATGAGCCTAAGCGAGTATTCAGAATCTATTCTCAGCGCTTTGTGATGCTGGCGGTGTGAATTGAATTATCCGCGATTGTAGAACTTGCCACCTTGAGCTCGGAGTGCTGAGATCTTTAGAGTTTGATACAAGCGCAGGTTAGGTGGGGTTGGTGGTTTGACGTTGAGAGGAGGATCATGTTCAGAACCCTCTAACCGTTGATGCGTCACGTGTATGTGTATGAATTTCTTTCGTTCAAGCTTGCGGTGGGTAGATTCCCAGTCTCACCTAGGTTCGCGGGAATGACGTGAAGAGAGCGCTAAACGAACAGCGTCATTCTGAAGGAGCCTAAGCGAGTATTCAGAATCTATTTGCAGCGTGTTGTGATGCTACTAGCGGTGTGAAGTTAACTGTCCACGATTGCAGAACCAGTCCCTCCCCTTTGAGTCCGGAGTGTTGAGATCTTTAGAGTTTGATACAAGCGAAGGTTAGGTGGGGTTGGTGGTTTGAGGTTGGGAGGAGGATCATGTTCATGAACTCTCTAACCGTTGATGCTTCACGTGTATGTGTGTGAATTTCTTTCGTTCAAGCTTGTGGTGAGTAGATTCCCAGTCTCACCTAGGTTCGCGGGAATGAGGTGAAGAGAGCGCTAAACGAACAGCGTCATTCTGAAGGAGCCTAAGCGAGTATTCAGAATCTATTTGCAGCGCGTTGTGATGCTAGTGGAGTGAACTGAATTATCCGTGACTGTAGAACTTGCCACCTTAAGCACGGAGTGCTGGGGGATGTACTTACACCCCTCCCCAAAAACCAAAAAAGCCAGCAGTTAATACCTGCTGGCAAAGTCTTTGGGCTTCTAGGTTTTTTGCTTTTATTTCTTGTTACTCATCGCTGTCACGGTGCCCCGATTGGTTTTCAGGGGAAGAAAACACAGCACGGTGCGCTTTGTGCTCAAGAAATTGGAGATTAGCCTTGCTTACGGATTAGGTAGTCAAACGCGCCTAAGCTTGCTTTTGCACCTTCACCCATCGCAATGATGATCTGTTTGTAAGGAACCGTCGTAGCGTCACCCGCTGCGAAGACACCTTCTAGGCTGGTTTCACCACGGCTACCAACTTCAATTTCGCCGCGCTCAGAAAGCGCTACTTCTGAATCTTTCAGCCATTCTGTGTTTGGTACTAGACCGATTTGAACAAAGATACCTGACAGTTCAATCTCTTTGATTTCATCTGTGTTGCGGTCTTTGTACTTCAAGCTTGTTACGCGAGTACCGTCACCCACAACTTCAGTAGTTTGCGCCATCGTGATGATGTCTACGTTTGGTAGTGAGTTCGCTTTGTCGATAAGCACTTGGTCTGCGCGAAGTACGTCTGCAAATTCAAGAACGGTTACGTGCTCAACAATACCTGCTAGGTCGATAGCCGCTTCGATGCCTGAGTTACCACCACCGATAACCGCGGTTTTCTTGCCTTTGAATAGCGGGCCGTCACAGTGTGGGCAGTACGCGACGCCTTTGTTGCGGTACTCTTGCTCGCCCGGAACGTTCATTTCACGCCAGCGTGCACCAGGGCTTAGGATGACACTCTTACTTTTCAGCGTTGCGCCGCTTTCAAGTTGGATATAAATCAAGCCATCATCAGTGTGCGCTGCGCCCATCAGTTTTTGCGCTTGTTGCTCAGTCACAACGTCTACGTCGTATTCTTTTAGGTGCTCGGCTAGGTCAGTCGCCAGTTTTGGACCTTCAGTACGTTTTACCGAGATAAAGTTCTCGATTGCCATAGTGTCCATCACCTGACCACCGAAGCGTTTAGCGACAACGCCAGTGCGAATACCTTTACGCGCTGCGTATAGTGCTGCTGCACTACCACCAGGGCCACCGCCGACAACTAGCACGTCGTATGGGTCTTTTTCGCTCAGTGCTTTTGCGGCTTTCTCGCTCGCTTCGTCATCCACTTTGTTTAGGATTTCAGTTAGAGACATACGGCCTTGACCGAATAGCTCACCGTTCACGAATACGCTTGGTACGGCCATGATGTCGCGTTGTTTCACTTCATCTTGGAAGAGTGCACCGTCGATCATGGTTGCTTTCACTTTCGGGTTGATTGCCGCCATCATGTTGAACGCTTGAACAACGTCTGGACAGTTTTGGCACGACAGTGAAATGAACACTTCAACATCCAATTCTTTATCTAGCGCTGCGATTTGTTCAATCACTTCCGCCTCTAGTTTGATTGGGTGACCACCAGAGTGCAGCAATGCCAATACCAGAGAGGTAAATTCGTGACCCATTGGTAGGCCAGCAAAGCGAAGTGCTGTGCCTTTTACTGGGTTCGTCACCGTCATCACTGGTTTACGTGCGCTTGCGTTGTCGTCACGTTCAACGGTGATAAAGTCGCTCATCTCTGCGATTTGGTTCGCCAGAGACAGAATGTCATTCGATGCTTTGCTTTCATCTAGACTAACCACTAGACGAACGTCTTCTTTTACATTAGCCAGATATTGTTTGAGTTGTTGTTGGATCGCTTGGTCTAACATAGTTGTTGTTACCTTAAATAAACAAAAGAGTGGTTACTCTGGACAAAATCAGTAGGGAGAGAGCAAACCAGGTAGAAGGTCGTCAAGGTATCTAACCTGGAATGCTCTCTAAGTTAAGCGTCAATTAGCATGTCAAATTGAGCTTAAATTCAGTGGCTTAGATTTTGCCTACTAGGTCTAGAGAAGGAGCTAGCGTCTCTTCGCCTTCTTTCCATTTCGCTGGGCAAACTTCACCTGGGTGTGCTGCTACGTACTGAGCTGCTTTCACTTTGCGTAGTAGGTCTTCTGCGTCACGACCGATACCTTCAGCAGTGATTTCCATTGCTTGGATAGTACCTTCTGGGTCGATTAGGAACGTTGCACGGTCTGCAAGACCTTGGCCTTCACGCATCACACCGAAGTTGTTTGTGATGTTGCCTGTTTGGTCGCCAAGCATGTAGTACTGGATCTTGCCGATTGTTTCTGAGCTATCGTGCCAAGCTTTGTGAGTGAAGTGTGTGTCTGTTGATACTGAGTACACTTCAACGCCGCGTTTTTGTAGCTCTTCGTAGTGGTCTGCTAGGTCACCTAGTTCTGTCGGACATACGAATGTGAAGTCTGCTGGGTAGAAGAAGAATACAGCCCATTTGCCTAGAACGTCTTGTTCTGTTACTTCAACGAATTCGCCGTTTTTGTATGCTGTAGCTGCAAATGGTTTGATCTTTGTATTAATCATTTTTACTTTCCTCAGAATGTTTTAGGGTGAGCAGTTCTTGCTTTCGGAAAGTATATTCGCATTGGATTGTGTTTAAGGAAAATCGCTTGTAACTATCCTATTGATAGTCATTTCCTATCTTTATTAATAGGGAAGCCCGATGTAAGTGAGTTTGCTTTGATAGGTTTTATTGAAGATGAAGGCCGAGTGGTAATAGAGAATACCGATGATGACCTTTAAGAGATCGTCCGGCTAAGATCGAAAGAACCTGCATCTCGGCAGGCTCTTTCTAATAGGAAGTGAGGAAGCGGATGCTTTTATTTTTTAGTTCAGATTGTCGAGCACTTTGCCGCACAACTTCTTCAGCATGATCATTTCATCCAGCTCCAACGTGATTTTACACATCATGGCGTTTGGCACTGACTTGGCTTGCTCTTTGAGATCACGACCTTGCTCTGTAAGGTTGAGTACGCGTACGCGCTCATCGGTGTCACTGCGACCACGTTCTACATAGCCTTTTGTTTCTAATCGTTTAAGCAGCGGCGTGAGCGTGCCTGAATCCAAATGCAGTTGCGAGCCCAGTTCTTTAACACTGGCACCGTCTTTCTCCCACAACACCATCATCACTAAGTATTGCGAATAAGTCAGATCAAGTTCGTCCAGCAAAGGGCGGTAAGCTCGGATCACCGCATTTGCTGCACTATAGAGCGGGAAGCAAACTTGGTTTTCGAGTAAGAGTTTATCGTCGTTGGTCATGGTGTTGTCGGTGTAACACTGGCTCATTGGCGTTGCCTACCTGCTCACAGAGAAAGAGAGTAACAAAATAAATTGTGCACAATATAGTTGCAAACGATCTTTACTTCGATATAAGATTGCAAGCAATTAAATTGTGCACAACTTAAATTAAGAAGGACAATCGCATGACTACTCTATACAAAACTCAAGCTACTGCTTTGGCTGGTCGTAATGGTCAAGTAAAAACAGATGACGGTCTTCTCGATCTAGAGCTGTCATACCCGAAGGAAATGGGCGGCACAGGTGCAGCAACTAACCCTGAGCAGCTTTTCGCAGCGGGCTATTCAGCATGTTTTTCTAACGCTATTCTGCACGTAGCACGTGAAGGTAAAGTAAACCTGAAAAGTGCACCCGTAACAGCGGAAGTGGGCATTGGTCCGAATGAAAACGGTGGCTTTGCGTTGACCGTTAGCCTCGCGGCAGAGTTAGATCTACCACAAGAACAAGCATTAGAGCTAACGCGCATTGCACACCAAGTTTGCCCATACTCAAACGCCGTTCGTGGCAATATTGATGTTGCTGTTACAGTAAACGGCGAAGCGATCTAATCGATTTAGACATTATTTCTAATAGAAGGAAAGCCTGCGAACGTGCAGGCTTTTTTCGATTATTTGATGGCAGTGCAGAAGCTGACGTCTGCATGGTGCGTTTGTGGATCGTAGCTATGATAAAGTTCGAAGCAAGGTCGACAGTCGTTCTCAATACCAGATTCAACCACTTTGCTCATCAAATCATCCCATGCTTTAGGGTATTGGCTGAATTCGGTAATTTGCTGGCGCATCACCGCATATTGACCGCCGGGGAAGTCTTGCAGCTCAATGCCTTTTGGTACTTCGGTATCTTCTGGCACCATTAGACAGATGTCAGTACGACACTTCTCGTCTGGCGTGATTTCTGGGTTATCGTGATAAATGAAGATACAGGTATTGCCCGCCAAACCTTTCATTCCTGCCCATTGATACAAGCGACCTGATGGTTCTTCATAACCTTGGCCATAAGGGCCGTTAACGCGAATGTAAGCCAATTTTGCTTTATCAAAGTTTTGCGTTTCCATATTGTTGCTCCATGTTGTGAGTTCAGAGTCAGTATATGAATCGCTTAGGGTTCGTTCGTTTCCATTCTTGCGCAGTGCGTGTCCAATCTTGCTGTTTCGCGCGAGTTCAGAAAATTGCTGGTAGTTTTTACAGTCGCGAAAGGCGGTTGGTGTTACGCCATAATGCTGCTTAAACGCTTTAGCTAGGCTTTGCGAACTAGAAAAACCGTACTCTAACGCGATGTTCAGCACTGGTTGCTTTGATTTGAAAAGATCGTCTGCTGCCGCCTCTAGCCGTAAACGTCGAATGAAGTCGGCTAATGTTTCGCCTTGTACCGCCTTGAAGGTACGGTGAAAGTGATAGGGAGAGAGGTTGGCTAGCGCTGCCACTTCGAGCAAATTGAGAGGAGCGTTAAAGTGCTGTTCCAGATAGCGAATAACAGGAACGAGTCGTTGGTGATAATCGACACGCATGAGAGGGGCCACCCTTGTTTGATTTGCTCAAAGCGTACCGCAATGAAGCAAGGATTCAAGGCTAGTATCGAATAAATGCGTCGTAGTCATTTATTTCTGATTGTGATGCATTCTGTTGCGGGTAGGAGATGGTTCTTAAGATGGCTTCTCAACGGTAATTGAAATCCGTTCAGAGCGCTTAATATCCCGTCAGCTCCATATAACCAGTCCCAGAATGAGAGCCATCAATACGCACTGGACCTTCCCAATAAGGCACCGAAAGCGGCATTTTCGCGTTCGGGTTGAGTGCAGAAACGGTAAGCTCGATTTGCTGGTTAGGAATCGACACTTGCCACTGGGTTGGATACTTTCGCCCTTGGATTTCTGTTTGATTGGTTGCCTCTAACTGAATGTCTTTTTGTGGGATAGTGATGCCAGAACCATCTTGCTGCATCAGCCTTGCGTTTGAGTAACTGGCTGCTCCGGTTTTGGAATCCCGCAATTGGAACACCACCAAGCTGGTGTCGTCACTCAACCTTAGGGCAAACCAGTCCCAGCCTTGTTGTGAGTCGAGTAGGAATTGCGAGCTCCACTCTCGGTCTATCCAACCTTTGCCGGATACTTGATGGGTTTCGCCGTCGATCGTGACCTCACCGGACACATCAATAAACGGTTGGCTGTAGTAATACGAAGCCACCTGACCATCGGCGCTTTTGGTGCTGTACCCTTGCTCGCCTTGCTTTTGATAAGGTGCGCTGCTGGTAAGCGTCAGCGAATAGCCAAACTGTTCGGAGTTCGCCTTCAATGTGGCAGGGAAGAGGTCGTTGGTTGAAGAGGTCCACTGCCAATCATCGAGATAAACTCGAAATGGTGAGGTATCAACACCGGCTAAGGACGCTTGATCGCGCGACCATTTTTCATCGGCGTAGTGTTTGTCCGTTGTTGTGACCGCGCTGTGCGCCATGTAGATTTGCTGAGTTTGCCACTCGGTTTTCTTCACGTCATCTTCGCCTTTTGGTGGCGCAGCAGCAAAGCGAAATTGTGTCCATTGAACGCCAAGTGGGTTGCCGTCTTCATCAATTAAGTTAGCGGTTAAGTACCACCATTCATGACGAAAGTTTGGGTGCGCTTGATGATCGGCAGGAAAGGTGAGTTCAATCCCTTTTTCTACGGGAGTGAATAGGTTGCTCTCGCTTTGCGTATCTCCATTGCCCAACAATGCTCCCATATTTTGTGTGCCCATATTTTTTTGTTGGGGATCTTCACATCCAAATAGGAACAGACTGCTTATGAGTAGAGTAAGTTTGCTTGCCAACCGAACCATCACAACACCTCGCTTTGCAAACTGGAGACGACAGGCTTGCTGACCAATCGCCACAGCGGAATCAAGGTTGCGATCACTGCCACCAAGATGGTGATTGCCGCAATGCTGAGGGCGTCACTCCAATTCCACAGATAATTTAAGCTCCAACCAAAAGCGCGTAAGGTAACGATGTCGGTTAGCACATAACCCACCATGGCTCCGAGGGGCAGAGCGATAACCAGAGTAAAACTGACCAAAGCGACGATCTGTCCGACTACCATGGTCATTAATTTACGACGGCTGACGCCAAGTGCATACAGCCTTGCAATGGCGGCTTTGCGCGCGTCGAGCAACATAAAACAAGCACTGAACAAACCAATCACGGCGACCATCAAGGTCACGCCGTTGAGCGCGCGCGTAATGGCGAAGGTCTGCGAAAATATATCCAACGCGATGGATTTGATTTGCGCCTGATCGTAGAGCTGACTTGGATGCAGATTCAATTGCTCGCGCAGTTGCTCGTAGACGATTTGTGGGTCCCCCGAGACTTTAATGCCAAGGCTTGTCGGCAGGTCGGTAAATCCGCTCTCTTTCCATAACTTTGGTGCTAATAACACTTCACCATTGGGTGAGCCGTAATCGTGGAATATCGCGCCCACAAGCAGGTTCTTATTTGGAATGGCATCAAGTGTGGGTTCGCTACCCAGTGATAAACCCAGTTTGACCGCGGTTGGCTCACTAATAGCGACTAACTCACCTTGGTAAAAGCGCGGCCAGAAGTTCTCCAAATGCGATTTGAACACCATGGTTTGCTCTAAGGTGTCTTTGTCTTTAGTGCCAAGCAAAATCGGTAAACCTTGCAGGTTATCATCGACGTAGTATTGCTTGTAGACGGTCTCAACGTTATCGAACTGCCCTAACTCGCGCTCCACATCAGCGATTTCCCCTTGGGCAGGGCTGACGTAAATATCAGCGTGTAACCTTTGTTCTAACCACTGCTTTAGGGTGGACTCAAAGCTGCCAACTAGCGTGTTCATGCCCATATTGGCAGTAACGGCGAGTAGCAGTGCCATCATGGCGAGAGAAAGCGGAGAAATCAGCTCGCGCAGCTCAGCAAACAGATACTGCATCAAACCGGAAGTGGTGCGCTTTTCACACCAATTGGCTAAGACGCTGAGTGTTTTGGGTAGATACAAAGGAATCGATACCACAAGCACGCCAAGCCACGCCATGGTAAATCGGTGGTGCTCACTCAGCCATAACCCTGCAAGTGCGAAAGCCGTCAACGCAGCACCTATCACAAACAATTGGTTTTCGTTAGAGGCTTCAGGTGCTTGATAATAACCGCCATGAGAGGAGAGCGGCTGGCGCACTCGCTGTTTAAAGTGCTGCCAACATGCCAATAGGGTGGCGGCTAACGTGAGCAGCAGGGCTTGCGCCCACCATTGCCACTGCCAATTGCCGGGCAGCAGTGTCGCGCCATAAAGTTGTTCTAAAGTCAGTGCCACGGTCGGATGCAACCAATGGCTGAGCTGCATGCCCAATACAAAACCGAGGGAAGCGCCGATGGTAACGAGAAGAGTGAGTTCAACTAACAGCGCAGAGAACACAATGCTCGGCGCAACACCCGCCTGTTGAATCTGCACCAACAGCCGATTGCGTTTCAGCAAGCTGTATTTTACGCCGTTGTAGGCAATGAACAGCCCGACTAAAAAGGCGAGTAAGCTCATTGCGGTGAGATTGAGATGAAAGCTGTCGGTCAGTGAGCCAAGGTCTGTGCTTTGGTTATTGGAAATCCATTGTCCTTGCTCGCCAATGATGCTTTGCCAATTTGCTTGCGGGTCTTTATTCTCTTTATCACCCGAATGGAAAACCGCAATGTAACTGAGCTGCCCTTGTTTATTGAGCAGTTGCTGGGCAAAGCCAATGTCCATCAACATTCGGCTACCTAACTGCCATTCGTCAGGTAGCACCACCACTTGGGTTGGAATGTCGTCCAGAGTTAGGGTTTCTACCTCTCCTAAGTTTTGATGTTGAGATTGGCTCATCATCACGATTGGCTCGCCAGCTAAAAGCTCAGGTAAAGGTAAAGCACTGTCGAACAAAGACACGTTTTGTTGGTTTTCTGATGACTTTCCGTTTGCAGAATACCGAGAACGCGAAGAGATGGCAGCAATCAACTCGCTACCTTGTACTGACCAGCGACGCCCTTGTTCGTCTCTCACTCGCCCTTCGATTATAGGTAGCGCTGCACTGAGTCCGTTTTGTCTAAGGGTGAAGTAGAGCGATTCGGGCAGATAGTTTTGCCCTGCTGGTGGAATAATTAAGTTCTGAGCTTGTGCGCTAAGCTGCTCGGTAGACTCCGCATAACTGCGCTTGGCATTGAGGTTGATGGCTTGCACCGCAACAAACAAGGTCACAGCCAGTACGATACCGATCAGAATCGCAGCGGCTTGCAGCGGCGATTGTCGATAATGTGCCGCAAACAGATTCAGGGCGAGTCGCGTATGAGTGAATCTGGTGTTTGGTTGCTTAGCTTGCTTCATGATGTTGCTCATTTACATCGCGCTGATTTTGCGTCAGTCCGCTTTGCAAACGACCATCTTTTAAACGTAATTGGGTTTGCATGAACTCGGCACACTCAGGGCTGTGGGTGACTAACAGCACCGCCGTATTGCCTTGGGTGGTGATTTCACTCAGTAGTTTCATCACTTCCAAGCCGGCTTTTTGGTCAAGGTTGCCTGTGGGTTCATCGGCAAGCAGAAGTTTGGGTTTGTGGGCAAGTGCACGGGCAATCGCGACGCGTTGTTGTTGGCCGCCGGAAAGGGCAGAAACATGCCTGTCGAGAAGTTGGCTGATGCCTAGAGTCTCGACCAAATAATCGCACCAGTCGTTCCATTTTTGTTGATTCAAATGCAGAGGGAAGGCGATGTTCTGCTGCACGTTGAGCGGTGTTAAGAGGTTGAATTGCTGAAAAATAACCCCGAGTTTTTGATGGCGAAATCGGCTCCATTGTGGGTCTTTCCAAGCCGATGTGTTATCGCCATCTAACCACAACTCACCTTCGGAAAGCGGCTCAAAGCCAGCGATGATATTGAGTAAGGTACTTTTGCCGCTGCCACTTGCGCCCGTCAGCGCAACACTCGCTCCTGTGTTCAACGTAAAGTCGACGCCTTCCAACACGCGATGTGTCTCTTTGCCATCAACAAAGCTTTTGCTGGCGTGTTTGAGTGTGACAAGTGGGCTTTCCATTTCCTCTCCCTATATTAAAAAGGTGTCGTTTCTTTTGGTAATCGCTATTGCAGTTCGTTCTTTAGAAACTTTAGACAACAATCAGATAAAAACAGCGATTTACATCGATTTCTTAATAACTTGTACTGAAAAGAAAAGGGAAGAGATTAAACGAGGAAGGGATATGACAGGCATTAAAAAAGCCCGAGTCAAACTCGAGCTTTCAAATACATTCAGCGTGGTCAGCTTACACGTAGTACGCTTCAACTTCGCCTTTAAGTTTGATTAGCATTGGGTTACCGAAACGGTCTTTTGCTTTAGGAGAAGCAATTTTTACCCAACCTTCGCTGATGCAGTATTCTTCTACGTCAGTACGCTCTTGGCCGTTGATACGAATACCGATTTGGTGCTCGAAGCATTCTTTGATGAAGAATGGGCTACGTGGGTTACCCGCTAGGCGATCTGGTAGAGCTGGTTTAGCTGTATCTGTCATGTTTGTGACCTAAATTCCGTAAAAAGTGCGCCATTGTAGTCAGTGCACAGTGAGTGTTCAAGATATGTTGAGAGACTTAATACTAAAGCCTTTTGAAATAATGCAAAGTTTCCCGCTTTCAAAGTGTGGAATAAAAACACGGTCTCGTTGCTCAAAGGTGTTTTGCTCTCGAAACTTCTCCTGCCACCCCTTATTTGGTTTTGAATCATGACTATACTCATTACTGGCAGTTCTAACCTTATTCATACAACTTAATGTCTCAGAGCATGCCACTAGTCGAGAAACGATTAACAAGGAAGGGTGAATGGAGACTGTTGAACAGGTTAACAAACGTCATTTATCAGATAGAGATACTACCTCTAGCACTTCTATTTTTCTTTGTATTCTAATCGTAGTGGCTGTAATCGCTCGGTTTTTTGTTGCGTTTAATTACGAAGTAAATTGGGACGAGTTTTATTACCTATCTTTTGTGCATCGGTTTATTAACGGCGAGGTGATTAATAGTTTCCAAACCTTTCACATTCACTTCTTTACTTGGCTGAGTGGTGTATCAGATAACGATGTTGACCAGATCATTGTGGCGAGAGTCGTTATGGTCTTCTTTCAATTACTCACGGGATTTTATCTATACAAGTTATGTCGATTGTACTGCAGCAAATCGGCGGCACTTTTTGCGGTGCTTGCCTATTTTTCTTTTGTTTATAATGTTCGTATGGGGGCCAGTTTTCGTACTGATCCTATCGCGACATGTATGATCATGGCGGCGCTGTATTATGTGTTTAGTACAACATTTTCTTGGCGTGTATCCATTCTTGCTGGTGTCCTTACGGCTGTCGCCTTGCTCGTCACTTTAAAGACCGCTCTGTATATCCCGACTTTTATAGGCATAGTTTTAACCTCGCTTTATTGGTCGCGAAATCGTAAGCGTTATTTTAGGCAAGTTCTCATGTATGGAGTCGCAATACTGGTTGCCTTTGCGATGCTATACAGTTGGCATTACTTCTCTATACATGGAGCGAGTTCGGTTGGTGATGCAGGAACGATGTTCGGTGCTGCGGATAAGACACTAAACCAGCGCGAGCTTTTTCCTCGATTGTTTTACTTTGTTCATTCAGTTTCGACGAACTCATGGTATTGGTTAGCTCTTTTCATTGGTATTGGTACTGCTGTTTATGCGTGTTTTTCGCAAAAGCTATTAAGCCGTGAGTCATCGATTAAGTTTTTGTGCCTAAGTTTATTACTCTTCACTTTGCTCTTTTATCGCAACGCTTTCCCATACTATTACGCTTTTATGCTTGCTCCAGTGAGTGCTTTGTTTGCTGTGGCTTGGGTTGGTATCCAGAATTTCACTAACGCAAGAGTTGCACAATTTTTTAATTTTATTGTTCCCTGCTTGTTTGTGGTATCCATTGTGGTGAATGGTTTTGTTTTACCGATAAAAAGCAACTTGGCCTACCAGCGTCAGTTTCTTGATGAAATACATAAAATCTTTCCTCAGCCTGTTGCTTATATTGATCGATGCTCCATGGTTCCGACTTTTTCAAAACAAGGTTTTTTCATGAGTACGTGGGGCTACGAAGATTATATTGCGAGAAACATCCCCGTTATTCGCAATGCTATAGAGCAAGACAATCCGGCTTTTGTACTGGTTAATTCGCACTATTTAGATGTGTTTGGCCCTGACAAAATCGATAAAGGGCTATTAAGGCAAGATATTCAAGCGTTAAGGCAGAACTACATTCATCATTGGTCGCACCTGTATGTTGCAGGAAAGACGTTTGAATTGACGCCCAACTCTCTTAATCGGGAGTTTATGGTCAACATCGAGGGCGTATATACGCTTGAAGCTAGCAATAGTCTTCTGATTAATGGCAAGGTTTGGTTGGCTGGTCAAGCTCGATACTTGGCGCGGGGTGTCTATGAATTAGCGTCGAAAGAGCCAGGTAAAGTCGTTCTGCGTTGGGGAGATAACCTGTACCGACCTCGCAATCTTGAAGAGAAGCAGAGGTTATTTACCGGCTTCTAATACGCACAGTAATGTTGATTCAGAACATGAGGAGCAAGCATGAAGTTAATTGTTCAAATTCCGTGCTTTAACGAAGCGGACAATATTGCTGATGTTATTCGCTCAATACCAAAGCGCGTTGATGGTATCGCTAAGATAGAGATTCTAATCATCGATGATGGTTCTACGGATGGTACTTCAGAAGTCGCACGCAAGTGTGGTGTTGAGCACATTATTACTAACCAGGGCAATAAGGGGCTTGCTTACTCATTTCGAAGAGGGATTGAGGAGTGCCTTCGTCTTCATGCTGATATCATTGTGAACACCGATGGCGATAATCAATATAATGGGGCCGATATTCCGCACTTGGTTAAGCCTATTATCGAGCACAAAGCAGAAATTGTTGTTGGTGACCGAGGAGGGTATAGCAATACACATTTCTCTGTATTTAAACGATGTTTACAAGTGTCGGGGAGCTTTATTATTGCCAAAGCGACGGGATTGGATGTTAAAGATGCTGTGAGTGGTTTTCGCGCAATATCGAGAAGTGCGGCACAACAACTTAATATCGTATCGGATTTTAGCTACACAATAGAAATGTTGATTCAAGCAAGTGCAAAAAGGATTGGTGTGGTTTCGGTGCCAATCCGAACTAATGAAAAAACGCGAGAGTCCCGTCTGTTTAAGAGCATTCCGCAGTTTCTAAAAATGTCGCTCTCTACCTTGGTCAGGGTTTATACCATGTATCGACCTCTGCAAGTGTTTTTGTTTATTGGCTCGGTGGCGATGATTTGTGGTGTGATTCCCATTATGCGATTCCTGTATTTCTTTTTAAATGGAGCGGGAGATGGCCATATTCAGTCATTGGTCTTGGGGTCAACGCTACTTATCTTGGGTTTCATCACTTTATTGATGGGGTTGGTGGCCGATCTAATAGGGTTCAATCGAAAGCTGACCGAAAAAGTATTGCACCGAATTGAGGTATTGGAAGAAAAGCTGGAGCATCAGGAAAAGTTGCCCACTTATCAGTTTGAAACCAAGCGAAAACGATCTGGAGAGTAATAGCGAGTTACCTCGATACTTTAAAGAAGTGAGTTATTTGATACGGCTTGCTTAGGCCTAAATAAACTCGAGATAGCGAAGAACAACATATCCCCTAGAACCGTGACGATTCTGGAAACAAGGACGGCAACTAAGAGTGTATCTTCAATACTCGGCGAATCTAGAAGTGTGATTAAAACAGCCTCTCGGACACCCAACCCTGCAGGAGAACCTGGGGTGGCAAACCCTATTAACCATGCGATGATGAAGTAACAAGATGTTTGTAAAAATGTCTCTAAAGTTGGAGTTAGATTGTCGTTTAGCGTAAAAAATATGAGTGAGAAAATGCCGCCCGATACCAAAAAAAAGCAGAGATAAAGCCCACAAGCTTTTAGGTAATTGCGACTGGCTATCAAGCTTAATATTGATCCGGTGCTCACGATAAGTCCAGCGAATAAAGTCATCTCGTACCCCATTAAATTAGGGAAGTACTCATTTAGCAGAAAGACGCCAAACGAACCAGCCGCAATACCCATCAACCCTATTTCCCATAAGGTCGATTTCAGTAATACATTATTTTTAATTCCGTGTTGTACGCCAATTACTTGTCGGCTAGCGAATTGGAAAATGTTTCCAGGCAGATACTTAGCAATTTGAGATCCGCCAAACACCCAAATGGCAGTTGATGCAGACAGAGTATATTCACTGTTCGCGACTAAAAGTCGCCACGCCATAGAAAGAACATAATTGCCAAAGGCGTAGAGGCCTATGCAAAAAATAAATACCAGATAGGAGTAAGAGGGAATATCCTTAATATTCAGTTGCTGCGAGTATGTAGAGAGCTTGATTAATACAAAGGCGATGGAAAAAATAGTAATGATTCGCCCAACCCAGCGTAATATGAATTTACTCTTATTATGTTTCATGATTCACACGCTGGCATAAAACCATGGTCCAAGGAATGGGAGAGCGTACTTCGAGAATCTCAAAGTGCTGCTTGAGCAAAGTCAGAAAGGCATTCTTGGACCAGTGTTGGATATGTCCGGGAGTATTGCCCCAACTGTTTAAATATTTACCTCTTGCCATGTTTAACGCACACCACAACGGCTCTCTTGGCACACTAAAAATGTAATAGTCAGTATCGAGCTCTTGCAATGTTGCTAGTGCTTGCTCGGGATGCTCTAGGTGTTCCAAGACCTCACAACAAACAACAAGGTCAGCAGAATCAGTCTTTCTAGCAACGTCATACACACTTTTTTGTTCAAACAAAATGTCTTCCAAGTTGTGTGCTTGGGCATTGTCTCTTGCGAGTTGAATCACTTGTTGGGAGAAGTCACTCCCTTTCACACGGATCCCTTGTTGATGCCATTTAAGTGCCCAGACTCCTTCTCCGCAGCCGATCTCGTGTATCGACTTTGGTGTGACCATATCGACCAGTTGCGATAAATGATGATCGAAATTGCTCATCATTTTTCTGGCGATGGGGTTCTGAGTATTGTATTTGTCGTAATAGTTTCCGACAGGGATCCCCTGCTCTTCGATACCTTTAGATATTTTCATGGCGTACTCAAATAAATTATCTCAAATGGCCAGGAAGTTCTTCTATTGATGAACTATGTTCTTCAGCCAACCATCTGACTTACAAAGCGTTACGCTTCCCTCTAGTAGAGTGTAGGATAATTTATTGTTTTGTTTGCCTCGTTAGAAAAATTCTACAACCCCTTTAAATACTGCGCGTTGGCTGTTGGTTGAATCATGGCATTCAGCGTTTGGACGGTTTGTTCGCTGTGTTCTTCAAGTAGAGCTAAGAACGCGTCAATCAACTCAGGTTTGCTTGCTGAGACTGTCGTTTCGGTCTGGATATCACGCAGATCGATCAACACATCGGTAAACAATTGCGGCAGATCGTGCAGTACTTGCAGGTTTAAGACGTTGTGCTCGTTGTAGATTGAATTGTGGCTGCCTTTTTGTTTTTGCACCACGTAAGGATTGTCTTTTAAGTTGATGATAGACGTACGTTTATCACAGCGTTTCAAACAACCTTTGTTGACCTTCACCTTACGGCATCCTTCGGTTTGTTGGAACAAACATTGGCGGCTCGTGAGTAGGGTATTTGGATGATAAATGCTGTAGAAGCTGAGCATGTTTTTCGGACGCTTGATATGGCGTATCTGCTTCATATTCAGCTCGTTAGAAACAAACGCGCCACTTGCCGCGAACTCGTCTTGAAGGCATTTAAACGCGTATGAGTTCACCGTGTTTATTTGTGGGCCTGCCACCCAGCCTAAGCCGAGCTCTTTGGCGATCATGCCGACGCCTGAGTTGTTGGTGAGCAACAACTCAGGTTGGATGGTTTCCAAAAATACGCGCGCGGCGTGGTAGTCTTCGTCAATCAAAATGGCAGGAAACCAAGGTTTGAGCATTGGGTTGGCTTGGAACAACTCCATCATCGCGCTCAGTTCACCAGACAATCCCATTGGCAATTGATAGTAAACATCAATGTCTTGGTATTCGCACAGCATGGCTTCTTGTGCTGACGAGATCAGAACCGATAATTTTGGCGCACCTTGGCGAGGTTCTGGTTGAGGTAACGCTGGCAGAGTTGGTACATCAATCGACCCTTTCAAGCTGCAGCCGGATACTTGTGTCGAAGCGACATCGAACGACTTGGTTTGCTCTGCCACTTTCTCAATGATCGCGGTTTTGTCGTCGTAGAGTTTCTTTTTCACCGCTTGCACATCATCAGCAGATTGGCATTGATAAACCTTCGAAAAATGCTTTACAGCGTAGTCGCGCGGGTTGTCGATGTACATCGCCTTGCCGAAATCACCTTGCAAAAATGCGTTGGAGAAATCACGGTTGAACACCGTGTATAACTCGGTAGTGTCTTCAGAGAGCTCCAAACCTTCGCACAAGCGATCGATTTGCTGACGCCAATTGTCGACCACGGTATAGACGTAGTGCGATTTCTTGATTCGTCCTTCCACTTTTAATGAATACACGCCAGCATCGGCAAGCGCTTTCAAGTCCCCAAAGGCGGAGTTGTCTTTCATATTGAGTGGGTAGTTGTTGCCTGTTTTGGTCGTTTCGTACTGTTCGCGACAAGGTTGGCTACAGCGTCCACGGTTACCTGATGCGCCATTGCGAGCGGAACTGATGTAGCAAATTCCGGAGAATCCGATGCAGTATGAGCCGTGGACAAACACTTCCATCATTACGTTGTGCTCGCGACCAAATTGCGCCAGATGTTTTATTTCATCGATGTTAAGTTCGCGAGATAAGTTTACTCGGCTTGCGGTGAGCTGGTTGAGAAAGAGGATCTGGCCTTCGTTATGCGTGTTTAATTGCGTTGAAGCGTGCACATCCAAATCGGGAAAGTGATGTTTGAGAATGTAGGCCAGACCGAGATCTTGCACGATCACGCCATCGATTTTGGTGGTGTTCAGTTGGCTGAGTAAGCGAACAATCGCCGGAATTTCACTTTCTAAAATCAGCACATTCAACGTTAGGAAAATCTTACAGCTGTGCTGGTGGGCTAACGTTAACACGCCATTTAAGTTATCCAAGGTGAGGTTGGTCGCTCGGTTACGAGCATTAAAGCGGTCGAGCCCACAGTAAATTGCATCGGCGCCAGCGGCAATGGCGGCTTTGATGGAATCTAAATCACCACCGGGTGCTAATAACTCAAATTGATCGCGTGTCACTACTTTTCTCTTTCTTACTAAAATAGGCGGCAAATGTTACGTATTTCACGCTTTTGATGCTCAGCTAGTTAACGCTTTATTAATCTGAATCAATTAATCCGTGTTACACGGTCGACTCTTGAGTAGGTAGAGTGCAATTCGCGATAGCGGAATCTGACTTCTATAGTTTTCCTACACTTGGTTTTTCTATATTTACAGTTTTCGACTCAGAGAGAGGAAGGGACGACAAATGAAAAAAGTAATCATCGGGTTGGTCGTGGCGTTGACGTCATTGAGTGCGTTGGCTGGGGAGGGTGTGGTAACCGTTGCGAGCACGCATTCAGCAAAAGATACGGCGGATAAATTTGTCGCTATCGCGCAAGAAAAAGGGTTGAACGTCTTTGCGCGCATTAACCATCAAGAGAACGCCACGAAAGTCGATATGACGTTGCGACCAACCGAAGTTATCGTGTTTGGGAACCCTAAAGTGGGCACGCCACTGATGATCTGTGCGCAGGAAGTGGCGCTCGATTTACCCCAAAAAGTGTTGGTGTATGAAGATGCTGAAGGCAAAACGTGGTTAGCTTACAACGATCCGATGTATTTAAAACAGCGCCATCATATTGAAGGCTGCGACGAGGTATTGAACAAAATCAGCGGCGTGCTGGGCAATTTAACCAACGCGGCGGCGAAGTAGGGCTGGTTATTGGCTTCGCTTTTTTAACTCCGAAAACGAAAAAGCCAACCTCACAAGGAGGTTGGCAAATCTTACCTATATTGGGGGAGGTAAGATCAGGAGGTGGCGAGTACGCTGTGCACTTCTGACTTAATTGAGTCAGACTGCGTGCCGAAAATCGCTTGTAAACTGTCGCCAATCACTAACACATCTCGCGCGCCGAGCGCTTTTAGCTTAGCAACATCAACGTTGGCAATGTCTTTCACCGAGACACGCAGACGAGTAATACACGCATCGACTGACTTGATATTGGCTTTGCCGCCCAATGCAGCGACTACATCCACCGCAATTTCATCAGGCTGTCCGGCAATCTTCACTTCTGCAATGTCGGTTTCACGACCCGGCGTTTTCAGATCCAACTTCACAATTAGGAAGCGGAACAAGCCATAGTACAGCATCGCCCAGATTGGACCGATGATGATGAACATCCACGCGTTGCTCGACATTGGGTAGTAAAGGAAGAACTGGATCGCGCCGTGCGCAAAGTCAGTACTGTGTTTGATTTCCAAAAATGCGGTGATCGCAAACGCAATACCAGTTAGGAAAATATGGATTACGTACAGCACCGGCGCGACGAATAAGAAGGTAAATTCGATTGGCTCTGTGATACCGGTTAACCAAGAGGTCAACGCCGCAGACATCATCAAACCGCCGACGATTTTCTTACGCTCTGGAGACGCGCAGTGGTAAATCGCCAGTGCCGCTGCTGGTAGCGCCCACATTGAGTACATAAAGCCACCAGACAGATAACCTGCGGTTTTATCGCCTGCGAAGAAGCGAGTGAGCTCACCGGTAAACTCTTTGCCGGTTTCTGGGTCTACATAGCTGCCGACTTCGAAGAAGAACGGCGCATTCCAGATGTGGTGCAAACCAACCGGGAGTAATGAACGTTCGCCCGCGCCGTAAACCGCCCACGCGAGTACAGGGTTTTGGTACGCTGCCCAATGAGAGAATGCATCAAGAAGTTGTCCGACAGGTGGCCATGCAAACGCGAGAATCGCACCAACGACGATCGCCGATAAACCGGTGACAATGGGCACAAATCGCTTACCCGCGAAGAAGCCCAAATATTCCGGCAGTTTGATGTTGTAGAAGCGGTTGTACATGATTGCCGCGACCGCACCGATAAAGATGCCGCCAAACACCCCGGTTTGCAGCGTCTCAACGCCCATGATGGTGGCGTCAGTTTCTAAGCCGCGCAGGCCAGTCACAATACCGAGCGATGCGTTCATAATAATTAGGCCAACTAAGCCTGCGAGCGCAGCTGCACCGTCATTACCTTTTGATAACCCGAGCGCCACACCGACCGCAAACATCAACTGCATGTTGCCGAACACGCCTTCACCGGCGGCGAGCATCACTTTGTTGACCGCGTCTGGAATAAACGCAAACCCCGCGTTACCAATACCCAGCATCAAGCCAGCCACCGGTAACACCGCCACAGGCAGCATCAACGACCGCCCTATTTTTTGTAGTTGTCCAAATATACTTGCAAACATGGTTTCCTCCTGACGAATGCCAGTGTTGTAGGACCTGATTCCTTCAGGTCATGTTGTTTCACGTAAGGTCAGGATGATCATAGCGAGCAAGGCGGCGCCTAAGGTTACAAAAGGCAATCAGTTTGTAAGTGGCCGCTTACAAATCTCTTACACCGAGAAGTGAAAATTGCAATCGGCTCGATTGTGCATGGGCGTTTAAGAATGCATCATATTGGCCAGCGCCAAACTCAGGGGCAGGCACAGGGACGGACACAGGGAAAGTAGGATGGAAAACAAGCAGATACTGGTCGTCGATGACAACCTCGACCTTCGCGAAGCATTGTCAGATTACCTTGGTCGCGCAGGGTTTGAAGTGCTTTGCGCAGAAAACGGCGGCGTGATGTGGCAACTGCTCAACGATCACCATCCTGATTTGATCATCCTCGATATTATGATGCCCGGTGAAGACGGTTTTACCCTGTGCCAGAAACTGCGCAAAAACTCCGATGTTCCGATCATCATGCTGACCGCCGTCACCGAGGAAGCCGACCGAGTCGCAGGGCTAGAAATGGGCGCTGACGACTACATCACCAAATCATTCAGCCCGCGTGAACTGCTCGCGCGCATCAAAACGATTCTGAGACGCAGCCAAACGACCGCCAATAGCAAACTGACGCGTAAAGTGCGTTTTGACGACTGGTTGTTAGATACCGTAACCCGGCAACTGACCCACGTTGCTAGCCGCGAGGTCAAACAACTGAGTGGCGCGGATTTGTCGCTACTTGGTTTATTCGTCAACCACGCACAATCGATCTTGTCGCGCGATGATATTGCGCGCGAGATCTGGGGACGCGATGCCGACCCGTTTGAACGCGGCATTGACGTGCAGATCAGCCGCTTGCGTCATCACCTTGAAGATAAAGACCGCTCGCTGATCCTAACGGTGCGCAACAAAGGCTACATGCTAACCACGGACGTGCATTATGAGAATTAAACGCTGGACGGGATCACTGGTCGTTCGCACCAGTGTGTTCCTGTTGCTGGTGATCATTTTGGCGCAGGTATTATCCGGAATTATCTGGTATCAACACGCCAGCGAACGCGATAAAGAAGGCCTGACCACCACAGTCAAAAGCTTAGCACTGAGTGCTTCTTCTACCATCGCCTTCTTTCAAACCCTCCCTTCGGAATATCGCCACTTGGTGCTCAATCAACTACGCAACATGGGTGGTACGCGCTTTTTCGTCTCACTCAACAATCACCAGATTGACGTCGACCCACTGCCAGAGAGCGAGCGCAAAACGTTGGTCATCAACCAAGTTCGCGAGGTATTAGAAAGCGAGCTGAGCGGCATTCCTAATATCGAGGTGGAGTTCACCCAGCGCGACAAACTCAAAGTGTTCAACAACGAGCTACCTATCGATGAACTGCCACTATTGTGGGCGCATTATTCGCTTTCGTTTGGTGACCTCAATCCACCCATTCTGGTGATGCAGGTCGAAGTCGCGCAGAACGAATGGTTTTACCTCGCGGCGGTGCTACCCGCGCCTTACATCAACCTAGAGACTAACTATTTTGAGCTGCGCCAATGGCTGACGTTATTGTTGTCCGCGCTAATGCTGTTGCTGTGTACCTGGTTTATCGTTCGCAAAGAAATTCAACCCATTCGAGAGCTGGCAAAAGCCGCAACCCTGATGTCGAGCCGATTAGACGTGCCCGAAGTCTCTGAGCGCGGCAGTAACGAACTGAAAGCGGCGGTACGTGCGTTTAACAAGATGAATCGACGCATCGATAGCCACATTAAAGACCGCGAAATGCTGTTCAGCGCCATCTCCCACGATCTGAAAACGCCAATAGCCTGCCTAAAACTACGAGCGGAAATGCTGGATGACGACGCCGACCGAGAACGCTTTATCCGCCTGAGTAACGACCTAGATTTGATGGTCAAAGGCGCATTGCAATGCATTAAAGAGACCGATATCCACGAGGAAATCGAGCCGATCAATTTCACCCAACTGATTCAGCACATTTCCGCCAATATCGCCGATGCGCCGGACACAATTCGCATCCACGGCGAAATCCGCACCCACTTTGCTGGTAAACCGTTAGCAATTAAGCGCTGCATTCAGAATCTGGTCGATAACGCGCTCAAATACGGCCATCAAGCGGACATTACACTGAGTGAAAGCCCAGAGTCGATCCAAATTAAAATTGAAGATCACGGTGACGGTGTTGACGATTTATTACTTGAAAAGCTCTGCCAGCCATACTTCCGCGCTAGCAACGATAAAGAAGGCAGTGGTCTGGGGTTAACCATTTCACAGAGCATTGCAAAGGCTCACGGCGGCAGTTTGTCGCTGAGCCATTCTCAGTTTGGCGGCCTCTGCGCCACGCTGACTTTCCCGAGAGACTGACTATGAACAAACTGGCATTCTTGTTCCCACTGTTGCTCGCCCCTTGCGTCGCTCACGCTGAGTCGCCACAAGGGGTAGAGTTTTTACATTGGTGGACTTCTGACGGCGAACAGCAAGCGCTGCAAACACTTAAAGCTCAGCTACAACGGCACGATATTGAGCTGCTGCAAAGCCCGGTGTTAGGCGGTGGTGGTGACAGCGCGATGACGGTACTGCAAGCTCGCGCGCTGGCGGGCAATCCACCGAGCTTCGCGCAAATCGAAGGGCCAAGTATTAAAGCGTGGGATGCCATCGGTATTTTGCACAACGTCAACGCAGTAGCGGATGAGCAGCGCTGGGACGAGGTGCTCTACCCGCTATCTATCGAAATCAATAAAACACAAAGCGGCTATATCGCCCTGCCACTTACGCTGCACCGTTTGAACTGGCTGTGGGTCAACCACAAGCTGCTTAAACAACTGAATCTTTCCGCGCCGAAAAATTGGCAAGAGATGTTCGACGCAATGGAGCTTGCCAAGCAAAATGGTATCGTACCCATCGCGGTCGGTGAGCAGCCGTGGCAAGTCGCCCAACTTTTCGAGAACTTAGTGATCTCCACTGGCGGTGTTGAGTTCTACACCAATGCGATGGTTAAACTTGAACGAAACAGCATCGACAGCGATACACTGCGCCAAGCGCTGACGCAATTTCGCCGCCTGAGTTTGTTGATTGACAACCAATTACCCGACAGTAAGTGGGATACGGCGACCCAAGCGCTAGCCGACGGTCAGGCGCTGTTTCAAATCGGCGGTGATTGGATTTTGGGTGAGCTGCTCGCCAATCAAGTCTCAGTTCCGCAAGAGGTCGGCTGTTACCCAACGCCTGACAGCGATGGTGTATTCCTCTACAACATGGACAGTTTGGTGTTTATGTCGAGCAAGTCGTTTTCTGCGGAGGCGGCTCAGCAAACCGCAAGCGCGCTGGCAGACGTCGAGTTTCAAGCTAAGTTCAATAAGGTAAAAGGCTCGATTCCGGTACGCACCGATATCGACATCAGCGATTTTAATCCGTGTCAGGTCCAGTCATATCAAGACTTTCACTACGGCGTAAAACACAACCTCGCCGTGCCGAGTATGATTGATTCGATGGCGGTCAATCCGGTTGCTCAGCAAGCGATAAACTCGGAAATATTCCGTTTTTACCGCAATCCTAAGATGGAACCCGACGAGCTGATAAAACGCATTATTGCTATTTCGCAAAGCGGTTAATGGCAATTAATTTGTGCCGAGTGGAATAAAAAAGCCCCAATGATTGGGGCTTGAGTGAAGCGAAGTATGCCGTTTAGAAATAGTGGAAGATCGGCGGTTCATGCATCAAGAAGTTTTGATGGGAGATGTTCCACGCATAGGCGCCTGCTAAGGTAAACACAACATAATCACCAATATCGGCGTGGGCGACGTGTTGATTGCGTGCCAGCACATCTTTGGGCGTACAAAGTTGGCCGACAAAGGTCGCTTGTGCATGCTGAATTGGATGAGAAATCTCATGGTGTTGCTCGCTTTTCAGGATGACAAATGGATGATCATGGCTCTGTGCTGCTGGCGTGCGGAAATGGTGGGTTCCTCCTCGCGCGATGACAAAGTTTTCGCCAAGATTTTGCTTAATATCCAGCACTTCCATCACGTAATAACCACATGCCGCCGTGATGAACCGTCCGCATTCAAAACGCAGTGTCCAATCTTGCACTTGCTCTTTGGCGATCAGGAATTCCAACTTGTCGCAAAACTCCATCCACGGAAAGTGTTGCTCAGGGTTTTGGTAGTTGATGCCCATGCCGCCGCCCAAGTTGATCATCAGCTCACCGAGTTCAAACTCTTGTTGCCACGCTTTCACGACTTGGAAATAGCGCTGCATCAACGCTAAGTGACGTTCAACATCGAGCTGATGCGACATCAAGTGAAAATGGAAGCCTTTGAGTGACACTTGCGGGAAATCGCGCAGCAACATCAAAGCATTACTCAGTTCGGACTCGTCCAAACCAAAAGGAGTCGGCTTGCCGCCCATCGCCAACTTGCTGAGCGTGATGTCGCCGATATCAATGTTCATACGCAAAAAGATCGAAGTCGGGCGGTTGAGGCGCTCGGTTAGTGCTCCAATGCGTTGTAGCTCAGTGAGGCTTTCGACGTGAATCGCATCGACATCAAGTTCAATCGCTTGTTGCAATTCATTTGGCATTTTTCCTGGGCCGCCGAAGATCAATGGCTTATCGAGTTGTTGCTGGTGGAGGTGTGCCAACTCCCCGCCAGATGCCGCTTCAAAACCATCGACATACGGCGCGAGCGTTTTGAGAATTGGGCCAGATGGATTGGCTTTGGCTGCGTAAAATAGCTCGACATTTTTCGGCAAAACGTGACGCAGTTGTTTGATGTGTTCTTCTAAGGCTTTTAGGTCATACAAGTACGCGCACAAGGGTTGATTTTGCTGCTGTGCGAGCGTGTGAACTTGTTGGCTAACGCGTGTCGGTAGGGAGAGTGAATTAGACATGTTGCGCTCCTTTTTCGTATTGCTGCCAAGGTGTGGCGACTTGGGTATAGCCCGACTCTTTATCGGCTTTTTGCATCAAACGTGTGGTGAAATTATTTTTGCTTGGGAAGTGACCGCCATTCAGCAACGCTTCTAGTTCCGGCTGTTTTCCATTCACGGATTGCCAACGCACAATGGCACTTTGCACCGCATTCCACAGCGTTTGCTCTAGTGGCTCATCACCTTCTGCGATGAAGAAAATCGCTTCGCTGATGTTGTTGATAAAGGTGCAGTATCCGATGCGATTCCAGCCTTGTTCGCGACTGTAGTAAACCGATTGTCGCGCGCGTTCAGACAAGTCAGTTAATGTTTCTGCTGGCCAAAACTCCGGCAGTAACTTGGTGCCTTCCAAATCACGAATCCAAACACAACACGGCATCTCTTGCTCAAAGCCAATCAAGGTGTTTTGCAAATGCGGCTCAAACGCGACCCCGTGTTTGAAGTAGTAATTAAACACGCCCGGGATCAGGCAATGCAAATAGCGTTCAAACCACAGTGTCGCGATGTCGGAATAGCGGCCTTGCGTTGTACGCGCTTTGTTTTTAAGGCGTTGAGCAATGCAACTGTTGCCGTTTTTGTCGTAAGCAAATAGAGCGCCGGCGAGGGTTGGTTTTAAGATATCGACTTCGCTCAGCGAGAAATTTTCGCGATACAAAATCCCAAACGATTCGCGCGCTTTGGTGTTGTCGTCCCAATTACGCTCAGCGACGCTTTCTAGATTCAACGTGGTGGCGTAAGGCTCTGTCATCACTTTAAATACGGGGTTGTGCAGCTGTTCGTTTTCTCTAATTGGTTTAAGAATCGACGTGAGCTGCACGGCGCTGTCGAGTTCGTACCACGCGTTTTTTCGCACGCAATTGGTTAATCGTACGTTGATGGAGAATTTCGCAAACCAATCCATATCTGGGTGGTAGAGGGTACGAACTGAAGAGGTCGGCTGCATCTTTTCACCACCTAAACCCAGTGGCGTGATCTTGCCGTGTTCAATGGCACGCTTCACGCTTGGGTTGCTCAAAATGGTGTAGCTTTCCCAAGGATGGCAAGGGTAGAGTGTCTTCCCATTGCTGGTGGTGTGTTGTGGCGCGAGCTGTTGTAGCATGCGCTGCGCAGGGTTAGCTTCTCCGTCGGAACTCAGCACATCAAGTAAGGACGTATCCACTTCAAACCAGTACAGCGGGACTTGCGCGCCGACTTCTGGAGAAAACGCCAAGAGATCATCCATGGTGACGCCCGAACGACTTTTTGGGGTCGGATGGAAAGTATGACCCCAAATCAGAGACTGTTCCGAAGCGATAAATTCGTTGTGATGCGATTTGGGCGCGACGTTGAGAAACTGCTCGGTAACCAGCACGCTATTTTCCAGTTGTTCGATCAGCTCATGGTTAAACGGGATCGCCAATACCTGCTTGAGATAGTTAAGCAAAAGCGTAAGAGTTTGCGTGGCATCCAATTTTGCCCAACCAGATCCCGGCATTTTCGCCCAAGGCAGTTCTGCCAATTTGATTTTGCCCAGTTTGCTCGCGTAGTGAATCGGCAAAACCAGCACGCCATTTTGTTGAGAAAGATGAACGGCTACCCGCTGCTTGGCGGAATAGTTGCGTTTTAACGTTTGGGGTAGCGATGTCGATTGGTAGTGCCATTCCACTTGTTGATTCGGTAGCGCAAATTCACGTAAGTAACAATTAAGAACACCCATTATCGTGTTGAGTTGGGCCTTCTCCCGATTGAGCTGCACATCATGCGCGCGCAACTCGCTAGTCTGAGAGGATTGAGTTTGTAACATGTTGATTTCCAAATTTTGAATGGAGAACCAGCGCGATCAAGGTGATTACGCTGACTATCGCAGAAAGTAGGAAAGGAACCTCAAGTAGCCCCAAGCTAGAAATGAAAGAAGCGCAAAATCCCGCCGCCACGCCACCCCATTTGGACATGGCATCAAAGCGAGAAAATACTTTGCCACTGAGTTTGCGATCCAGATTGCTCGCAAGATGCTGATGCAATCCGTGATAACAACACACCATCGCGATGCCGAAGACAATTCTCGCAGCAATGAGTGCGGTTTCGGACGCAATCAAATGCAAGGCAGAGCTCACGGCAAGCAATGCAAACCCGAGCCACAACGTGCGCAGCGGTTGATGGCGATTCAGCCCATCTGACAACACGTGGATTTTGCCTGCCAGCAACAGATAGACGCCATGCGGCAGTGCGTACAAAAAACCGATCCATGCGTGGTTAGTGATGCCATATTGCTGCACAAACGGCGAGAAATAAGGAAAGGTCACCACCATAGAAAACGCAAACCCGAACTGAGCAAAGAAGATCCAACGAATGGCATGCATTGCGTTTTTCTGCGCAACAGGTTGTTCTTGCTGAGATTCTGAGTTTGGTTTTTCGAGGTTTTGTTCGGCGGGTTTATCCGCAGGCAGTGTTAGCGTGATGCCCATAGCAATTAAAGGCAAAACGCATAACCAAAGGTACGCGTTGAGCGGGTTGGTCTCTGACAAGCTCCAGCCGAGCCCTATGGGCGCAACGATCAGCGCCAAGCGAGCAGATAGTTGGGTTTTATTGAGTGACTTGCCGAGTGTTTTGGCTTCTTTAATTTGACTAGATAAGTAGCTGTTCGAGGCGGCCATGGTGCCACCAAAGGTTCCTTGAACAATAAGACCAAACACAAACATGGCGAGGTTGTCTGCCAAGCCGCACAGCGCAAACCCTGCTGCAAGGCCAAGTTGCGCACGCAAGAGTGAGCGGCGGCGACCGTAGCGATCGGCAAAGTTGCCCCAAAATCGCGCCGCCAACGCAGTACAAAACGTAGGTAGGATAAACAATACCCCTGCCCAGTCCGCATCAATGCTTGCGCCTAACGTTGGCAATACGACGGGTAGAAATAGCGGCATACCTAACGCGGCAAACGCAGCGATAAAGTGGCACAACAACACACTGTAGATGAGTTTGGTCATAATCGTTTAACGTACGCTTTTTTTGATGGCTTCTAAGTAGGCGCGCTGCGCTTCTTCGCTAGAAAGCAGTAAGAAGTTCGGAGCCGACAAACCATAGAATTTATTGATGTCACTCGCGCCGGAGGCTTCTTTCGAGAGCAAACTGCCAGAGCTCAACAAGTACTTGGCGTACAAATCAGGCGCATCTTGCAGTAACTCGCGTGCCAGTTTTGTTTCTAACCCTTCGCCTTCCAATCGGTTGAGTTGCTCAGCAATGCTTTTGGCCACGATGGCGTAAAGCGATGCTGAAGAGGCAATGCCCTTCGCTGCCATAGCTTCTACAATCGCTGCGATATCCAATTGTAATGTGATGGTGGTAAACATCTGACCGAGCGCCAATTCATTGTCGACTTTGATGCGTTGGTCGAGCAGTTCATCGCAATCCACTGGAAGTGTTTCTGCGCCGTGGTTTTGAGCAGCATGCTCTGTTGCAAAGTGGAAGCGCTCTGGCCAAATTCGCGCCGCGTCGTTGTCTTTCATCGCGAGCGTCATTTTGCCCTGTTGATCAAATGCAACGATGGCGTTTTGCTGGTTGGACTCCAATGCGATGCCATAACGAAGCCACAAGGTGAGGTGCACTTGGCATAATAGATCGACGTAATCTTGGAACCACGCCAGCGTATCTTGTTGATAGTAATGTTCTGCCAAATGTTCTAAGAACAAGCGGTCGTCAGGCATTGGGCTTGCTAGTGCTGCAACCGGAACTAACGCCTTGTCTTCGCAATGAGTAAGTGGGTACTCACGTACGATGTACGCGAAGGTTTTATCATCGCCGACGTGTCCACCGTGTTTTTCGTTGCAATGGAACAAGCGACTGTTTAAATCGGCGTCCGTTTGTTCAAGGTGGCTGAGTAGGCGTTCAAACCAGTGGCCGTCATACAGTGTTGAAGGCTTGATTAAGCGAATATTTTTCGTGCCTAGCGATCGCATGATCAGCGGAACCTTGATGTGAATGTGCGGTGCCTCGTTGACGACCACAGTACGAACGGAAAGCGTTGGCGTCACGTCTAGATACGTTAAAGGCGCTTCTATCACACCTTCGGGTAAGGCTTCTAAAGATCGCAGGGTGAGCGGATGTGCAGGGAACAGAACGTGGCTCAGTGCAAAATCAGCAGGAAGCCCAACTTGCTCCATGGTCGGCCAGCAATCAGGTTGTTCGCTGGTTAATGTCACCAGTGATTTTTCAATCGCAATCCAATGCAGAGCAAAGCTTGGTGCAAACTCGGGCGCGTACTTAGCAAGGTCTTCATCGCTCAGACCAAACTTCGCCCGCGCAGTTGGGTAGTACGGGTGGTCAAGGTAAGAAGCGATCTGGTCGGCAAGCAGCAGTTTTTGATGCCAAGAACCAAGCTCGGATATTGGTTGAGAAATGTGGTCGGCGTGGTGACGAAACGCTTGGTCACACAGTGCTTTGTGTTTCTCTGCGCATTCCAGTTCTTGAAGGTACCCCGCCAACAATTCGTGAGAGCTCTCATGCGCCAATGTCGTTAGTAGCGCAATCCACTCTTTGTAATGTTGTTGATGCTCGACTTGGCCATTTTTCTCCACCCACCAACCTTGTGGTGTTTCGTCATTGGCGTGACCGTAGCGCCAGTGCTGCATGTAATACGTTGGCGCAACGGGTAAATACAACGTGAAATCAGAGTTGGCAAATATCAGCCAGACTTGCTCGCCTTGAGGAACAATTCCCCCTTTTGGCGCGTCGCTACTGAACTTGGCTTTCGACAAAATGCCAAACATGTCTTCGCGCAAGCAAGTGTCGATCAATCGTTGCGTTAGATACAAAGCGTTGTCATTCATGCTGCCACCTCACGAGTTGGAGCTAGATCGAAATTGCCAAGCGCGTTCTGCAGCGCTTGGTCGAGGTTTCGTCCTGATGGTGAGACAATCGAAATTCGGGCGAGATAATCCTTATTGGAATAACTCTGTTGGAAGTGTTCTCCAGCGGTTTTTAGTACCTGTTGCTGGGTGATGATATCGTCATCGTGTTGGATGAACGACGTCGAACCTCCGTCAATCACACCACTGTGTTCCGCAACTACGTAGTGCACGTGCGCTGACCCGTGAATTTGGTAATCGCCGTCCAATCTTCGACCCAGATGCAGACCCAAAATCGTGCTAAACCAGCCGAAGTGAGCGAGATTGTTGAGCAAGAATTCGCGGCCATCTCCAATACTGCGGTAGTTAATTTCCACCAGAACCGGGCCATTTTCCGTAATGATAAATTCGCTGTGGCAAACTCCAAATCCAACGCCGAACGCTTTCAGTTGAGCCAAGCAAGCTTCTCGGTGAACAATGCCGTTTGGTCCGTTCCAGTCTGCGGCGGTTTCGATAAAGTAAGGCGGCTCAGAGAGCGACACATCAAAACCGCCCACGGCGATAAGGCGTTCACCATCTCCCAGAGTTTCGAGCGTAACCAAAGGCCCTTGAAGGAATTGCTCCACCAGAATGGCGGCGTTTGGGTGTTTTTGCCAAAACGCATCGCAGTATGCGTCCAGCTCGCTTTGGGAGTCACAGCGCTGCACATCCAAACTCGCCACGCCTTCTTTGGGTTTTGCTACGACAGGGAAGGCCATGCCTAATGCCACATTCGAATGGCGGTGCAGCAAACAGCTTTGTATGTTGGGTAGGGCTTTTTCATTTAACACTTGTCGAGTTAAGTGTTTGTTTTTGGCCTTTAACGTGACAGACCAATCTTTGGATGGGAGGCCAAAAAATTGCGCGCAGATGGCGGTGGAAGTTTGTAAGTGATCACTATTGCTGAAAATAGCGTCTGGCTTTAATTCATGCTCCGTGATGGTTTCGATGAGTTCTAATGGGTTGAAGATATCACATTCTAGAATGGTATCCGGATTAAAGTGACTATCACGACTCGCCAACTCTAAATGGCTGAGCTTATGGTCGGTGATAAGAACGACGTGAAGGTCCATCGCTTTAGCTGCAGGCACGAAGCCGTGAGTGACTGCATCGTTAACGACATGACTTACGATAATCATCGTAGATTTCATGAGCTTTCCTAATTTTCTAACATTTTCTTCTAACGTTGATAAAGTCGCTCACGGTCGTCTTCCAATGTGCCTCTCTCGAGACGGAGGGCAGAAGTTTTAGTGTTTATTGTTATTATATTTGGTTTTTTGTTGTTAGTTGTGTTTTTAGGGTAAATAAATATAGAGCATAAAATTAATATTGCAAATAGAAATAATATTTGTTCTTATTTCCATCCGTTGGCTTTATAACAACTAAACGGAATTATGGAATGAATAAATTATTGACCCTGACCCCCTTGGCGGTCGCGATTGGTTCTTCACTAGTAGCACCAAGCGCAGTGGCTTCAGAAGAGACGAACTCAACCTCATCAGCAACTGAAACGATTCAAGTCTTCGGGCATCAGTACGAAGGTTATGCTGAATACATGCCTCAATCAGGCACCAAAACCGATGTGGAATGGCTTGATGTGCCACAAGCGGTATCCGTAGTAACGAAAACAGAAATGCAAGACCGAGGCGTGGTGCGCTTAGTGGATGCGCTAGATGGGGTAGCCGGGGTCAATAACACCTTGGGCGAAGGCAGCCGCGATCAGTTTATGATCCGTGGTTTTGATTCACTCAACGATATGTACCGTGATGGCTTGCGAGATGACGGTACGTTGCAGTCTTACCGCAGCTTAGCGAACGTTGAACGCGTTGAAATTGTGAAAGGCCCTGCGGGCGCATTGTATGGCCGTGGCTCGGCTGGGGGCATCATCAACTTGGTGACGAAACGCGCTAACGGTGAGAATTTTACTCACGTAAACGGCAGTGTAGGCAGCAACAACCAGTATGTTGGTCAGGTCGACAGTTCAATGGCGTTTACAGATAAGGTCAACGGGCGTATTAACTTGGAATACCGTCAAGCCGACTCGTACGTTGATCATGTTGATTCAAACGATTTCTTCATTGCACCGACCATTCGTGTGTTACCTGCGGATGGTCACACCATTGATATTGACGTGGAATACGCCCATCAAGAACTAGTGCCATATCGTGGTGTGCCATCAAAAAATGGCAAGCCAGTTGATTTGCCAGTAAGCACTTACTTTGGCGGCACAAACGACTATCAAGAGTCAGACAGTCTCCGTATTGCGGTGGATTACGAATGGCGTCTGAATGAACAATGGGTATGGAACAACCGAGCGGCGTTCAACCATATCGAACTTGAGCAAAAAGGCACGCGTCAGGGCAAAGTGACGGGCAATGAAGTGTCTCAAACCGTGAATAACTTTGGCTACGACCCTCGTACTACGACCACTTTGCAATCTGAGTTGGTTTGGGAAACCAGTGACAATCAATTGATGGTGGGTGCAGATTTCAACCAGATCGATATCGACCTAACGTTGGCAAGTGACAAAACGCTTCCTCCGCAAAATATCTACAACCCAGTCATTGGCCCAACGCCCGATCCGGGCTTTAAGCCATTTCGTGACAATACCACCACCACGACAGGTTTGTATGTGCAAGACGTCTATACGTGGGGCGACCTTTCTTTGATCGGTAACGTGCGTTACGACTCGATGGAACTCGAACAACAAAAAGCGGGTTCAGATAAAGAAAAGTTGGATGATGACAAAGTCAGCTACCGTGCTGGTTTGGTATACCGCATCAATTACGACACATCCGTTTACGCCAGTTTAGCGCGTTCTTGGCAGTTACCGTACGCAGGCATCTACATCAATCCAAAGTTGGCGGAATTCTTCCATACCGACTTAAAAGAGGTGGGGGCGAAAGCGTACCTTTTGGATAACGCATTAATGTTGAATGCGGCACTGTTCCAGATTGATCAAGAGCAACCACAAACTAACGTGGACGGCGATGTGATCGACAAAATTGAAGTGCGTCACCAAGGCATTGAATTAGAGGCTCGCGGCCAAATCACCAAACAGTGGGACATCTCTGTTGGTTACAGCTACTTGGACGCAGAAGACAAAGCCACAGGCAAAAAGCCGAACGATGTGTCAGATCACTTGTTCTCCCTTTGGAGCACTTACCAATTGGATGACAACTGGCGTTTAGGCGGTGGTGTGAAATACGTGGGCGACCGTTATGCAGGTAACGACGAAGCCGTCGCACTTGGCGATTACACCACGGTGGATTTGATGGCGGCGTACACCACTGGTCGTCACAAGATCCAAGCGAACGCTTACAACATTTTGGATGAGAAATACATTCTTGGCGCAACAAACGGCACGTCTGGCTTAAACCAGATTGGCTACGGCGCACCAGCTGAGTTCATGCTCAGCTACGGATATCAGTTCTAGGCTTTTTGTGCGTAGTTAGCGCCTGTTAGCCGATTTTTGCCTCTTATTGAGGATGTTTAGCCCCGAGAGTCTACGGAAATGTTTTACCCGAGGCTCAATTTCTCGCAAAGGAGACCTTAATGTCTTACCAGAATTTGGATGGTAAAGTGCGTGTACGTGCTGGTTTGTCTACCACTTACAGTGTGCTCGCGATTGCTATCGCTTCTGCCACCTCCATGAGCGCAGTTGCCGCTCCTGCCGCAAAAAACGAAACCACCGTGATGGAAACGGTTGTTGTCACTGGCAGCGTGATTGGCAACTCTGACATTGAAGACGTCAAAGAGTACCCTGGTGCTCGTACCGTCATTACCCGTGATCAAATTGAGAAAACCGCAGCTGGTTCGATCGATAATGCGCTACAGCGTGTTCCGGGTATTAAAGTTCAGGATGAAAGCGGAACGGGCGTATTGCCTAACATTTCCGTACGCGGTTTGAAAGCAAGCCGCAGTGGTCATGCGCAGTTCTTGATGGATGGTGTGCCGCTAACGCTCGCGCCATACGGCCATACTGGTCAGTCTATCTTCCCAGCAACGCTGTCGATGCTTGATCGTATTGACATTGTACGCGGTGGTGCCGCAGTGCAGTACGGTCCAAACAACGTCGGTGGTGTGATCAACCTAGTGACCAAACCGATTCCACACACTTGGCAAACTGAAATTAGCAACCGCCTTACCGTGTTTGACGGTGGTGATGCGCCGCTGAATGATTTTTACCTACGCACGGGTGGCTGGTTAAGCGACACATTCGCGCTGCAGTTGGAAGGTAACTTTCTAAAAGGCGAAAGCTTCCGTGAACATTCCGATACGGACGTGAAGAACTTTCAAGCTAAAGTACAATGGCTACTGAGTGATACTCAAGAGATTCAAGCATTCCTGCAACGTTACGATGCTGAAACGCAAATGCCGGGCGCACTTTCGCCACAAGATTACGAGCAAGATCGTCATCAATCGAAACGTCCTTACGATGATTATGAAGGTAAGTCGACGCGATGGAGCGTTAAGTACATCCACGATTTGCCATTTGCCGACAGTGCCGAGCTAGAAGTGCTAACGTTTGGTCATAAGTCAGAGCGTCTTTTCAAGTGGGGCTTTAACAGCGCGGGTGGCCATTGGGCGGATCCGGCTTTGCCTTCTACGAAAGTAAGCACTTCACCACGAGAGTTCCGTGTTTATGGTATCGAACCTAAGCTTGCTGTTTTTGTTGATGGAGGTGCCATTACGCAAAACTGGATTATAGGGACTCGTTACATTAATGAAGACATTCAATATAAAGTGACACAAACACCAGTGTCAGGCGGAGCCACAAATGTACCGCGAAACTGGCACCTTGATACCGATGCGTACGCAGGATATGTGAGCAACGAAGTCGGGTTGTTTAATGGTGCGTTAAAAGTCACGCCCGGACTTCGTTATGAATTTGTTGATATGTCCTATAAAGATTTGGGCAGCGGGCAAGAATCTGGAAACAAGGTGACTGAATTATTGCCTGGTGTGACGATCGCATATAACTGGAATGAACAATGGCTGAGCTATGCCAATGCGCAGAAATCTCTTCGCGTTCCTCAGCTTGTTAATGTTCGAGGGGTCGGTGAGGAAAGCAGTGAGTTGGCTTGGAACTACGAACTTGGCGTTCGGTATGTTCAAGATTCAACAAGCTTCAATGCAGCTTTGTATCGCATTGACTTTAAGGATCAGTTGCAGTGGCGGAGTGCGACAAATACGTCTGAAAATATAGGTAGAACCCTTCACCAAGGTTTAGAGCTTTCTGCTCGTTACGTGCCTGAAGCACTACCTGCACTGAGTTTAGGCGCAAGCTATAACTATCTAGACGCTACGCTTGAAGAAGAAGGTGAGAATAAAGGTAATCAACTGCCTTACACCTCTAAGCATCAGCTTGGTTGGGATGCAACCTACGCATTTTACGGCATGGACACCACGCTATCGGGCTTCTACTTCAGTGATTCGTATACCGATAACGCCAACACCAGTGCCGAAGACGCAACAGGTGCAACGGGCAAAGTGCCGTCTTACATGGTGTGGAACTTCAACTTAGGCACGGATTTATACAAAGACGACAAAGGCAAGTTGCGCATGAATGTTGCTGTAAACAACTTGTTTGACGAGGAGTATTACTTCCGTGGGATTGATACCAGCCCAGTTGGTCGATACCCAGCTCCGGGACGCTCTTACACGCTGGATCTGAACTATCAGTTTTAAGCGTTTCGTTCACCGAGTCTGAAAAGAAAAGTCGCCAATTTACCTTGGCGACTTTGCCGATCTTAGCACTGGAAAAAGCAAGATGAAAAATAAAAAACAATTTACGATCAAACACTTTTCAACCGTTTTGCTGATGCTACTGAGCTCAGCTTTGATGTCATTTAGCGCATTGTCTCAGGTGCGTAGCGTGCAAGATGAGCAAGGTACTTTTGAGCTAGAAGCGATACCTCAACGTATTGTGGTTTTAGAATTTTCGTTTGTCGATGCATTAGCGGCAGTCGATGTTTCACCGGTAGGCGTTGCCGATGACAACGATGCCACACGAGTCATCCCTGCTGTTCGCGCCAAGATTGAACCTTGGCAATCGGTCGGCATGCGTTCACAACCGAGTTTAGAGGCGATTGCGGTGCTCAAGCCTGATTTGATCATTGCCGATGCCGAACGTCATCGCGCGATTTATCAAGATTTGCAGCGAATTGCGCCAACCTTGCTGTTAAAAAGCCGTGGAGAGACGTATAAAGAAAACCTCGAATCCGCACACAAAATCGGCGTGGCAATTGGCAAACAAGCGCAAATGACGCAACGCATTGAGCAGCACAAACAGACCATGGTAGAGTTCAAACAGCATTTTTCGACACAAGAAACCATTCAGTTTGGTGTGGTTTCCGACAAAGGGATGTGGCTGCATAGCCCGGTTTCTTACGCTGGTGGCGTTTTGAGCACTCTAGGCATCCAAAGCCCGCTGGCTCCATCTGAGCGCAATGCGTATATCCCAACCAGCTTCGAACTTTTACTAAAAACCAACCCTGATTGGTTACTAGTTGGACTTTACTCTCAACCAAATATCGTGGATGAATGGCGCAAAAATCCATTATTTAAGCTGTTAACTGCGGCGAAAAAGCAGCAACTGGTAGAAGTCTCTCCGGAACTGTGGTCATTAAATCGCGGCATGTTGGCTGCGGAAGAAATTGCTCGCAACCTTGAAGCGTTATTGGAGCGCTCATGAGTGCGGCGATAAGCTCAGAAAGCGCGTCTTCGGTTAGCAAATCGCATTGGAAAGCGAGCTTGTTTGTCTGTGCTATGGCGTTGTGTACGCTCTCAGGCTATGCAGCCTCAATGATTGGCTGGTCCAACTTTTCTTTGAGCGTTAATGATCTGACAAGCTATTGGTTTGCGTTTGATGAGGGCAATATGCTGCATCAAATCCTCGCGACGCTGCGTGCGCCTCGTGCCTATGCTGGGTTATTAATTGGCGCTTCGCTTGCGGTATCCGGAGTGCTGATGCAAGGATTAACTCGCAACCCTTTGGCGTCGCCATCCATTCTCGGCATTAATGCTGGTGCGGCGTGTTTTATGGCCTTGGCTTCCATCGGCGTACCATTCTTTAGTCAATTGAACCCCATCATCAACGCAGTATGCGGTGCGCTACTAAGTGGTGGTGTGGTCATGTTGTTGGGCGGTTTTTTCTCTGCGCGTTCTCACCCGTTGCGTTTGGTGTTGGCGGGCATTGCCATCAGTGCGCTACTGATAGGGTTAACTCGTGCGTCGGTAATTTTGGCAGATGACATGGCTTACAGCGTGTTGCATTGGTTAACGGGTTCACTCTCTGCGGTAGATTCTCAGCAGTGGCAGCAACTGTGGCCTTTTGCGACTTTAGGTTTGGTGCTCGCTATGGGATTAGCGCGGAACTTAAATTTACTCGCGCTAGGGGACGAAGTTGCTGTCGGGTTGGGTGGTAACATTCGTCTTACGCGATTAATCAGTGGTTTAGCGGTTGTGCTGTTGGCAGGTACTAGCGTAGCTATTGCAGGGCCAATTGGCTTTGTCGGGTTGTTAGTGCCGCACTTGGTACGCCCGATTGTTGGTCACAATTATCACATCCTCATTCCGGTTTCCGCTTTGTGTGGCGCGGCATTGGTTACGTGGTCAGATACTTTGTCACGCGCGATTGCCTTTCCGGCCGAAACGCCGGTGGGTGTGATTACCGCAATGTTGGGCACACCTTGCTTTATCGCGATTGCAATGAGGAAATCATCATGATGAATCAAACCAAACTGATGGCACTGCTTGGGCTTTTGCTGATTGCGTCGTCTCTCACGCTGTTTGTTGGTGCGGCGAATCTGTCGGCTCAACAGGTTTTTGCATTGCTGTTTTCTTTCTCTGATTCGGACTTTGTGATTCACCAATATCGATTGCCGAGAATGTTGCTCGCCATTGGCGTGGGCGCTGGGTTGGGGCTGTCAGGCGTTTTAGTGCAAGGCGTCATCCGTAATCCACTTGCCTCACCAGATTTAATGGGGATAAGCGCCGGAGCAGGACTGGCGGCTACCGCTTGTTTGGTGCTGTATCCAAATGCGCCAGTGGCAATGTTGCCGATGGTCGCCATGGCGGGAGGCTTGCTTGCTGCTGGCTTTATTGCTGTGCTGGCTTACTGGTCGAAACCAACACCAGCACGTTTGGCGCTGATTGGTGTTGCTGTCAGCGCATTTTTAGCCAGCGGTATCGACTTTCTTCTGATTGTGCACCCTATTGAAATCAACACGGCGATGGTCTGGCTAACGGGCAGTTTGTGGGGACGAAACTGGCAACAAGTGCCGTTTATTTGGAGTGCTCTAATGCTGCTACTGCCATTGGCGTTTTGGCTGGCTTGGCGGCTAGATGTGATGGGGCTGGGAGAAGAAAGCGCCACTACGCTTGGCACGAAACCAAGACAGATCCAAATTCTTGCGCTGATTGCTGCGGTACTGCTGGCGAGCATCAGCGTGTCTGTGGCAGGTACAATAAGCTTTGTTGGTCTTCTTGCGCCGCATCTTGCGCGTTTGCTGTTTGGCCACAACCACAAGTTGTTGATTCCAGCCGCTGCAACCCTTGGCGCTTTGTTGGTGATTTGCGCAGATGGTTTAGCGAGAGGCTTACAGCCGCCAATTGAGCTACCAGCGGGAGTGCTGACATCTGTTATTGGCGCACCATATTTCATTTTTCTTTTGTATCGTTATAGAGGTTGGTAAGCATGTTACGAACGCAGAACTTATCCGTCGCGTACGGCAAACAGACCATCATTCCAGATCTCTCTTTGTCGATTCCTCAAGGTAAAATTACCGCACTAGTTGGCCCAAATGGTTGCGGTAAATCGACATTATTAAAAACCTTGGTACGCATTAACAAGCCAGCTTCCGGCCAAGTGTTGTATGACGAAAAACCACTAAGCAACTATGGCGATAAACGCTTGGCGCGTTCGTTGTCTTTGCTGCCGCAAATTCTTGTCAGCCCTGAAGGTATTACCGTCAGAAAACTGGTCGAATATGGCCGCTCGCCTTACCTCTCTCATTGGGGCAGGTTAAGTCAACAAGACAAAGCCTTAGTCGAGCAAGCAATGCAAGATACTGGCGTGATAGAGTTTGCTGACAAGCCAGTTGAATCGTTGTCTGGTGGTCAAAGACAAAGGGCGTGGATTGCGATGGTAATGGCGCAAGATACTGACGTAGTGATGCTTGATGAACCAACCACTTACTTGGATCTCTCTCACCAAGTTGAGCTGATGAAACTCATGAGGCAGATGAACGACAAAGGCAAAACTGTAGTGGTAGTGCTGCACGATCTAAACCAAGCTTGCCGTTACTGTGATCATTTGGTGGTGTTGGAAAAAGGTCAGTTAGTCACTCAGGGAACGCCGCAAGAGGTACTAACAGAGGGCATGTTGGCATCGGTGTTTGATTTACAAGCGAGAGTATTTAACGACCCAATCTCAGGTACGCCGATGTGTGTGGCGGTGTAGGTTTACGTCTTTCGAAAGCTATCTGCAATAAAAACGTCGAGCCATAAAAATAAACCCCGCTAGTTATACATTTGCTAGCGGGGTTTGTTGTTTTTAAGTGCGTTCCTAACGTGGCGTTTAAGCCAGTTTAAACGTCGCTACTTTCGAGTTGAGATCCTCGGCTTGTGATTTCAGCTCAGCAGATTGATTCATCGATTCTTCGGCACCAACCACCAAGTGATCAGTCACATCTTTAATTGACGTGACGTTTTGTGTGATTTCATTGGTTACGTGCGTTTGCTCTTCGGCTGCGGTCGCGATTTGCGTTGCCATATCGCTGATCAACGCAACGGCCGCGTTGATTTCATCCAGAGCCAGTGCTGCGCGATCGGCATCTTCCACTGATCCTTGGGCAAGTTGAGAGCTTGTATCCATGATGGTCACAGCGCGTTGTGTGGTTTGCTGCAAAGTCTCGATCGTCGAGCGAATCTCTTCGGTTGAGGTGTGTGTGCGTTGTGATAGTACGCGAACCTCGTCTGCAACAACGGCAAAACCGCGACCTTGTTCACCTGCACGCGCCGCTTCAATCGCCGCATTCAGAGCCAGTAAGTTGGTTTGTTCTGCGATGTCTCGAATCGTTGATAGTACGGTTGAGATGTCTTGCGCGTGCTGGTTGAGCTCGCCGATGACAACGCTCGCTTGGTTGACTTCAGAAGACAAATTGTTGATGGACGACTTGGAGTTGATCACCAATTCATGACCATTTTGTGTGCTCGCTGAAGAGTCTTGAGCGGCTTTAGCCGTCTGCTCTGCATGTGCTGCAATCTCTTGCGTTGCCGATGCCATTTCGGTCACAGCGGTCGCCACCATAGTGATTTCTTGTTGCTGATGGTTCAGATCAGAAACCGATTGATTCGCGCGAGTCGTGCTCAGCTCCGATTGTTGGCCCAGTTCTTCCGCTTGGTGACGAATGTGACCAATAAGTTGCTGCAAACTTTCAACGAACTGGTTGAAGTTTTCAGCCAGTTCACCAACTTCGTCACGGTTTTCTACTTTGATGCGTTGAGTCAGGTCGCCGCTACCGTTGGCGATTTGCGCGAGCGCATTCGAAACATTGTAGAGCGGACGGAACAAGATGTTACATAGCAGGTTAAACAAAGCCACACAGATGACGACGACGATAGTGGTTGCGATGATTTGATCCCAAACGGCTTCGTAGAGAGGGGCAACTAACGAGTTTTGATCTAACACTGTGACCGTTGTGAGTTTGGTGCCCTCAATTTGGCGCGCGTAAACCACATATTCGGTGTTGTTAATCGAGACGCGACGCTCTGTACCGGAACGTGCGGCAGAGGTAATATCGCTGTTGTTTAGGCCCAGCTTGCTAACAGGTTGATTCAGCAGTTTACCGTCGTTATGGGTGAAAATATTGCCCTGTTCATTGGCAATAAACATATAGCCTTCACCCGGTAGGATCACTTGGTTGAGGCTGTTCAGAATATCACCGATCTCGACGTCAGCACCCAGAACGACGGTTTGACCATGTAGTTGCAGGGCTTTACCAAGCGACACGACGTTGGCCCCCGTGGCCGCTGCGACGGTTGGGTTATCCATAAAGACTTTCGATGGATTGGCAATGGCGTTGGTGTACCAACCCCATTTGCGTGGGTCGTTATTACCTGGTGGCAAAACCACCCCATTGGCGTTGTCTTGTGAGCCGTCTGGGTAAGCGAGAAAGACGTTATCAAACGCGCCAGAGTCTCGGACTTGTTTCAAGTGCGTAACCAGAGAACGCTTTTCTGAATCGGAAGAGAGTGACGTCAGTGCACGCTCTTTTGAGAGTAACCAGTCCTTTACGTATTGATTGTAAGATGCGCTGGTGCTTTCTAGTCGTTGCGCGACTTCGACATCCAGTCTGTTTAATGAATCTCGAAAAGACAGCCCTTCTACCAGCACTCCCCCGAGAATGATGGCAGCACTGGCAGAGATCGCCAGTTTGTTTTTTAATGATAGATTTTTGAACATAAAGCGAATAATAGATCTTTGAATAATAGTTGTTGTGTTTTTATTCTCATCAGGACTCACCGAGCCGTTGAATATGCAGCAGAAAGTCAGATTCGAATCTGTTCAATAATTATATTTTATTGCTCAAAATAAATACTGACTCCATGTCGCGAATTTGAGTTTTACATCAAATAAGAAAAAGGCTTTTAAGCTTTATTATTTATCTATTTGTAAAGTAAGGATTTGTCTATTTTTGTAAATGATAATTGATTTCATTAAAAGGTGATTTACATCACGTTTGAGTGGTAAATAATCCATTAAAAATGTGAAGGTCATCGAACGAGGATTATATTGATCGGCTTAATCATTGTTATGGGCAATAGTTATGCGCAGTATATTGTTAGTCCCCGCGTTATTAGTGTCAGGGTGTGCTCTGACACAACAATCCACGCCGATTCAGCCTGACGCCAATTGGCATGTCGACCAGTTATCGAACGGTATGAAATACCATCTTTATCCAACAAAAGACCAAGAAGTATCGGTCCGTTTGGTTCTGAATGTCGGCTCATTCCAAGAAGAAGCCAATCAAAAAGGTTACGCTCACTTTGTTGAGCATATGGCGTTTAATGGCAGCACGCATTTTACCGGCAACGACGTTGTTAAACTTTTCGAGCAATCTGGTGGTAGCTTTGGTGCCGATATCAACGCCTTTACCACTTATCAGCAAACTTCTTACCAACTTGATCTTGCCAATAATACAAAGCTGGAAGATGCCCTGAAGTGGATGAGAGATATCGGAAACGGACTTCAGTTTGCTCCTGAACAAGTAGAGAAAGAAAAAGGGGTGATCCTTGGTGAATGGCGACGTGCTAACCCGGATGATAAGTCCTTTTCTATGCATGCTTATCAAGCGTCGATTGAAGGCACTATGTATGGTGAACACGACCCAATTGGTACTCGCGAAGCGATTCAAAATGCCTCATCAAGCAAGCTAAAAGCGTTTTACGACAAGTGGTACCAACCACAAAATGCCGAGTTGGTTGTGACCGGTAATATCGACGTGGATTCACTGTCCAATATTATCGAAAACAAATTCTCGAACTGGGAAAGCACCTCGGATACCGTAATAGAGAAGCGCCGCGATATTCGAGTGAACAACCAAAACCGAATCTTGCCAAGTAACACGATGGAATCACCAAGCCTTCATTTAGTGATTGAGCGTGGTCTAAGTGGCAGCACTACGATTGAACAACAGCATCAAGTGTGGCGTGATGAAGTCGCAACACAGCTAATTCAACAACGTCTGATTCGTGTACTTAATGATGCCGCTGAACCTTTTCAGTATGCTTATGCCCAGCCTTACTACTCCAACTACCAGCGCATGATGTCGGCAGGTATTTCGTTTGCGCCTGAGCGTCGTGAACAAATGCATCAAACTTTCATCAGCACGTTGGCGTCACTGAGAGATTATGGTGCGACTCAATCTGAGTTAGAGAGCATCATGTCAAATTGGCAAGGTGAACTTGCAAATATTGATTCAGATTGGAGTCAGCGTAAGCCAAACAGTTACGCAGAAGCGCGTGTTTTCCAAATTGACCAAGGCAGTGTGAGTCAATCAAAAGAGAGTTACGCCCAGAGTTTGTCTGAATTCATCAACAACGAGAACCTAGAGAGCATTAACACGCAATTGAATGCCTTGTTGTCTGAGCAACCAATCTTTGTGATTGGGTTAGGGAAAAGTGAAACGTCAGCTCAGTTCAATGATGTATTTACCGATCTATACAGTGCCTACCTCCAAACGGGCGAAAAACCGTTAGAGATGTATGACAAAGTGGATGGATTCTTACAGCCTACTCAAGAAGGTACCATCACCAGCATGCGTCAGGAAGCGGGTGGCTTTCAAGTTTATACGCTATCAAACGGTGTCGAAGTGTGGTTCCAAAAAGATGCCAAAGCGGGTGGTCGAGCTTATATTTACTATGCGAGCCAAGGCGGTAAAGCCGCCGTTGATCCAGCGTTATATGCTGCGTATGAAATCGCCGCAACGACGGCGATACGCAGTGGGTTAGGGGCATTTTCTGGTTCAGAGTTAGACAGTTACTTACGCAAAAATAACATTGCGCTTAGCGCGATTCTTGATGCGACCAGTCACGGTTCACAAATTACCGCGCCAACAACGCATTTAACTTACGCGTTGAATGGACTATACAACCTAGCGACGGAGATTAAAGTCGACGAGCGCCAGATGGCGGCAGCAAAGCAAGAGTTTAAACAGCAGAGTGGCGCTTTTTTTGAATCGCCGATGGGAAAACTGATTCAGAAAGCAAACGGTAATTCTTATTTGCCGGGTAGTCGTCATCGTATAGTGTCCAGTGATGATGTTGAACAAGTGACTTCCGAGCAAATACTGGCGGTGCATGAGCAACTTTTCAAAACCAATGATGGTTTTAAGATGGTCATTGTGGCAAATGTCGAGCCGGAAGAAATTACGCCACTCTTGCGTAAGTATGTGGCCTCCATCGAGATGAAACCGGGTCGTTCGATTGATTACCATGTTGCGTTCAACACCGACGTGCCGGCGCGAACAGTCGTTGCGGATGGTCATGAACCTTCATCCTTGTATGTAATGCGTTTGACTAACACGAACGATTACCAACGTACGGCAAGGGATACGGTTATCGAAGATATTTTGCAACGTATCAGTAATGCGCGTGTCTTGGATATTGTGCGAGAAGAGTCTAGTCTCGATTACAGCCCAAATATTTACACCGTGACGCAAGATCGCGAACCAATCTCTGATTGGCTCTTGGAATCTCAAGTTGAGCCCGAAGACGTGGCAGTTTTAGATAGCAAGTTAGGCAAAATGTTTGATGACTTGGCTTCGAACATCACGCAAAAAGAGGTGGATACGGCAGCGAAGCAATTGGCGGTAGCGATGCAAGGATTAGATGATAACCCTGCTCAGCGCGCATGGTCGTATACTCGCTACTTAGTGCATGATTACGGCGTCGATGTGTTACTTGACGTTGAGAAAGCGGCTAAGAGTGTGACATTAGAAGAAGTGAAAGCGCATGCGAAAGCGGCTTTTGGTCCACAAGCAAAGCGCTCGGTGATGATTTTAAACCCGGCCGAATAATCACTGTAGCTTCTGACGACGCTCGTGTCTCTAGTAATAAAAAAGACGGCGTGAAAGCCGTCTTTTTTATGCACTTTAACCAAAGAGTTTACGCTGATTTACGCGCAGGTCGCTTTTCATTGTTGGTATTGTTTTCTTTCGTGCTGGCGTTTTCTTGAGCCTTCCCTTTCAGTGTCACCACTTCTTTTTCAGGTAATTCGGCCGCCTCACCAAAGAATTTACCACCAGGTTCGATGCTGAGGTTATTACTCCAGATCCTCCCACTTACACGTCCCTTGGCAAGTACTTGAATGTGTTCTGCGTGACAGTTACCATCCATCATGCCATTGATGATCAGTTGCTTAGCGTAGATCTCACCGTTTACTCGGCCGCTTTCTGCAACGACGAGAGTGCCTTCTACATTAATTTGACCATCGACGATGCCATCAATCTGGACATCGTTTTCTACTTTGAGTTCTCCGCTAACAGCACAGCCTTTGGCGATGAGAGTTGAAGCTGCTGAGCTACTCGTTGTTCCACGGTTTTGATTAAAGATTCCCATCGTATTCTTCGCTCCTTAGTAAAAATGTCTTCGAAATCATTGAGGCTCCAATCGACAAATGGCTTCGGATTCAGTGCTCGCCCAACAAAACGCACCTCGTAGTGAAGGTGAGGGCCAGAAGAGAGCCCACTGTTGCCGGAAATTGCAATCAGTTGCCCTTTTTTGACGAACTGACCGCTTTTTACTTTGAACTTTTTCAAGTGCGAATAAGAACTCGAAAAACCGAAAGAATGTTGCAGCCTGAGGAAGTTACCAGAGCCTTTATTGCTGCGGCGGGTGACTTCCACAACCCCATCTGCTGGGGCATAAACCTTAGTACCGGTATTCACGGCAAAATCGAGCCCGCGATGCATCTTAGCGACTTTTGTCACCGGATGAATGCGCTTACCGAAGCGAGAAGAGAGCCGCGCTTTACCGACCGGAGACCCGCTTGGTATTTGGTTTAACAACACCATGCGAACGTTCGACGTAATCGCCGCCGCATCAAGTCGGGCATCCAAATTATCCGTGGTAGTATGTTCTCCAACTCCAAGGACTTTCTCTAACTCTCCCAAACGCTCCGAAACAAGTTGTACTCGCTCTTCTCGCTCTGAGAGATCACTTTCCAGCTCGGATTTTAATGCTTTCAGTGTGCTGAGCTCTTCACCCATAGTGCGCGAATGTTCTGTCAATTCAGCTTGTTTTAACGCGGCATTATCGACGCGAGTGTACAAGTGATGAATTAAGATCGCGGTTGCGGCCAGAGCAATGACAAAAAAGCATAAAAACGTTTTTAGATTGCGTTGCATCCTTTTACTGAAGTACCAATGTCTGGAGCCATTGATGGTTGATATAGAGATCGTCAACTGGTCTTTCATCGTCTTCTACTGCTCGTATCTGGTATACGTCTCGTCACTGAGTTAATGGGAATGTAAGGAAAACGAACGGGGACCGCTAGAGGCAAATTGGAAAGAAGTGTCAGGTCGTGAGGCGTTTTCAGATATTAGATAAAAGACTCAATAAAGATTTAATATCCTAGCGCTTTTGGTCGTAGTTACTCCAAATCGCTTTATTGAACTGAAGATTTTGATTTGTAAGGTGGTTATCCGAGAAATTAGATTGTGAATATTGCCAATAGCATCCTCACGCAATTCAACTTACTTCACGGTTTACCTTATAAATGTTGGATAATTTATCAAACCGACATTCATTATATCGATAACTTGTTTATGATAGCGGTCGATATAAAAGTGCTATTCAAAGGCTTTAAACCTAAGCGTGATATTTCGCTTAGGAACACATAACTATGACAACGGAGTTGGTCGTGAAAAAACTACTATTGGCTACAGCAGTGGTCGCAGCTGCAGGGGGCGCTGGCTACCTGTACCAAAACAATACTACCCCGAGTGATTCAGTATCACTACTTTCGCAAGTTCCTGCGGATTCGCTCATGGTGACGTATCAGACGGAACCTTTTAATCATTATAAATACATGAATGCATTTGGCACGGCTAACCAAGGCTCGATTGCTGAACTTTTTGCCGATGAACCACTTTCTCCACAGCAACAGTTTGCCGTTAACTTGTTTGATGGATATCTGGAGAGCGCAGCATCGCCAGAAACGTTAAAAGCCTACTTAGGTACCGGAGAAAATATTAACCCTGTGTTGTACACAATCGGTATGGTACCAGTGTACAAATTGAAGATTGAAGACCCTGCCGCGTTATGGAAAACATTGGATCACGAAGAGCAGATGAGCGGTGCTAAGCACGAGCTGGTTAAACTTGGTGAAGTGGAGTTTCGTCGTTACGAGATGACAGATTCGGTTGACCCGCAAGATGGCATTGGCTTGGTTGTTGCCGTGGTTGACAACGTACTTACGTTAACGGTTGATATTCCGCAACTGGGTGTTCAAAACCCGCTTAAAATGGCATTGGGACTTGAGTCACCAAGTCAAAACATTGCGGAGAGTGGACGCCTAGCGGCGTTGCAGGCTAAATACGGCGAAAACAATAACTCTTTCGGTTACTTTGAGCACCGTGAATTGGTTAAAGGTTTGACGACGAAAGATGGCAATATCTTTGCGCGTCAAGTCAGCATGCTGGATGCCATTGATCCTGAGCCGACTATTCAGGAGATGCGTTCACCAGCCTGTCATACTGAACTTACTCAAGTTGCAGAAAACTGGCCTCAATCCGTCGCATTTGCGGAATACAAGTTGAAAGGCGAGCAGGCATTCATTAAAGGTGCTTTTGTTGTTGAATCGAAAAATAAAGTGATTCTAGATGCGCTTAAGTCGATTCGTGGCGTTTTGGCAGAATCGAACAATGATAAGAGCTTCTTTAGCATGGCGCTTGGTTTAGACATTAATACGCTAGCGCCATCGATTGGTCAGATTTGGAGCGACTTGACTCAGCCTCAGTACCAATGCTCTTTATTGACTCAAATGCAGCAAGAGATGGGTGGCCAAAACCCAGCCGCAGCTGTGAGCATGGGCTCCGGCATGGTTAACGGCCTGAAAGGATTAAGCCTGCAGATGTTTGATATCCACGTTGACACTAATGCTCAGCACGGTGAAGTATTTAGCCAGCTAGATGGTATGTTGTCTCTATCTGCCAATGATCCAATGATGCTGATTCAAACCGCGCAAATGTTTGTCCCTGAACTTGCTCAATTACAAATTCAGCCGGATAACCAGCCTGTTAATGTCAGTGACCTGCTCGAAATGCACACAGGCTTGAAGATGGATGTGTTTGCTCGCTTAAACGAAAACCATTTTACGCTCTACAGTGGTGAGAATGCCGAAGACGCGAGCAAAGAAGTGATGGCACAACCACTTTCTCCAAATGGCTTGTTCAGTTTTGACTTCGATTCAGAACGCATTTTGGAAGTGTTGGAAAGTGCGTCAGCCGTGACTGGTGAACCGCTACCTGATGATGTTATGAAAAGCTTACAAGGCGAGCTTGTTGGTGGTATGACGATGGACGTGACAGACCAAGGTATTGGTTTTGAGTTTGATTACCGTGGTGCGACCAAACCCGTGACGGTTGCACAGCAGTAAAACATCGAGTAGAAAAAGGCGGCTAGTGCCGCCTTTATTTCATCGTCGAACTCAGATTTGTTTACCATCGAGTCGGACATTCATCAAGATTATGACTGCAACCAAACAGGGTTACTCCAGGCTGTGCTGCCGTCTTTATCTTCGACTTCTAAACTTATCCATCCCTCTGCGCCGCTAGGTATAGGTAGCGACAACTCTATGCGTTGAGTATCAACTTTCGGGTTAATCGTCAGGGTATTCAGCACGTTGCCGCCTTTACCGATCAATCGAATTTCTTTTAGACCATCGGCTGCAACGACGTGGATGTCCCACGTATCGCCAGCTGTTGCTGTTTCACCAAACATAATGTTTTGCGGATAAAGAATAGGGCCTTGTGTTGCGTAGCCATGGCCGGCTTTAAGTGCTTGCGCAAACTTCGACGGCGTTAGCTCTCCATCGACTCTTGCCATCATTCGAATCTGCCCCGTGAGTTGGTTCCACGCATCGTGGGTGTCGGTTCCCGCCGTAAAGTACATTGCTTCACCCAGGTCCCAGAGTTTATGCGCTTTCTTCAATGTTGGTTCATTGTCTACGCGCGCATTAAGCTCCATAAGGTCGAAGCGATCCGTTTTACCACCAAGGACTGCATTTTTAGCGATATTCGTAAAGTAGCCATAATCGTTGTATGGATGGTTCATCGGTACGACTTCAGCCCCCATCTCATGTACGGCGTTAAGTAACGTGTGAACGTCAGCAGTGCCAGGATCGACCGTTAGCTCGGCGCCATTATCGATAGGAAATGGGTTCATATGTCCCCATGATGGCGAAACTTCGATCGACGGGATGAAAGGCACGCCACGTTTCGCAGATAGTTCTGCAAACTTCTGGTGGTTAATGGTTGAGTCATGATCGCTAATGAAAGTCAGATCAAGATCCGTTGCCAATTGAGCACGCACAACAATTTCTGGCGGAGTAACGCCTTCCAACACGTTGCCATGATGGTGTAAATCTGCGCCATACCAATGCTGACGGTTAGGAAACGTCACTTGAGGCACTTCTACTCGTTGCTTCGTCGTTTTACCGGACGTTAGGGTTACGTCTAATGTTTGGGTTTTAGCTGTAAAGCCTCCACCAGAGTTGATACCTAATTTGTATTGACCGGGTGCCAGTTTTAGCTCCGCATGACCTGCAGGCAGCAGATCGGTAAAGAAGGTGCGTTTACCTAAAAATTCAACCGGTGGCGCTTGACCTTCAAGAATGGTGATTCTCGCATCTTTGGCCAGACCTGATGTTGCCTCTTCAACTTGAAGTGAGAGAGTTGCAGGGCGTTTTAGCGACGTAAAATCGAGTGTTTGCTCGCTATTTCTCGCCACTTGAATCGATTGCAGCTTGCTGTTTGCGTGACCAGTCGCTGTGCCGTAGATTTGGTACTCACCCTCAGGCAGCGCCATGCTGTACTGGCCATCTTTGGCCAATGTCCAGGCATAGGGTTGTCCTTCTTTTTCGATCATCACGATAGCATCTTCAGGAACACGACCATTATCTGCGCGTAATTGGCCGTTGATGGTGCCTGTGGCTTGTCCTAATCGGTCAGCTTCTGCCTTGACAATGGGGGCCATGTCTCCATTTGGAACCACTTGTAATCGGGATTGGAAAGTGCGGCTTTCACCTGCTTTCAAGGTATGCCCTAGGTACATGTCACGACCATTGTATTTGACGCGATCAAAATAAGGAGCATGAAGTGCAAAGGCCCAGTCTCGATCATAAGCGACCATGCGATCGGCGAGGGCATTGTCGGCCATGGATTCTTCTTTCCCTTCCAACCCCGGCAAGGCAAATTGGTAGCCAGTGTCTGGCCAAATGGTGTGCCCTGATTCTAACGCGAGATCTTTTTTACCTTGGTTGGTCATGACCGTTTTAAGCGCAATTGAGTCAGATCCAGAAGCGAGTGTATACCACGTTGTGATATCAACGTTATCGAAGTTGCGGCTCACTTTAATGACCGCTTTATTGTCGTTGTCTTCGATAATTTCAATGGACTTGCGATCATTCGGCCATGCGGACCAGCTGTTAGGAATGAAGTCAGCAAAGGCAACACGGTCAAGGTCTACTTTGCCATTCTTTACTGCTGCCAAATCGACCAATGTTCCTCGCGGTACGCCCCATGGTGGTGCTGATTCAACAGCGAGAGCGAAGGCGACATGTTCGTTTTGAACGGTAATGTCTTGAGCGTGTGTTGCTTCGCCATCGGGGATCGTGGTCTTTCCTTGTGTGATACTCACTCCCGCATGCGCTGAAGTTCCAAGCAAAAGGCCAGAGATTAAAGTTGCCACTGCACTTTTTGAAAAATTATGCATGAAGACACTTCCTTTTTTTCATGATTTATTATGTGAGTTGTCGATGGCATTGTGCGTTAACTTGATTAGACGTTCAATTAAAAAAGCGAAAGAGATGAAGAGGTTAACTCGTTTCTATTATTGTTTTACAATTGGCTTTTAATCATTAACTTTTGATTTTAAAGGTTTTTTGTTGTTTGGTTTGTTTTTGCGTAGAGTGATAAAAATATTTAGAACACTAATTATTTTGGGAGAGGTGTGAACGATTTTTGGCAGCATTGAGCAAACAAAATGATAACAATTACACTGTATATGTGAGAAAAAAGGTCAAGATAGTTCTGAGAATGCATATAATATTTTGAGTTCAATTTGACTTTTTATTCTTTTTGTTTGGGTTTTTATCTTATCTCTGGCTAAAAGACCTCTAATAAAGATTGGAGCAAACATAGAGACAATATGTTTTTTGAGTGCACTATATACGGTGGCAATATGTCGAAGATATATCAATTGATTGCTTGAGGTTTAGATGGGGTTTATTCGTAAATATAAACTGAGCATAGTTTTGTTTTTGAGTGGTGTGGCATGTTTAATTGCGTACCACGCTCAGGGCTCTTACGTAGATGAAAATGGCTTATTAGTAGAGTCATTTGGGTTTATCCCTTTGTTTTGGCTCTTTTTGGGGTTAGCCTTCGCCTCTTTTGTGGGCACTTTTTTCAAACACCGTAATCGTAATTAAAGAGCAAACGTGAAGTTTACTCCTTTATCTGAGGATGGGAGTATTGCTGATATTTTGGTAATTCTTTCCTTAGATTACTAAATGTTGCTCGTGCACTTTGTTTTGATAGTTTGTTGATTAGCCAGATTGGCAAAAGGCCTCCGGGGTCAGCAAACGCTTTGTAGTCAATGAGTGTCGTGCCATTAGTGAGCTTTTGTAATTCCCAAGTTGCATCAACCGAACGAATGCGAACATAGCCCTTTTGTTCAGCAAGATATGAGTCTGGTGCGCTTTTGATTTTTATCGTGAACCCAAGCTCATCGACCCAATATTTAGAGTAGGTGAGCATATCACGATTTTTTGCAGGCCATGGCGCCGTAAATTGGGTATAAACGATGTTTTCGGTGGCTGATATTTGATTTAAAACCCGGCTATGACTGGCATTGTCAATCCAGTTCGGGATATTGTCACTATCTTCCAATAGCGTTAAAAATGCGCCATAGCTGGTGGGTGTGAACATCCGAGCACGAATCTCAACTAAACCGTCGGTATGCTCTCGAGAGTAGATAGTGATTCCGTTATCGTCACTATCAAATTGCCAGTACTCGTTGGCTTTCGCGGTGGTGCCAGCGGATATAAAAGTGGCGACTAGTAGTGCGCCAATTCGTAAATGCAACATCATGTTAGTACCCGCCAACTTATCCATAGTTAAAGCTTATACGATGTGTTCTTAATTGTAAGAACAATAGTCAGTCTTTTCGTTACTGTTCTGAAGGTTGCTCTGCTCCAAAACCTCGTTGAATATTGGTGAGCGTTATTGCTGCAAACACCACAATAACGATTGATAGATGCCAGGCTTGGCTTAAACCAAGCTGTACCAATGTTAAGCTGACCAATGAGGATACGATCATTTGTCCACCTCCAGACATGGCTGCTGCAGCACCAGCCTGCTTTTTGTAGGGTTGCATTACCATGGCTTGCGCGCAAGGTAGGGCAATGCCGTTACCTAAGATCATTAATAGTTGCCCCAACATTAAATATAGCGGTTCTACCGGGCAGAAGAACAACCATATTGCAGCACTGAGATGCAAGAATGGACTACAAAGTAGCATTCTTTTGTTGCCGATAATTGGCCTTACTCGGTTACAAATCGTGGTACCGCCTAACATACCTAAAGCGGGAATGAGTGCCCACATTGCGTATTGATCGGATGTCATGCCAATTTGGTCTTGCATGATAAATGGCATCACGGAAACGGTCGTTATCATCAGGCTGAAGTTTAACCAACTGATGCTGGCAAAACTCATAAAGTAACGTGACGTCACCAAGTCTCGATACTGGAAAAGCATGTTGCGTGGTGACGGAATAACAGATCGTTTTGCAATGGTTTCTGTAAACTTAAAGGCGATGACTACCCAAGCGAGTGAGACATAACCTAGCAGTGAAATGAACACCATACTCCAACCAAAGTGGAAGTTGATAAAGCCGCCAATCACAGGCGCAATGAGTGGCGTGATCGAAGCTGCCATAGCGATATAAGACATGGCGACAGGGAGCTCATCACCGCTAAATCTATCTCGAGTCGATGCTCTTGCGAGTACCGCGCAGCACCCAGTTCCTAAGCCTTGTAGAAAACGCCCCATCACCATGCCTGTGAAGGTGTCACTGAGGAAAATGATCATTAATAGACCAGACATCGCGATGAGCAAACCCGTCAGTAGTACTGTTTTTCGACCCAAAGCATCCGATACCGGACCGTAAATGAACTGAGAGGGACCAAAACCGAGTAAGTAAATACTCACGAGCAGTTGGGCTTGATCAAGGGAGATAGAAAAGTCTTTTGCGATCCATGGCAAAGAGGGCATAACAAGCCCCATGCTCAATTGGCCAACACTGATAATAAGACAGGCGAGTAAGATAGTGCGAAAGTTGATTGGGCGACTCATGATGGATCACCATCAGAATAACCTCTTTGCTTTCGTGTTCTGAGGCAGCCTTCATCATCCACTTCATTTAACTTAGATTTGACGCGTTTTACGGTAGATAGGCTGACATCACACTGCTCCGAAACACTCTTCAACGTATAGCCTTCTAACAGCAGCGTTGCGATCTGTTGGTGTTTAGTTTTGTCTGCTGGGCGCCCGCGAAATTTCTGTTTCCACAAATCTGGTTGATCTTTAATGGCTTGCCGTCCTTGCTCTGCGGCAAACAGGCGATGTTCAGTCTGCACTTTTCCATATCCAGATAACACGGTGAGTAGCGTTTGAGTTTGAACAGAATCCGGTTCAAATGTGAGTGGTTCACAAACGGTTTTCAGTGTGACCCCTTTTGCTAGTAATACATTGATTGTATTTAACGCCTGACTAAAATCTCGACCAAATGCCGTTAGCCACCAGAGCACAATCGTATCACCTGCTTTGACGATATTGAGTAGCTGTTGGAAAGCTTCTCGTTCTGCTGGAGGCATGCAACCGCGAACCTTATCCTCAAAATGTTGGGCGTCAGGCACGAACGCTTTTAGGACACCGAGGTGCTCTTGATAAGCTCGATTCTTTGGCGAGTAACGTGTGTAAAGATAAGTAGCCATATGGACTATACGCCTTTTAAGTTTGGTTCATATACTGTAATGGCTCATAAATATACAGAGGTTCATTAATGCTTACAACACTAAATGAACCATTGAGGTTGAGCAAAAGCAAATAAAAAAGCCAACTGAATAGTTGGCTTTAGTCATTCAAGCTTTCGTTGTCTGCCGCTCGATTAGTTTCACTGGTACCATCATTTTGACCAAGCTACCGTTTTTCGTATTGATTTGATCAACAATGATCTTCACGCATTCGCGAGCGAGACGACGAAAATCTTGGCGGAATGTGGTTAACTGATAACTCAACCACTCTGTCTGCGGAATATTATCGAAACCAATGACTTGTAAGTCTTGCGGGATACTCAATCCGCATTCGATACGCGCAATATCCATAACAGCCATTGCAAGGTTGTCGGTCGCACAGAACACGGCTTCTGGTCGGTTTTTATCAGCGAGTATTTCGCGGATTTTGTCGAGTGAGCTAGCGTAATCATAAGTGGCTTCAACGATGCGTGGCGTATTACTAGTTAGGTCTTCAAATTCAGAGCAGAAGCCGCTTTGGCGCTCGTCGTTGGTAAAGGTTGGCACTTCACCTGTCAGGTAAACCGCGTTCTTCACGCCACTTTCGTGCAGAAGTTGCGCGGCTTGTTGGCCAGCTTCGTAGTTGTCACTGATAACGTAACTGCTCTTAGTGCCTTCTACGACGCGCGCGTACTGAACGATAGGGATATTGAACTCTTCACACTCTTCATACAGTGATTTGTTGAAAGTAGCGGAAGCGGCAATGACACCATCTACACGGTATTGGAAGATGTTCGGGATTGAGTGGTTGTCTTCATCATCCACTTGCCATGGAATCAACACCGCTGAGTAGCCTTGCTTCTGCAATTCACTTGAAATCAATTGAAGTGTTTTCATGTGGATAGGGTAATCCGCATCGGGGAATACCAAACCGATCAACTTAGATTCGTTGGTGGTCAAGCTACGTGCAAAAGCATTTGGACGGTAGTTTAGGGCTTTCGCAGCTTCAAAGACCTTTTGCTTGGTCTTCTCTGACACTGAGCTGCCCGGAACAAACACACGCGATACAGTAGATTGAGAAACGCCAGCCAGTTTGGCAACGTCCTTCGATGTTACGGTTTGTTTTGCAGGATTCATGTGAGTTGATTCATAAGTCAGTTTAACTGTGACTAGGTTAACACAAATAGGTACGTACTCATAAAGAGAAATAAGCAAGATTTAAGTAAATAAAGGGTTAGATTGTCTTTGGTGGCGCAATTTGGGTAGTACCCAAGTCACATTTCATGTTTTGCATACGAAAAAAGCCTTACCCAAAAAAGGTAAGGCTTGTTCTTATTTCCCATTTCCACTAAATCGAATAAGTTACGTAACCGGAATAACTTATCTCGTGGTTATCAGAAGTAGTAGCGAATACCTGCCGCGAATTGATCATCACGGTTTTCGAATTTGTTACCATCGTACTGATCTTTACCTAGGTCGAACTGGTATTCAGTCCAAACTAGGAATTTGTTCTTCTGGAAGTGGTATTCAAGACCAGGAATCAGCAAGTTACGCTCGTAACCTTGTGTCTCGTCACTGCGATCTTCCATGTAGTTGTAGTTCAACGTTGGGCGTAGGCCGTTGTCGAAGTGGTAGTAAGTGTAGATTTCGCCACCTAGGGTATCGAACATCACGTCCGTACCACCTTGGCTAACTGCTTCCCAGTTTTCGCCAACGTGGAAAGTCGCACCTGCGTAGAAGCCACCGTTGCTGTAGTTTGCGCCCAATAGCATGATGCGCATGTTGTCGCTGTTTTCTACGCCAACCACGCTTGCGTCTAGATCCGCAACTTCATTTTGATGGTAAGCTGCACCAAGTGTTACGCCGTCAACCGGTTTGTAAGTGATCGACGCACCCATGCCGTTTTTCAATGAGGCTGTCGCATTGCTTGCTAGAGCAACATCTTCACGCGTGGTTTGGTAAGTAAAGCCGTAGCTCACTTTTTCATTGATTGAATTACGGTACGTAATTGAGTTTTCTGCACGACCCGCGCCGGATGCGATACCCCAGTCAGCTAGGTTGTAAACACCTGAGCCACGAGTACCGAATACACGACCTAAATCGGTGTACCATGCTACGTCGTAGAAGGTAGACCACTGCTTAGTACCCGCAGCAATCTTGCCGTATTTTTCGTGATCAACACCTGCGTATAGCAAGCGGTCGTAAATGTTGTCGCCGTTCGCGCCAGAGTTGTAGCCCCATTCCGCGTGACCGAAACCAGTCCAGCCGTTATCTAGGCCCATTTGGCCTTTCAAACCGAAACGTGAGCTGCCGCTGTTCCATTCGCCGTTGTCATCACCGCCACGGTCTTGGTAGCGAAGATCGAAACGGCCATCGATGGTTAGGCTGTCGCCAGCGTCATTAACAAAAGTGTGTGCAGCAAAGGCTGAGCTAGAAGTAAGCGCTGCTAAAATCACTGCAGAAAGGGTCGACTTTTTCATCATCAATCTCGTTATTCAGGGCGCAGAAAGCCACCGTGCGTTCATGCCCGTTTTGAATAAGGGTTCTATCTTGAGGTTGTGCCCCATCCTTGAGGCACGAGTTGGGAGCATGTCACCTGAACCGAGAGGGGATTCAGGCAACATAAAGGCGGGTTGACAATCCGCCCCTAGGACTTCTTATAGAGAAGGGTTTAGGATCTGCTGAGTACGCTCGAACACGTCTAGACCTTGCTGTTTTAGCCAGTAAGGAAGGTCGATCAGTACCCAGTTCTCAGATAGCTTGTCGCCGTCACGGTAGTAAACGTCAACCACTTGCATGTCTGCACGTACTTCACCACCTGTCATACCTAGGAAACCACCGATAGGCGTGTTAGATAGGTTTGGCCAGCCGAAGAAACAAGAGAAGTTACCTTCTGCGAAACGACATATGTGGCCGTTAAACTTCTTGTCTTTCAGGTTGTTACGGAACGGCAATTGGTGCTGCTGTTGGTAACGAGGGATTGTGTAAGACGCACCGATACCACATGGACCGTACCAGATCATGTCTTTAGACCAGCTCTTCTCAAGAACTTCTGGTGGGCAACCCATAGCGCCGCTGTCGTTTAGTGCAGATAGGTCATCAACCATCTTGTTCACTAGTGCTAGTGTTGCTACGCCTTCTTCTGGTGCTGCGTCTTCGAACAGTAGACCGTCGTGGTTACGAGGGCCAGGGTATACGAAGTGCTTACCTGTTGATGGTGGTAGTGGGTAACAACCCGCTTGGTCCATCGCGCCTAGAAGGTCTAGGAATAGGCCAGTCTTAGTGATCTTGCCGTTTTCAACACAGTTAAATTCTGCGTAACGGATGTTCATGATTTTGCCAGTTGGGCGCATGCCTAGGTATTCAGCGTCGAATAGACCCATGAAGTGACCCATGCTCATTACCCAGATTTCACCTGATGTTACTTCGTTCTCACCACCGATGAAGATGTCTTGACGACGCTGCATGCGAGTCATTGATTTCATCAAAGGAGCCCAGAAAACGTCAGCCGCTGCTTGAGCGCCTTGTTGCTCACGGAATGGGTAAACACCACGCCATAGGTAATCTTCTGAAGTGTGTGCTTTTAGTACTTCTGCCACGTTTTCGTGAGTTGCGTTTTCCATTGCGCTGAAGTATTCACGTACAACGCGTTTCGCTTCTTGATATTTAGACATAATAAACTCTCTTATTTGCTGTCGAGTCGGCTTTGGGAACAGGACTCGAAATTAAGTTTTTTCATCCGGCCGGGGAGCCAGCCGGAGTTTTTGAAATTCAGTTACGCTTTTGCTGCTTCGGCTTTTTTGCTCTTATCGAGCACGCCGCCTTTTAGTGTCTCTGGCAGTGATAGCCATAGAAGACCAGCAAGGATCCATACGATTGGTGAACCCCACATTGCGGTTTGTAGGTCGGTACGTTCTTGGATGAAGATAAGTACCATTGGTGCCCACATACCGAGGATACGACCACCGTGGAATAGCGCCGCGCCGTAGCTACGTAGGTGTGCTGGGAACAGTTCTGAGAAGTAACCACCCCATACCGCTGAAGAAGACAGACCGAAGTTGTAAATCAGACCAAGTAGAGCCAGCATGTTTAGGCCGCCAATCGCCATGTCGCCAGGTGCAACAAAGAAGATTGAAACCATGATGCCCGCTAGGATGAAGCCAAATGCGTTCACCTTACGACCGAATTTGTCAGCTACCCAACCCCAGAACCACGCACCAAACAGTGAGCCAAATGCTGAGATAGAGAAGATGAGACCGATGGTTGCACCGTCGAACATACGTACATCACGTAGGTAAGTGGTTACGAAGCCACCAAAGAATTGGAAACCGTAGAAGTTAAGGCCAGCCAGTAATAGACACGTTAGTGTGATCTTACGGTAAGGCTTGCTTAGCATTTCTCCCCAAGAGCCTTTTTTCGCTGGTGCATCTGATTCTTCCGCTTTTGCTTGCTCTTCTTCACCGTAAGCGATCACTTTGCTGTCGCTAGGTAGTACGAAGATCATGACCACAGCGGCTGCCAATGGTGGGATACCACCAACAAGCATTAGGCTTTCCCATGGTGCATCGATGCTTGCAATAAACGCTGCATACGCACCCATTACCATCAGTGCTACAGAGAACATAGAAGACGCGAATGCCGTCAACTTACCACGTACCGTTGGCGTAAATAGGCCGATCATCAGGCTTACTGCTACGGTGAAGTAACCACCCAGTGACAAACCAATGATGAAACGCATTGCTGCCCATGTTGTGTAGTCGGTGAACATCATATTGATGATCGTTGCACCACCGTTTAGGGCTGTGATGGTAATAAGAGTGGATTTCTTACCAAATTTTGTTGCGAACCAAGCACAGCTCAATGCACCGATGAGTGCACCAACCGACTGCCATGTATAGAACTGGGCAGTGTCTGACAGGCTAATACCATCATACGCTTCAACGATGTATGGGCGTACGTAGTCAATAATTACAAAGTTATAACAATAGAAAAAGTAACCAACCAGTAACGCTAGATAGGCAGCTACCCTTTGAATCATAGGAACTTCGCTCATGTGTCTTTTGGCATTCATGACCGATAAACCTCTATTTCACTTAGGATTTGTTGCTATTCAAACTTAAAGAACACGATCTTATTGGGATCATCTTCGATTTCGTGTCGTGGTGAATCATAGTTTTTTTAAGGTCATTAGATCCGTGATCAATATCAATTTTAAAATGAATGCGTACCCAATTAGTGGTTTTTAGTGATGGGAGTCTCATTAAATCGGTCTTTTTGGCATTTTTGAATATATAACCGTCTATATTGGTGATTATAGTCACAGTTATGGCGGGATTATCGTTTAGATATGCTTTTTTAAAGTAATATCCAAGCACAAATAATTAGCACCCAGAATTATGGAAACCCTGAAATGGTTACGTACTCAAGTTTTGTGGTGATTGCGTTATACGTGTTAATCACCATACTAATCAGCTATTTAGTGAATAAGCGCTACAGCAATGGTGGCGACTTTTCCACGGGTGGAAAGCAATTTGGCTGGTTTACGGCGGGTGTTTCGATACTTGCGACTTACATTAGTGCGATGACGTTTGTAGGGATGCCTGGTTGGGTTTATAGCTCTGGCATGGAAGCGATGAGTATTCACCTTAACTATCCCATCGTTATCTTTTTTACTGTCATTTTCTTTGTGCCTGTCTTCTATAAGCTGGGTCTGACTTCGATTTATGAATACCTTGAGCACCGCTTTGGGGTGTATGCAAGAACCATCAACTCGATTGTGTTCATCGTGGTTCAATGTATCTCTGCGGGGGTGATTTTGTATGCCGTTGCGCTGATCTTAGTGCAAGTTCTGCCTATCAGTATTTCTGAAGCCATTATCTACATAAGTATTTTCACCGCTTGCTATACCTATGCGGGCGGGATTTCCACGGTTATCTGGACCGATATGTTGCAATCTGCAGTATTGGTTGCGGGCAGTATCGCTATCTTTGCCATTCTAATGACAGAGATTAATGCGGCAGATTATCTTTCTCGTGATCACTTGAATATCATCAACTTAGATTTTGATTTGGGCGTGGATACCACACTCTGGGCTGGCGTGGTTGCCGTGAGCTTTTTACATTTGAGTGTGTACGGTACCAACCAATTGATCATCCAACGCACGTTAGCGACGAGATGTGAAAAAACGGCGCAGAAGTCAATGTTGTTGTGTGGTTACGGTGCGTTTTTCGTGTACTTATTCTTCGCGGTACTCGGTGTGCTTCTAAGTGTTTTCTATCAAGATCAATCGTTTGAAAACAGCAACGAAGTGATTTTGGATTTCGTTTTCAACCACACTAACCCAATCGTCGTTGGTTTGATCATTTCCGCATTGGCGGCGGCCGCAATGTCGACCTTGGATTCGACCTACAACTCAATGGCGACCGTCGCAACGTTCGATATCTACAAGCGTTTCGTTCGCAAAAGTGCCGATGATGAGCACTACGAAAAAGTCGCAAGAAAGATGAGTTTACTTGCTGCGGCCATGGTGGTGGTGCCAGCTCTTCTGGCGGTATCGAATGAATCGGTACTCAAAACCATCGCTAGTCTGACTTCTATCTTCGTTGGTATCCGTTTAGGTTCATTCGTGCTTGGTTTATTCTGGGCAAAAGCCAATGAGAAAGGCGTGATCGTTGGCAGTATCATGAGTGTGATTGCGGTGTTTACTGCGATGTATCTCGACGTGGCTTGGCCGTGGTTCGCGCCAATTGGTACGTTCGTCTTCCTTTTGTTTGGTGTGTTAGTGAGCCGTCGTTGGGGCGCTGTGACTGCCGAGCAACAAATCTTTATCAATAATCAAAAACATCTTTTTGCAAAGCCAACCGCAAGCCATTACGGGCTGTTGGTGTTCGCTGTGGCGACCATTTCTGCTTGTATGGTTCTCCCTGATTGGCTTTATGCTACATTGTCGTAATAGGTAAGTTTATGCTGTCCATCTTTGATATTTACAAGATTGGTGTGGGCCCTTCTAGCTCTCACACCAATGGTCCAATGATCGCGGGTTACCATTTCACTCGTTTGATTGAATCGAACTTGGCAAAAGTGGTTCGTATTCAAGTCGATTTATACGGTTCACTCTCGTTAACGGGGATTGGTCACCATACTGACCGTGCAACGATTTTGGGTCTGTTGGGTAACAAACCAGATACCATCAAAATCGCTTCTGCGAACAAAGCGATGCGCAAGGCGATTGAAGAGGGCATGATGTCTGTCGATGGCCGTCATAAAATCGAATTCAACTACAAAACGGATATGTTGTTCCATGAAGAGAATCTTCCTCTGCATGAGAATGGCATGACGATTACTGCGTTAGATGCGCACGGCAATCAGGTTGGTTTTGAAACTTACTATTCTATCGGTGGTGGTTTCATCGCAACGGCGGATGAACTGCAAAATGGCAGTGCGACTGCACCCGTAGAAGTTGAGTTTCCATTCTCCAGTGCAGACGAAATGTTGGCACAGGCAGAGAAGAATGGCATGAGCCTCGGCGGTATGATTCTGAAAAACGAACAAGCGTTTCAGGATATGGAAGCCATCAATCAACGCGCAGAACAGATCTGGCGTGTGATGACGCGTTGCATGGAGCGCGGTTTCGAGACAGAAGGTATCTTGGATGGTGGCTTGAACGTGACCCGCCGTGCGCCTAACTTGCTGAAAAAGCTTGAAGCAAATGCAGCAATCGAAAACGATCCAATGGAAATCATGGATTGGATTAACCTGTTTGCTTTTGCTGTGAGTGAAGAAAACGCGGCTGGTGGACAAGTGGTGACATCACCAACCAATGGTGCGGCGGGTGTGATTCCAGCGGTATTGATGTACTACCATCGCTTCATCAAAGAGCTCGATACTAAACAGCTTAAAGACTTTCTTGCTGTGTCCGGTGCGATTGGCATCTTGTACAAAACTAATGCGTCTATCTCGGGGGCAGAAGTGGGTTGTCAGGGCGAAGTCGGCGTGTCTTCTTCGATGGCGGCAGCTGGCTTAACCGCGCTACGTGGTGGCAGCAATGAGCAAATTTGTATTGCGGCCGAGATTGCCATGGAGCACTCACTAGGCATGACTTGTGACCCAATTGGTGGCTTAGTGCAAGTACCGTGTATTGAGCGTAATGCAATGGGTGCAATGAAAGCGATCAATGCTTCTCGCATGGCATTAAAGCGTAATAGTAAATGTTTGATCTCGTTGGATAAGGTGATTGAAACCATGTACCAAACGGGCAAAGACATGAACAAGAAATACCGCGAAACGTCACTGGGTGGATTGGCTCTGATTCACCTAGCGCCACCTTGCGAATAATGAGTTAAGTAAATCTAACCAATAAAAAAGCCGAAGCACAGAGATGCATCGGCTTTGCTTTTTTGGAGCGTTTATAATTTAGCTATGCGTTTGCTCACCTTTTTGTGTGCTTTGGTTTGGTTGGTAATGCAAAATCACCATCGAAGTAGGTGATAGCAAAACCTCGCCTTCAGCATGCCCTGGGTTAAGGTTACGTACGTTTGTGTCGCAGATCGTTACCCATTCTTGCTTTCGCTCATTGGGGAGCTTAAAGCGCGCTGTAGCGTTAGTTTGGTTGATGAGATAGACCAGCTCTTGTCCTTCTTTACCGATGCCAAGGTGAAGTGCGACAGAGCTTAAACGGTTCCAATCATCATGCTCCATTAAGCGACCGTCTGTTCGGCGCCAGAAAATGCGGTTGTTATTGCGGTTTTCGCCACTGAAAGCTCGGATAAATGGCACCATGTATTGATTTCGGTTGGCGACCATTTGTGACATCCACGTTTTGAAATGTTGCTTACGCTCCGTTTCTCCCCAGTTAAGCCAACTGGTTTCGTTATCTTGGCAATAGGCATTATTGTTACCGCCTTGGGTGTGAGACAGCACGTCAGCAGTGAGGATGTGTGGGATTCCAAAAGCAAACAGCAAGCTGGCAATAAGGTTGCGTTTTTGCTTCTCACGCGTGGCGATGATCATCAGGTTTTCCGTCTCGCCTTCGACACCGTAGTTTTCTGAGCGATTGTCACCGTGGCCGTCGCGATTTTCTTCGCCATTAGCTTCATTGTGTTTGTGCTTGTAAGACACTAAATCTTGCAGTGTGAAGCCATCGTGATACGTGATGTAATTCACCGTGAGTTTGTATGGCCAATTCGCTGCACTATAAATATCACGAGAGCCCATTAATCGAGTGGCAAACTCTTTTAAATAGCCTTGATCACCGCGCCAAAAACTGCGGGAAATATCACGCAGTTTGTCATTACACTCGTTCCAACCAAATGGAAAGTTACCCACTTGGTAGCCATTTGGACCAATATCCCAAGGTTCGGCAATCAATTTGGTTTCACGCAAAATAGGGTCTTGCGCTACGGCTTTAAAGAACGCTGCTTCTGGGTTGTAATCATCGCCCTGTCGACCTAACGTTGCAGCCAAGTCAAAACGGAAGCCATCGACTTTAAATTCGCTAACCCAGTAGCGCAATGTATCCATTACAAGGTTTAAAGCGGGTTGATAGGTGAGATCGACCGTGTTGCCACAACCAGTATAATTTGCGAAGTGGTTGCCATGTTTGATGTAAAAACAGGAATCGAGCGCTTTCAGGTTGAAAATTGTAGGCCCTTCACCACCCTCTGCGGTGTGGTTGTAAACTACGTCGAGAATCACTTCGATGCCGTTTTTGTGCAGTTCTCGAATCGTTGTTTTGAGCTCTGTGACGGCGTCTTTTTCTGCGTAGCGCGGATCAGGCACCATAAAGAGATAAGGGTTGTATCCCCAATAATTGACCTTTTCCATCTCTAGTAGGTGAGGCTCATGCATACACGCTGCGACAGGTAGCAATTGCAGCGTGTTGATGTTTTGCTGTTCATAAAAGGCCAGCATTTCAGGTGATGCAAGACCTAAATAGCGCCCCTTCAGCTTGTCCTCAACTTCTGGGTGAAGTTGGGTAAGCCCTTTGACGTGTGTCTCAAACAACACCATCTCTTCTCTTGGTATACGCGGATGATCCGTATCTTGCCAGTCAAAATTATCTTCGATAACGATGCACTTCGGCATATCGAAACTTTTGGCTGGAGAGTAGGGAGGGTGGTAGTGGAGGGCTTTATCAATTGACTTTGCGTAAGGGTCAGAAATTAATAGTGGCTCTTCCTTGTGGGAGACAAGGTAACCGTATTTTTGCCCCGGCTTAATATCCGGAATAAAAGTATGACGTATGCCAGCGTATTCATTCGGTAAATCATGAAGCGCGTAACTGCCGTCGTCTGCAAACAGGGCGAGTTTTATGTCTTTATTCCCTGGTGCGTGAATAGAGAAGTTACAACCTTCTTTATTTACAGTTGCACCCAAGGGGTATGGGCGAGAGAGAAGTCGTGTCATCGGAGATACTTTATTTAATATTTATTGCTACCTTTAGGAAACTATAAGTTAAAAACTTTGTCTTACTAAGGTCAACCACCCTAAATATAAAAATATTCATGTAATTTAATTACTTTATGTGACGGCTTAGAGTCAAAAATATGAAATGGCTATCACTTTGTAGCGGCTCAAAACCGAATAAACTTACTAATTCCTCCCTAGATTGGTGATCTGACTCGAAAAAACACCATTCGGTAAATTTTCTACTCCCTTCTCATCCCCCCTAAATTAGTTTGGGGCGGAGGAAGTCATCCTTGTACGCCTCGGGTAATCTCATAACTGTTGAAACAAACGGGGATTCGTTCCCATCTTACCTCTCTTTCTTTAGGTGTGTTTTTACTGCCTATATTCACCTAAAAGAGTGAGCAGGGAAGACAGAATTATAAATACCCTTAATGGAGTTAATAATGAAAAAAGTAAGTGCAATTGCTGCTGCTGTGGCTGCAACTTTAGCTGCTGGTTCTGCGTTCGCAGTGGATTTCCACGGTTACATGCGTGCTGGCGTTGGCGTGAACGCTGACGGTGGTCAACAATTAACATTCGAAAAGAACAAGATCGGTCGTCTAGGTAATGAAAGCGATATCTACGGCGAGATTCAACTAGGTAAAGAAGTTTACAACAACAACGGCAAAACGTTCTACGTAGACTCTATGGTTGCAATGACTTCTAATGGTTCAAACGACTGGGAAAGCACTTCTGCTAACTGTGGTTTGGATAACGGCGAAGTGAAATGTGTTGACGATGCACAATTCGCACTACGTCAATTCAACGTTCAAGCTAAAGGCCTACTAAACTTTGCTCCAGAAGCAACACTTTGGGCTGGTAAGCGCTACTACCAACGTCACGACATTCATATCTCTGACTTCTACTACTGGAACATCTCTGGCGCGGGCGCTGGTGTTGAAGGTATCGAAGCTGGTCCAGGTAAAGTTTCTTTCGCTTGGGTTCGTAACGACCGTGGCGATATCGCAGATCCAGGTAACGATGGCGGCGATACAAACGTTAACACTCTAGACGTACGTTATGCAGGTCTTCCTCTATGGGACAACGGTTCTCTAGAAATGGGCTTGAACTACGCAATCCTTAACGAAACTGACGCTGCGCCAAACGGCACTAAAGATGCGAAAAATGGCGTAATGTTCACAGCAGAATTGACTCAAGGTCTAGACGCTGGTTTCAACAAAACAGTGCTTCAGTACGGTACTGAAGGCTACTCAAAAACAATGGCATTCTACGGCGACGGTAGCTGGTACGGCGCAGAAGCTGATAACGGTGCATCTGGTTACCGCCTAATCAACTGGGGTGTAATCGGCATGGGTGACAGCTGGGAAATGGGTCACCAGTTAGTTTACGGTGTTGGTGAAGACATGTGGGCTGGCCAAGACAAGTGGGAAACAATGTCTGTTGTAGTTCGTCCAATGTACAAATGGGATGACAACCACAAAACTATCTTCGAAGCTGGTTACGCTATCGATGATAACGACGGCGACGAAAACAAATACGGTAAGCTAACTGTTGCTCAAGCATGGTCTGCTGGTTCTAGCTTCTGGGCTCGTCCTGAAATCCGTGTTTACGCTTCTTACCTAACGGCTGACAAAGAAGACAACTCTAACACATTTGACAACGGTCGTTCAGACGATACGTTCCAATTCGGTGTACAAGCTGAAGCTTGGTGGTAATCATCTAACCACTAAGTCCTAAATTGTCCTAGAATGATACAGCCAGAACTTATCTGGCTGTATTTATTTAAAAAACAATAAAGAGTCGAGGTAGACAGTAATGAAAAAATGGCTTGCTCCCGTACTGCTGGGCATGTTGGCTACTGGTTGTGCGTCCGTAGAACAAGTAGAGATGAGTCCAAAAGGTCAGCAACAAGTGATCACTCAATCAGGTGATATTCAATGGGTAACGGTTGATGTACCTGTGGTTACTGAATTCGCTTTGACTGATAAAAGCCAAATGCTGTTGGATGGTAACAGTGCTGGCGCTATTGCAGCGTTTGCTCTTCCGGGCAACCGTGGCAGTCTCGATATCAAATTAGAGACATTCGTAAGTAAAGAACTTCAATTTTATGCTCCTAATGTCGCAGTGATGAACTCGGCAGGAGAAACCATTTACCAAGCAGATTTCTCAAAGTTTAAGTACGAACCAGCAAAACTGTTGGACAACGATAAATTCGTACTTGATCTCAATGTGATTCCAGACATGACAGGTAACGATCTGCATGTATTGGTGTACACGACTTCCGCTGATCTAAAAGGCAGTACGCAAGTTCTGCATCCTGCAAAAGCCTTCGCCATGGCGCGCCACACTCAGCCGCCAGATATTGCAGACCCTTTAGCGAAACACAGCCCACTGGGTCAGTTCCGTTTGTCGGTATCCGCAAATGATATCGTGAATACCAAGATTGTTGCGAAAAACGACAACATTCCGCAAGGTACGGATCTCACTAGCTACTACCACAGCTCAATTGAAGCGGCAGTGGCAGCGAACGATATTCCGAAAGCACTCACCTTGCTCGATGAAGCAAAAGAGCTGGGTATTGAAGGTGCGCAACAAGTGTTTGTGAAAGCCGTAAATAAAAAATAATCGAATATAAAAGGCCAGCAAAATGCTGGCCTTTTTTCATAGAAAATAAACCAATAAAAATACCCCTACATAGAGTTATCTTATTCACATTATTATTTTTATTGTTTTGTTTTTTATATTGGTTAGATCAATAATTATTGACAGTTCCTAACTTATTTTTGTACTTAGGAAATAGATAAACTTCTCGAAGTAATTTAAATTCGCAAGCCGGCGATATTTATTTAGTATTTGATATTTCCATTTTAATAACGATTAATATTTCTTTTAAACGTTGAGTTTATTTTGCTTTGGATATACTAAAAAGGAATTACGTGAAATGAACATGATGAAGACCTCTCTTGCCGCTGCCCTACTTGTTGCCTTAGTGGGTTGTCAATCGACTGCAGAACCAGAAGCGGCCGCAGAGCCTGTTGTGAATATGTCTCAAGACGAAGTGGTTGCTTTCATGAAAGCGTGTGACAACCCAGATAGCACGGCGAAAGGACCAATTTCTAAACCACTGTTTGTGGTGGGTACGTTTGCGGATTCCGACTGGAAACACGTGCCTCAACGTCAATACACCTACAAAGGGAATAACTTCTACCAAGCTGTGGTTCAAGAAAAAGTAGGCTCCTACAAAATGCAGTATGCGACCGAGTTGTGGTTCCCACAATTTACCGCTAAAGGGAATCGAATGAACGTTGGTGAATTAACAACACTAACATTTGGTGGTTACGGTACAGATACTTCAGTTGATATTAAAGAAGACGGGAAATATGTCTGGAGCCTTCAGTTTGAAGGAAAAGGCAAACCGCTTCATGTTATGGTAAATAAGTGTCAATAATATTCCATTCAGTTATTTAAAATCTGTTTTTATTTATTAACCCCTACATGGGAAGCATGTTGGGGTTAATTTTATTACTCAAATGTTTTTACTTAATTTGAGTAAGTTAGGGAGAGTAAAATGCGTAACGTCCGACGTAACCATCGCCTGTATCGATCGCTGCTTGCGTTAAGTGTGATTGGTGCTTTATCTGCGTGTAATTCTTCTGGTGGTGGCGATACTAATAGCAGCACTCCGCTACCGGATACCAGTTATGCTTGCCAAGCCAATGTCATGGCGCAAAGTAACCAACTTCGTACTTATCAAATCATGGTCGAGAGTTTTGTGGATGGTGATGCAAGCATTGGTCACGGTACGGGCTATGGCACCAGTCACCATAATGGCGATTTGCAAGGGGTGATTGATTCACTTGATTACATCCAAGATTTAGGGATGAACGCGATTTGGTTGACGCCGATTTTTGAGTCTGAAGCGATAGCAGGACAAGATCACTGGGCCGATCGTTTGGACGCCACGGGCTATTTTGCGACAGATTACTTTAAGATCGACCCAAAATTTGGTGATTTAGCGACCGCGAAAACTCTAGTCGAAGAAGCACACAAGCGCGGTTTATACGTGTTTTTTGATGGCGTATTTGGTCATCACAAAGATGGTTTGAGCAAACCATCTACCTCCGGCTTGTTGCCAACGGGATCGAGTAACCCCGTTGATTATCCGGCCAGTCTCGATTTCTACAAAGAGGTGGCGACGTATTGGATCAAAGAACTCAAAATTGACGGTTGGCGTTTAGATCAAGCCTATCAAGTTCCGACAGACGCTTGGACACAACTTCGTAAAGCTGTCGATGAAGCCTCGCAAGGTGTCACGTACACCAATAGCAAAGGTGAACAAGTGAATCCGTTGGGTTACATGGTGGCAGAGATTTGGAAAGGGGAGTCTGAGATCGCGAATGAGGCGTATGGATCGAACAGCGATCCAGCATTGTGCTCTGCATTTGACTTCCCGATGCGCTATCGCATCGTTGAAACTTTGGCCGTGAATGAGAGTGGCGTGGGTGGTCGCGGTGTGGATTGGCTAGACAACGGTTACAGCACACACAACCAATATCCAACACATGCGCAGCCGAATTTGATGATCGGCAACCATGATTTAGTGCGCTTTGGTGACTTGTTACAGCGCGGAAACTTGGCGGATGTGAATGATGCAGAATATTGGTTACGCCATAAAGCCGCGTTTGCTTTCCAAGCGGCGTACACCGGGCCAATCACGTTGTTCTACGGTGATGAAATCGGGGATCAAGTGGATGGTTTTGCCGTAAAAGAAGACAACAACACCTGCGCCATTCAAGGTTTGTGCGATGATCACGTTGCGCGCAGCAGTGCAAAAATTGAAGGTGTGACGGCGACACTTGACGCAAACCAAGCCGATCTCAAAGCTTACGTGAAATCGCTGATGACGATGCGCAGTGCGCATCCTGCACTTTATCAGGGGTCACGCACGAATTTAGTTGCGAGTAACGGCAGTTATGTGGACTTGAAACAAGCTGGTTCGGACAAAGTCTTGTTTGCGCTAAATACCTTAGAGAGCGCTAGAAGCGTCACTCTTACTCAGGAGAGTGTTGGAACTGGTGAGTTGGTGGATTTGCTCACGAATGAAAAAATTACGCCGAGCAATGGTCAATATCAGATTCTGATGTCGCCACTACAAGGACGATTCTTTGCGGTAACACCTTAAGGAATTATTCAGAATCACCGCTCATCGGTTGAGCTGACCACAAGCTTTCTCATACACAAGCCAAGTGTTGTTGCTGACCCCCATAGGCACACACTTGGCTTTTTTCCGTCCGTTTTACTTTTCCCTTAATGGTTTTCCAACGATGTGGTCAACAGGTCGCTTCGCTTTTTGCATTGGCGTTTGTTTTCAGTCGGTAGATATTTGTGAGATAAGCTGCACATTAAAAAGTAAATTAACACTTGTGCAACGTAAAAGTGTGACCGAAGGATTACTTATGCCTTACTAATATGTTTATCGTGTTTGGGATTTACATAACTAATGGAAAAGTATAATGAAATCCATAACGAAACCCCTCTGTCTTCTTGCTGTTATTAGCTCTCCGCTTGCATATAGCCAAATTCTCAATGGTGACTTTGAACAGTGGAATGGCACTGCGCCTACGCAGTGGTCAGTGATTGACGCTGGCATCGCGGTGTCGCCAAGCAGCGAACAAATCAAATCGGGCGGCCTGGCTGCTCAAGTCGTCGTGAATACAGGTACCCAAAGCAACACTGACCTTTTGCAAACCATTAATGTGGAGCAAGGGAAAACCTATCCGTTTTCTGTCTCGGTTTATCACACCGAAGGAAATGTAAAAGCACGTCTGGTGGTTGATGGTTATCACAATTACTCAGATCCGCAGCAGGTAAACCAGTGGCAAGAGCTGGCGCATAACTATACTGCGAGTTCGAACAAGACCATCAATGTCGGGTTGCGTTTTTATGATGAGGCCGGTTTTGACGGCTCAGAAGTTCTCTACATCGATAATTTTCAACCGACCGAGACAAGTACACAACCTCCTGTAGAAAGTTGTAGTGATCATGAAGTGCTTCTTACACTCACGACGGACAACTATGGCTCAGAAACTAGCTGGGAGTTGAAAAATAGCCAAGCGCAAGTGCTTTTCTCTGGTCAGGGGTATGAGTCGTCAACCACTGTTGAAAAGACCATGTGTTTAGCCGATGGTAACTACCAATTTACGATTCAAGACAGCTATGGCGACGGCATTTGCTGTGGCAATGGGTCGGGGTCTTACGCGTTGAAGGTGGGTGATAATACGCTTGCCTCTGGCGATGAATTTGCGAAAAGCGAAACCACCGACTTTACGTTAGGTGACTCAACCACGACCCCACCAGTGGTTGATGGTTACTACCAAGCGGCGTCTGGCAAGACGGGCTACGCTCTAAAAACGGCGCTGTTTAACATCATCAACAACCACACTAGCCGAGGTTATTCTGCGGTGTGGACCTTGGTAAAAGATGCCGATATTGATCGTTATTACGAAAATGATGGCTCTATTCTCGATATGTATTCAGAGAAACCTGCGGGCACTGATGCTATCAGCTTCACGAAAGTGACAGACCAATGTGGTCAATACAGCCAAGAAGGGGATTGCTACAACCGTGAACACTCGTTCCCGAAAAGCTGGTTTGGCGGCAAAGTTGAGCCGATGAACTCAGATGGTCACCATTTGTTTGCGACCGATGGCTATGTGAATGCGAAGCGCAGTAACTGGCCATTTGGTGAAGTGGGCACCGCGACGTACGTGTCTAGTAATGGTTCTAAACTTGGTCAAGCAAGCACAAGCCTAGGTTATTCCGGTACGGTGTTTGAGCCGAACGATGAGTTTAAAGGCGATTTTGCTCGTGCCTATTTCTACATGGCAACCCGCTATGAAAATTTTGTAGGTAACTGGGAAGGCAATTCAAGCAATGCGGATGCTGTCCTTGATGGTTCAAGTTCAACGGTTTTTGAACCTTGGATGTTAAACATGCTGAAACGTTGGCACAAAAATGATCCTGTTAGTGAAAAAGAACAAAACCGCAATCAACAAGTGTTTGATTTTCAGGGCAATCGTAATCCATTCATTGATCACCCAGAGTTTGTTGAACAGATTTGGGGAAACTAACACCTTCTTGATTTTGGTATCCACCATTTAGTGATGCCAACAAAACAAAGGGGAAGCGTGATGCTTCCCCTTTTTCATTACGGATGTTTTTAAATGAAACTAGTTTTTCGTTACCGTCACGATTGGCGCCGACTTGTCAGCCGCGTTGAAGTGGAAGTTGTAATTTCCTGCTTCTGCAATCGCAATTTTCAGGTTTGCACTACCGCCACCGACTTCCATCGTTAGCGCTTTACCAAGCTCAACACTGCCTTCGCCACCGAAGTTGGTGTCTGCTGCCCAGTCTGCGCTCGCCACTTTCATCTCGTAGTTGCCCGCCGCTAGGTCAATGTCTAGCGAGTAAACGTCATTTGCTACATAGCTGAACTTCGCAGTTGAGTCTTGCGCTGGAGTATCCCATGTGGTGATAGTGCCACGTAGGTAAAGTGCTGTTTCACCGAACGTTGGTGCATCTGCTGACTTCGTCACTGAAACGACCGGTTTTTCTACGCTTTCATCTTGAACATGTAACGCGTTCAGAGTGAAGTTGTACTTACCAGTTTCAGCAACAGACAACGTACAGTTCCCCGCAGAGCCTAAGTCTAGTGAGCCAGAAGCCAAATCCGCAGCATCACAACCGATGTTTGGATTTGCCCATCCTGCGTCCGCAAATTTGAACTCGTGTTCACCTGCTTCAAGAACGCCAGTTACAGAGTACATGCCGTTGCCAATAAAGGTCATCGCCCAGTCACTGCTATCTGACCACTCGTTCATGGTGCCTTTGACGTAAACCACAGTTTCGCCATAAGGAGGAATGCTCGATACGTCTTTATTGTCCGTGTTTACTGGTAGGCCTGCACCTTGCGCGCCGTCTTGTGGCTGTACGAATACCGCTGTTGTCAGTGCTGGTACTGTGAACGTTTCATTGGCGAAGCTTGCACCTTTCACGATGTCATCTGCAGAGTTTTGTTGAACTTCATGCAGCTCGAAACCAGTTGCGCCAGCAACTTTGAAAGATTTCTCAGTTGATGTTGAGTTCACAACGGCCACGATCGCATCGTAGTTCGAATCCAAATCGGCACCTGCTGATGTGCCATCGTCGATAGACATCACAATCAAGCCTTCTACTTGGTCTTGGCCCACGTTGCGGAAATCAACGCGATTCATCACTTCTTGCGCGGTGTCTAAGCGGAACAGTTCGCTTGTACTGCGGATTTTTAGTAGCTCTAGGAATTGTTGCTTCGTCAGCTCGATGTCCGTTGAGTCTGGTTTCGCCGTGCTGTCACCGACGATGGTTTTGATCAACTCCCAGTTTGCACCGTCTTTGTCTTCACGTGGTAGACCAACGTTCCAGTTATTGTCGCTTCCATCGAAGAATACACGGTTGAACCAGTCACCAGAATCGTACGAGTCACGCTGCATTGACTTAGAGCGCAATAGCTCAGAACCCATGTGAATGAACGGAATACCTTGACCTAGCATCACCGTTGATAGTGATACAGACTGCATTCGTGCTCGCTCAGCAGATGAAGTACCTGTCGCAATCTTGTAAGCGTTGTTGTCCCACAGCGTTTGGTTATCGTGCTTAGACACGTAGGAAATGTTCTCTGATGGCACTTTTGTGTAGCCTGCTGGAGCACCATTGTAATCAACATTCTTACCAAGTTTGGTTTCGCCTTTGTAATCCAGAAGGACGTAGTCAGCTAAGTTACCAGCCATACCTAGACGAACCAGATCTTGGTTGTGTAGACGGCCATTCACAGATTCTGCGTCAGTTTTGGTTTCTTCGTTCGGGTAAGCAGCGTTACCAAAGCCTTGGTTGAATCGAAGTGGGTGCTTACCTTCAGAATCTACACCGCCATCAAACGGGCTTCCGCCACGAACTGCGTCACGCAGACGATCAGAGAAAGTACCGATTTCTGTCCCCGCCATGTTGACTTGTGTTGCTTGATCGAAGCGAGCGTTTTGCGCAACTTCACCGAAGTCCCAGCCTTCGCCGTAGAACAAAGTATTCGGATCAATTTCACGGACTTTTTCAAGTGCGTAGACCATGACATCTTTCGGCTGGTGGCCCATAAGGTCAAAACGGAAACCATCGACTTTATAGTCATCCGCCCATACCATCAATGAGTCAACCATTAGTTTACCCATCATCAAGTTCTCGGTGGCGGTGTTATCACAACAGGTTGAGTTTTCTACGCCGCCAGTGTTGACGTTTAGGCGGTGGTAGTACCCAGGGACAATCTTATCCAGTACTGATTTTTCGTTCACACCAGATGCATTTGTGTGGTTGTACACCACGTCCATGACCAGTTTCAGATCCATTTTATGCGTCGCTTGAACCATTTCGCGGAACTCAAGAATACGCTTAGACCCGTTAGGATCGGTCGCATAACTGCCTTCTGGCACGGTGTAGTGGTATGGGTCGTAACCCCAGTTGAAGCTGTCTAGCATGCGAAGATCGTTCATCAACGCTTGTGCTTTGCCCGTTGTTGGGTCGTAGCTATTTAATACCTCTTCAATTACTTTGCCGTCATCTTCAGTCTCACAAATGGAGGCTTCTGGCTTGATGCCACAAAGCTTACCCACGGTGTCGGTGATATCGACTCGCTGGTCAGCGTCTTCATCCACGGTTGCAATATCAAATGCTGGTAGGATATGTAGCGTTGTTAGGCCAGCATCTTTTAAAGCTTGTAAGTGAGATACAGACTCACGCTCAGGTTCTGTAAGCGCCAGATATTTGCCATCAAGACTTGGTGTGCCTTTGCTGTCGTTAAAGCTGAAATCACGAATGTGTGACTCGTAAAGGACGTGGTCTTCGTCTTTTTTAACCGTTGGGCGTGCGTAGTTTTTCCAATCTTGAGGCATTAAGCTTGGATCATCTAAATCAACCACTTGCGAGTATCGCGAGTTTTTAGACAAGCTCATTGAATATGGGTCTGTTACCAAACGCGTTTCAACGACGCCAGTTGTTGGGTGGTATACCTTAACTTGGTAGCGATAGTATTTGTTGACAACGTTGCTTTGTGCCTCAGAAACCCAGATACCTGTTGCTGGGTCTTCCGTCATGGCAACGGTCGCTTCTTCTGCTAAGTTTTCATCGTAGATTATCAGATCAACATCTTGGGCAGTTGGTGCCCATAGTTTGAAGGTTGCGGCACCGCCTTCAACAATTGCGCCGAGTTCTTGACCAATCGCGTTACCTGCCTTGGAATCGGCAAATACTGCATCGAGAACGCCCGGCTTTTGCACTTCAGTTGCAGAAATGACGTCACCATTTGCGTTGTAAGCTACCATAACGATTTGTGATTTCAGGATCGTGCGTAGAGTCGCGTCATCGACATCAATGCCTGCAGCTTGGAGGCTAGCAAGGTGACGGAAGCGTGATTTCAGACCATCAGATAAATCACCTGCTTTCGTCAACTCAACCGCCGTGCCACCGGATATTTGCTTGTCTTCATCCATTTTAATGTCGTTGCTGAGGCTGTAGAACAGCTTCATGGAATCCGCATTGGCCGCCGCTTCCCACGCGATGGTGTTGGCATCTAGCCAATGCGCTTTTTGACCATCAATATCAACAGGGCGTTCTTCGATTGGCTCGTAGTAAAGCTCACTGCTGCCGTGGAAGCCAAACAACCCTTTAGATTCGCCGATTTTCGTCAGCTCTACTTTTGAGTTTGCACTGCCGAATGCTTTCTCATTACCTTTGTGCAGAATGAAGTTCATGCATTCGTGTGGGTCAGAGGCATCTGGGTTCACTTTCAGTACGTAATAAGCACCGTAGGTGTCGTTGATGCCATCGAATGGATGCGGTGCCGACCAATCCGTTCCTGTGCCAGGAATGCCCATTGCGTCTAAATCTGTGCTGGTACAGCCTTCACCGTTCCACAGGTGCAAGCCCCAACCTTCGTAGTCGCTGGCCGTTGAAGCAGACGCCGTGTCGCGTTTGTAATAAATGACGACCTCGTTCTCTCCCGCAGGGTACAAGCCTGAGCCTGGGTTCGTCGTATCTTCGTTCGTGCTATCACTACCACAACCGCTGATGACTGCGACGGAAATCAAAGGCAGTACGGTTTTGGCAATTGTTGATAATTTAAATGTCTTATTGTCCACGTTTACAAATCCATTGTTATTGAATTGATATTGAGCTGCGCGCTGCCTTCGCTGACTCAGTCATCAAGAAGGTTTCGCACACGCTAGAAAGGCAGATGCCGAAAAAGGAAATGTTCAACTAGATGCTAATACACTGAATCATCAGCAAAATGTGAGAGCAGGCAGTTAAGTTTTTTACAAGTGAAAATTTTCTGTCACAGTCGATTTTGCTCACAAATTAAATAATAAAACAGACGCATAGTGAGAGCTTCTGCACATCATTAAAATGTAAATTTTTATAGGAGGAGCAAGGGGGGATGATAGGGGAGGAGAATATCTCAGCCCCAAAACCGTGATTAAGTTCTATAAAAATCGCAGTGATATTTTTTAATTAAAAATAAGTTGCAGTGATATTGAATAAAATACCGCCATTAAGTCTTGGCAAGCTTCAGATTTTCGCTAAGTGGTCGTTATATAATGAAGGTAGTCGGCGTTATGTCGGCGCGTAATCTTAATATTTCCCTGAGAGGGAGATGAATTGGGCCCTGAAACCAAAAGAGGCTATTTATGAGTAGTATGGGCATTGCCATTGCGGCAACTGGCCTTTCACTCGTCCTGATATTTGTGTGGATGATCTCGTTGTCGATGCGGAAACAGAGACTCGAGGCAGAGAGGAAAGCTCGCGAAGCCGCTTATCGAAAGGCGATGCAAAAAGCGCGAGAGCAAGAGCGTAAAGAGCGTGAGTTCAAAGCAGAAACCGGGCATATCCCCACCATTTTATTTCTAGCGAAAGAAGCCGAGAAGGACAACATTCGTCAAGCGCTGTATTGGTATGATAAAGCCGCTAAGTTGGACAACGTGACGGGAATGTACGGTATTGTTCGCTTGAGTGAGCGCATGCGTGAAGATGTGATTTTAAAAGAGCAGGCAAACTTTTGGCGTACCGCCATTGCCGGAATGGAAGGTGATACCGAAGCGAAATTTGCGACAGGCAAAGCGTTGGTTTTTGGTCGCGGAACGGAAAAAAATATTCCCAAAGGTAACCAACTGATTGAAACTGCAGCCGAAGAAGGCTGTATTGATGCCATGCTTTACATGGGTGAATGGCAACTTTCACCAGACAATAGTGCAGGACGCAGTGCAGATGCGCTTTATTGGTTTATGAAAGCGGCTGAAAAAGACAGTGCGGACGGAAAGATCCAAGTTGGCTTATGTTACCTAAATGGTGTTGGTACAGAAAAAAGCATGGTCAAAGGCTGCTATTGGCTTGAAAGGGCCGCAGAAGGTGGCAGCGCCGAGGCGATGTATCATGCTGGCGAAGCGTGGAAGGACAAAGGTAAAACAGGCAATGCGATTGCTTATGTTTGGCTGTTTCTTGCTGCCAATATGGGGTATCAGCCAGCGCGCACGTTGCGTGACGAAGTGGCGACCAATATTGGTGTTGACGTCGTCGTTGGATTGCAATCTATAGCGAAACCGTTGCAAAGAAAGCTGGCGTCAGGGATGGTAAGAAAGCATTCCATTATTCGGGCGCTGAACAAGGTGTACAAACGCGAAGCGTATTTTCCTGCAGAGGAGGAGCTTAACGCGGTGCTGAGTGACGAAAATAAAGACGATGCTAACGCATGGGATGAAGCATCGGCGCCGAACTTCCAGCCAGACATGACCACAGCAACGACGGAAGGGCAGACAACCACATCGTCTACCGAAAAAAAGCTCTCTAAAGAGGCGCTCGATTTCACGCAGAATTTCCTTCAACCATAATTTATCTTATCCATAAGCCTCATAATTGAGGCTTTTCTTTTGCCTTTCTGTCTCAGTATCTCTGTCGATCACAATTACAGACTGTAAACTTATCTAAGCGATTTATTTACTGGATTGCATACTATTTATTCGATTTTTCAACACATTTTTAGCACTTCGCTAAGGTGGGATATGTTTATCTTCAAATAGAGGGATTTCCCTCTTTATCTACTTCTCCTGTTGGGCTCAAATCAAGTCTCTTCAATTGATAGTAATAATGATTGAAGAGCAATACTTGATGCCCAGAGTAATAGGTGAATAGTATTTATTACTTTATCTAATAATGTAAATTAAAAATTTTATTATAAATCTTAAATTGTGTTTTTATATTTAGGCATGGATTATTGATTTTATAATTAATTAGGCGCAAGATGACGTACAAATAAAATAGCATAGATAATATGCAGAATTACACTAGGAAGTAACTTTTTCATTACATGTTTCAGCAGGAATGGAGCGAATTAGTTTGCTCTGTTTTTATTTCTATTAGAGATTTGTGTATGTTGAGAATCATTAGTGCAGATAAATTCATCTCTTCAAGATTTATCTTAGAGTACAGTAAGGCTGAGTTCGCTTCTTTATTAGGCGTTTCCGTTGCTAAGATAAGTAATATTGAAAGTGGAAAATCTTCAATCCCCCCGGTGTACGATTACGCCATTAATTATTTACTTAGTGAGCATCCTTTTAAAGATAGTGCTGTTGACGCTTTATGCTCTCACGAAACGTTAAACTTTGCTCGGCGTATTGACGTCAACACCAAAGTAAAGCGCCTGTCCTGCAAGCGCTGCGATAGCCGAAGGCTGCACGTTATGGCAGGAATGAGTGGGTTGTATTTTGTTGAGTGTATGGATTGTAAACATACCATGTACTCGTCAGGCATGTCTGTAAAGCGTTATCAGCAATGGTCGAATGGTGGAGTCAAGCTAGATAGTCATTTATTCAATTAAGTTGTTTTTTCTTTATATCCAAAGTAAAGAGCCATCAATACATGTGTTGATGGCTCTTTTATTATGTGTTTAAATTTGGTTAAAAGTGGAGTGTTTTAAACTGCAATAATATAATTTAACTTATTATATAGTGATGGAAATCTCAAAACTTTATTTTCTTATAATAACCTTCTTTTTAATAATGGGCGTTGTCACATAATTATTGAAGGTTCTTTCCTTTTAGGTGCGTTTCAATATCATTGAGATAGAAGCTGGAAAGTGATGAAAGTCTCTAAATTTTAATTCGATAAAATAAGTCTTTTAAATATGAAAATTTAATCACGAAATTTGTAATTTGAATTTTAAATAAATATTTCGTTTGTAATATCTGTCCTTGTCATTTTTAAAGAACAAAAAGAGATATTTCAAATGAAACGTTTAATTATAGGTGTTAGTAATTACATGCCTGAAGACTTTAGCTTATTAGCTGAATCTTTAGATGAACAATTTAATCGTCACTTACTGCCTTTAGAACAAGTTGAATTAACCGACGTTGGTGCGGCTATTATTACGTCAGCAGACATTAAAGCGGGTCTGCACAGAATGATTTCGGAAACAGGGTACGGAATTCCTGTTTTCTTAGTGACCGATGAAACTCCAGTTTCGGCAGAAGATTACGTTTGGTTAACGGGGGTTATTGATTTAGAAAGACAATCTATCGATTACTACTGCCGTCAAATTAATGAAGCTGTGACTAAATATGAGTGTCGTCTGCTCCCTCCTTTCTTCAAGCAATTAACGCACTACGTTGAGATGGGTAACTCGGCGTTTGACTGTCCAGGGCACCAAGGTGGTCAGTTCTTCAAAAAACACCCTGCTGGTAAACAATTCTACGATTTCTTTGGCGAAAACCTATTCCGTAGCGACTTGTGTAACGCGGACGTGGACTTAGGTGACTTACTGATCCACGAAGGTTCTGCACACCAAGCGCAAGCACACGCTGCAAAAGTATTTAACGCTGACAAAACTTACTTCGTACTCAACGGTACTTCTGCTTCAAACAAAGTGGTGTGTAACGCGCTAGTAACTGAAGGCGATTTGGTATTGTTCGACCGCAATAACCACAAGTCGAATCACCACGGCGCGTTAATCCAAGCGGGTGGTATGCCAGTTTATCTAGAAACAGCGCGTAACCCTTGGGGCTTCATTGGTGGTATGGATGAGCACTGTTTCGATGAAGAGTATATTCGTGCTCAAATCGCGAAAGTATCTCCAGAGCGTGCACGAGATGAACGTCCGTTCCGCCTGGCCATCATCCAGTTGGGTACTTACGACGGTACAATTTATAACGCTCGTTACGTCATGGATAAGATTGGCCACCTTTGTGACTACATCTTGTTTGACTCGGCATGGGTAGGCTATGAACAGTTCATCCCTATGATGAAAGACTGTTCGCCACTGCTACTGGATCTGAAACCAGAAGATGCGGGTGTGATCGTGACTCAGTCTGTTCACAAACAACAAGCTGGTTTCTCTCAAACGTCGCAAATCCACAAAAAAGACCGCCATATCAAAGGCCAAGCTCGTTACTGCAATCACAAACGCTTTAACAACGCGTTTATGATGCACGCATCGACATCTCCTTTCTATGCGTTGTTTGCTGCATTGGATGTGAACGCGAAGATCCACGATGGTGAAGCAGGCTTACGTTTATGGAGCGACGCAGTTAAGACAGGTATCGAAGCGCGTAAAGAAATTCTCAAAAGTTGTGAGTTAATTCGTCCGTTCATTCCAAATGAAATTGAAGGTCAACCTTGGGGCAGTTACGACACTGATGTGATCGCGACCAACAAGAAGTTCTTTATGTTCGAGCCAGATGCAAACTGGCACAAGTTTGAAGGTTATGGCGAAGGTCAATACTTTGTTGACCCATGTAAATTGTTGCTAACCACGGCAGGCATTGCCGAAGACGGCAGCTACGCAGATTTCGGTATTCCGGCAACGCTATTGGCGAACTTCCTTCGCGAAAACGGCATCATCCCTGAGAAGTGTGACTTGAACTCCATCTTGTTCCTACTCACTCCAGCGGAAGATATGGGTAAGATCCGTCACCTTGTCGCGCAAATCAACCGATTTGAAAAATTCATTCGTGATGATGCACCTCTCAGTATCGTGCTACCAGGCGTCTACGAAGCGAACAAAGAGCGCTACCGTGGTTACACCATCCGTCAGCTATGTCAGGAAATGCATGACATGTACAAAGAGCTGAACGTGAAACAGCTACAAAAAGCGATGTTCCGCAGTGAATACTTCCCACAAATGGTTCACAAACCCGACGTGGCAACACGTAAATACTTCCGCGGTGAATGCGATTACCTACCACTTAAAGAGGCCGTCGGCCGCGTAGCCGCCGAAGGTGCACTACCTTACCCTCCAGGCATTATCTGTGTGATCACTGGTGAAATCTGGACTCAACAGGTGGTGGATTACTTCTTATCTCTAGAAGAAGGCATCAACCGATTCCCAGGCTTCGCGCCAGAAATTCAAGGTGTGTACCTTGAAGATGTCGACGGTCGCACTACCGCACATTGCTATGTCCTAAAAGATTAATCTACCCGTTCGCACCACGCTCCGGCGTCGGTGCGAACCGCTTATTCGTGGAGAATAATTTATGAGTACTGAAACTAAAAAAATGTCGGTGGTGCAGTTAACCATTCTGACGTTCATCAATATGGCTGGCTCCGGTATTATCATGCTGCCAAGTAAACTGGCGCAAGTGGGCACCATTTCTGTGTTGTCTTGGCTGATCACGGCAGCGGGCTCTTTGGCGTTGGCTTATGTGTTTGCAAAATGTGGTCGCTTTAGTAAACGTGACGGCGGTATGAACGGTTACGCGTCTTACGCATTCGGTAAATCGGGTGCGTTTATGGCGGGCTGGACTTACGGTTTGTCGCTCCTTATTGCGAATATTGCGATCGCGATTACCTGTGTGGGTTACGGCTCCGCATTTTTTGAAGTGACCCTATCTCCGGTCGAAACCTGTTTGTATACCATCGCCATTCTTTGGATTTGTACTTTCGCTAACTTCGGTGGTGCGAAAATCACAGGTCAAATCGGTACCTTCACGGTATGGGGTGTGATCCTACCGGTATGTTCGCTAGGTATTGTTGGTTGGTTCTGGTTTAACCCAACCATGTACATAGAAGCTTGGAACCCACACCACCTACCATTTGGTGAAGCTGTGAGTGCTTCTATTGCCATGACACTATGGGCGTTTCTTGGTCTTGAATCGGCATGTGCGAACTCAGAAGCGGTAGAAAACCCAGAGAAGAATGTACCAATCGCAGTATTGGGCGGTACGTTGATTGCTGCGGTGGTTTACATTGTATCGACAAACATCTGTTCTGGTATCGTTGCAAACTCTGAGCTTGCCGCTTCTACCGCACCATTCTCAACCGTATGGTCTGTGATGCTTGGCTCAGCAGCAGGTAAAGCGGTTGCTGGTATGGCGGTATTGGCTTGTGCGGGTTCTCTATTAGGTTGGCAGTTCACTATCGCGTCAGTGTTCAAATCATCTTCTGATGCGGGCTTCTTCCCTAAATTGTTCTCTCAAGTGGACAAACGTGGTACGCCAATCAAAGGTATGGTGGCCATCACGGTTATCCAATCGGTGCTGTCTTTAATGACTATTTCTCCAACGCTGAACGAGCAGTTCGAAGCGCTGGTTAACCTAGCGGTAGTAACGAACGTTATTCCTTACATCCTATGTATGGGCGCAATTTTCATCATGCAGCAAGTGGCGCACGTGCCAGAGCGCGAGATGAAAACCACCAACATTATCGCTCTGATTGGTTCCCTATACAGCTTCTACGCGCTATATGGTTCTGGCTACGAAGCGATGATGTGGGGCTCAATCGTCACCTTCCTAGGCTGGAGTGCTTACGGTCTGATTGCTGCCAAGCATGAGCCTTTAGCAAATTAAAAAATAATAATGAAAGAGCCTTCCCAAACACGGTGTGGAAGGCTCTTTGTTTTTAGGCGCTTATGCCAAGCCCAAGTCAGAACAAGGCTCTTGGGAATAAATATCCAATGATGTGAAAACTCATTTTCGACATTTGGAGGACGAAAGATGATAAGTCAACCTGTTAAAATCGGTGACGATACCGCCGTAGTCATTCCAAGCGTAATCCTGACTCAACTCGGGATAAGGGAAGGAGATACCCTAGAAATCGCACTGAATAAAGACAAAATGGAAATCAAGAAGATGGTGTTGAAAACCAGCGCTCCAACTTACTCTGAAGAAGTTAACGAGAATTGAGTTAGAGAATCTTGGTTTGTCGGATACACTACTGGTTTCGCAAAACTGGCGCTTGCCGCTGTCTTTGAACTATCGATAACAACAATAAGAGGTAAGGTACTATGCAAGGTATCCTCTCTATACAATCTCATGTTTCTTTTGGTCATGCTGGTAACAGCAGTGCCGTTTTCCCAATGCAACGCATGGGCTTCGAAGTATGGCCGATTCATACCGTTCAATTTTCTAACCACACGCAGTATCAAGAAGGTTGGACTGGGCGAGCGTTTGCGGCTGAAGACATTAGCGAGTTAGTGCGTGGTCTTAGTAACATCGGTGCATTGGAAAAGTGCCAAGCGGTGTTGACGGGCTACCAAGGCAGCGCAGAGCAGTGCCTTGCTGTTGAAGAAACCGTGACGAAGGTGAAGCAAGCGAACCCGAACGCACTTTATGTTTGCGACCCTGTGATGGGCGCGCCAGACAAAGGCTGTATTGTGGCGCCGGGTATTGCAGAAAACTTGTTAAACCGTCTGATGCCAATGGCAGATGTGATCGTGCCTAACCAGTTCGAGCTAAGCCAATTTGCAGAGATGGAAATCCACTCGTTAGACGATGCGATCACGGCATGCCAACGTGCACTAGCGAAAGGTCCAAAAATAGTGCTAGTGAAGCACCTTTACTGCCTAGAGAATGGCAGCTTCAACATGTTACTGGCAACGCAAGAAGGCATTTACTTAGCGAAGCGCCCTCAGTTTGAGTTTGCCAAACAACCTGTGGGGGTAGGCGATCTTATTTCGGCTATCTTCACCGCTGGATTATTGAAGGGCTGGTCTCCTAAACAAGCTTTCCAACACTGCCATGACGCGTGTTACGGGGTATTAAGCGCCACTTACCATGCAGGGGAGTGGGAGCTGCAAACTATCGCGGCACAGCAAGAATTTGTTGAGCCAAGTAAGCATTTCTCAATTGAAGAGGTGGTTCTGGCCACCGCGTAATTGAGCGCAAATAATTAGTATATAAAAAAGGGGAGCCATCATCGGCTCCCCTTTCTATTTGTTCTGTCAGTCTTACTGAGCTTTTTGCTGTTCTGATTTACAAACTGCTGCTGTGAAGACAACGTCTGTTGAACTGTTTAGTGCAGTTTCAGCAGAATCTTGAATCACGCCGATGATGAAGCCAACCGCTACAACCTGCATTGCTACGTCGTTTGAGATACCAAACAGACCACACGCAAGTGGGATAAGTAGTAGCGAGCCACCTGCAACACCTGATGCGCCACATGCAGAAACCGCAGCCACAATACTTAGCAGTAGCGCAGTCAGTAGATCAACTTCAATACCCATAGTGTGCACAGCTGCAAGCGTTAGCGTTGTGATAGTGATTGCAGCACCAGCCATGTTAATGGTCGCACCTAGTGGGATAGATACTGAGTATGTATCTTCGTCCAGTTTTAGCTTCTCACATAGTGCCATGTTTACTGGGATATTCGCCGCACTTGAACGAGTGAAGAACGCGGTTACACCACTTTCACGTAGGCAACGGAATACAAGTGGGTAAGGGTTTTGCTTAGTTTTAACGAACACGATCGCCGGGTTTACAACGAGTGCGATGATCATCATAGCGCCAAGAAGAACCGCCAGAAGGTGTGCGTAGCTTGCTAGTGCGCTAAAGCCTGTTGTTGCGAACGTTGAAGCAACCAGACCAAAGATACCAAATGGTGCAAGACGAATGATAAAGCGAACAATGTGAGACACGCTGTGGCTGAGATCTTCAAACACGGCTTTCGTTGTTGCAGATGCGTGGTGTAGCGCAAGACCCAGACCCACACCCCAAGCAAGAATGCCAATGTAGTTTGCTTCTACTAGTGCATTTACTGGGTTGTCGACCAGTTTAAACAACAGTGTGCGTAGAATTTCAGCAATACCTTGAGGCGGCGTTGCACCTTCAGCGCCGGTGACAAGCGTTAAATTGGTCGGGAAAAGGAAGCTTAGAACCACTGCTGATAGAGCCGCGAAGAACGTACCCATCAGGTACAGTACAACGATTGGACGCATGTACGTGTGCTGGTTTTTCTTTTGGTTCGCAATTGAAGCGGCAACCAAAATAAACACAAGGATTGGCGCGATCGCTTTAAGAGCACCAACAAAAAGGCTACCAATTAATCCTGCACTTTCGGCATGGCTTGGGGAAATTGTGGCGAGCAAAATACCAAAGACAATACCGACAAGGATCTGGACGACGAGGTTACCACGAGCAAATCGGGCAACGAGGCTGTTGTGTTGCATACATCATTCCTGCAATTTTATGCCAGAGCGAGCAGGGCAATAGTCCATCATTACACGGCGATAATGCCCTTGTATTGCAAGGGGTGAGCATTGCTTCTGGTCACTAAGACACATGATTATCAATTATCCTGTTTTTATAAATTCAGCCATTTTCTTGCTGAATATCACATATCTTAGCTTGGTAATATTTTGTGTCTAGTTTTAGTTTGTTTTTGGATTAAATGTTTGCTCAATGTTATTTAAATAAGATTTTTATGTTGAAAATTATCATTAGTTATGAGTAATGGTTTTTAATAAAGTTGTTAAAAAGGAGACTTTCGTCTCCTTTGATTTTATTGACAACTCAAACGTAACAAATCAATAACTTTGTTGGCGCCTGCGCTTATCACTCATGGCATTTCGAGTGAGTTTCCCGAACTGTCGACTTTGAGCTCGTTGTTCTGCCAAAGTCGCGCCGTTAAAGGCTTGTTCTCGCAATAGTTTTTGATAGTTATTGAAACGACGAACCTCCAGTTTGCCATTTTCAATCGCAGCTTGAACTGCGCAACCCGGCTCAGTTTGATGCTGGCAATCACCAAAGCGACAACGCTGAGCGAGAGCCTCAATGTCAGAAAATGCCTCACTGACGCCCACTTCGCAGTCTGCTAGTTGAAGCTCGCGCATTCCCGGAGTATCAATCAAGATGCCGCCATCAGGTAATAGATGGATAGAGCGCGATGTGGTTGTATGTCGCCCTTTGCTATCGTCTTCACGAATATGCCCGGTCGCCTGTTCTTGCTGCCCGAGTAATGCATTCACAAGAGTTGATTTGCCAACGCCTGAAGAACCGATAAAAGCGACGGTTTGTCCTTCTTCGCACCAGCTCATGAGTTTGGAAGCACTCTCTGCTTCTAAGCCGTTGACTGTCTCTATGACTAATAGAGGATCGAGTTTCTGTACTTGGCTTTTTAGTTCATCAATGTTGCCACACAAATCGGCTTTGGAAAGCACGATGACGGGTTCGACTTCGGCTTCATGAGCCAAGGCGAGATAGCGTTCAATACGACTTAAATTGAAGTCGTCGTTAAGGGAACAGACGATAAAAACGGTATCCACATTTGCGGCGATGAGTTGCTCTGCCACTTTGCTACCTGCTGCTTTGCGGCTAAAGAGGCTCAAGCGATCCAGTAAGCGAACAAATTGCTGATCGTCATTTAAGATAACCCAGTCTCCGACGGTCATATTGGGTAGAGAGTGGTGGGCATTGAGGTGGACTTGCCCCGTTTCTGTCGCCAATAGGTAACCACTTCGGTGATGTGCAATCACACGTGCAAAGATAGTGTCGTCGTAATCGTCTAGTGTCAGTTGTTGCTGAAAAAATGGTTTCCAACCCAATCGTTTTAGTGGGTTTGAAGTTGAAATTAATGTGTCACAAAAAGTATGTGTTTGATTCATTGTTGAATTATCCCAGACGCAAAAAAGCGCCTTAATACAAATCGCATTAGGGTCTAATTCGGATAGAGTTGACCCCGGTGAAGACCGGGCAGAGAAGGGGAGTTGTGGCTATGCCACGCAATTGGTGCGGTTAGGGTTACCCTTGCGATGCCCAGTTAGTGTTATTCAATACAATCATCATGTGTCCTCTTCGTTGGTTAATAAATAAGTGAATTAATTAAGCCAAGAGAGTATAGCCGCCCTTTTTCTTAGAGGGTAGCTATACTGCGAAAATATTAGCTTTGTTTGTTGATGCGCTCTTCCATTATCTGCGAATACGTGTTGGCTTTTAAGCCGTATATGATTTGGACATGACGCTCATCCAGTATCACGACGCCATGCGCGCCATGATTTTTGAGTGCATTTTTATCGATGATGGACGTCGTTCTAAGGGTAAGACGCAGCCGAGTCGCGCATGCCCCAGTTTCTAGCAGGTTTTCTATCCCCCCAATGGCGTCAATGATCGTATCGACGTCTTGTTCGACATTGGGGTTGGTTTGAGTTAGGAAACTGAAAAACTGTTTCAGCACTGACTTAACTGTCATTTGAGGAGCCTTCAGTCGTCAGTTTTGAAATGGCTTCAACAATCGGTGCCGGCGAGAGTGTATGAGGTACCTTGGTGATTAACGTGCCATCCGGCTTCAAGAAGTAAAAGTAAGAGCTGTGATCCAGCGTGTATTTGAGCTCCGAGCCTTCCAATTCGGTTTTTCGGAAAATAACACCATAGTTGTGTGCCAAAGGTGTGGTTACATCAAGAGGTGCCGATAGGCCTTCAATCATTGGATGGAAGTAATGGGCATATTTCGCCGAGGCATCGGCCTCATCACGCTCTGGATCTAAAGAAATGAACATTGGGCGCAGTTGCGCTTTTTGCGCTTCATCGATCTGATTTAGGGCTCCTGCTAGCATAGCAAGCGAAGTTGGGCAAACATCTGGGCAGCGAGTAAAGCCAAAATAGACGACTCGAATGCGAGGGTCATTCACATCGAAGATATTGACGGCTTGGTTATTTTCCCCAAACAATACCGTTTGTTGAGAGGTGGAACTATCCACTTGATCTGGCTTCGTTTTCTGATTATCTAAATAGCTTTTTACGCCAAACCCGAGGGCGAAAGCAACTACGAGAAATAGGGACCAATTGCGGCTCATAACGATTCCTTATCTTTGCATTTTTATAGCAGGGTAAACGGTATTCTCTCCATCACTGAGTTCACCAACCCAGGTCATGGCGTCTTGAGTGCAAACCGGCAGAATGATGTCACCTTGATATCGACCGGAAGCGACTTGCTTCAGTAAAAACTTGGGTTCTCCCATCTCCATTTCTCTTCCTGAAAGGCTTAGGACGAGTTGCTCAGCATCGCTTGTGTGCCACTCAACATTCAGAGTAGTGGGTACCAAGGGTTGAGCAGTATCTGCGTTGAGCGTCATCGTAACATTCTCTTGAACGCACGAGGCAGTAGAGAGAAAGCAATATTCATCTATCGGTTTGATCGGAGTGGATGAAGAAAAGCTTTTTAGTAAAGTCGGGGCATAAAATCCCGCAACCAGTGCGGCTGAAACAGCGGCGATTTGTAACACTTTCATTAAGGTTCAGCATTTATCACTTAACATTACCTGCATCGTAGCACAGAAGCGTCATTAGCCAACTCGTGGCCTAGATAAATTGTGCGTTGTGCCTCGATGACAGAGAGCAAAATAACCGCGCGGCTTAGGGGCTGTTGAATCAAGCCCATAAAGATTTTCAATTGCGATGATTTTCTCTTTGCCAACAAACAAGAACGAAGCCAATTGGCTCCGTTCTTGTTTGTTGATTCCGTATTGATTTGATACCGCAGTTACTTGTCTGAATCTGCAAATTTTTCGAGACTCAAAACCAGCGCAATGGCAGCAAGCATCATCACAACGGCAAGCACTAACTGAGAAGGTTGTGATGTTACGTGTTCAAATTCAAATGGTGATAGGTTGTGCTGTAGCAAGGGCACTTGCTCACCCTTTGAATTGGTGCGCCAAGTGATGGTTTCTTTCCAAGGCCAAATCTTTGGTAACGTACCAATCATTAAGCCTGTCAAAAACATCAGAGTGAAATCGCGGAACTTGCGTAGTAACCACGACAATAGATGCGAAAAGGACAGCAAACCAATCACACAACCTGACAAAAACAGCGCTAATGTATCGACTTGGAAGCCTTTCACGGCGGCTAATACTGGCGCATACATCCCAATCAATAACAAGATAAAACTGCCAGAGATGCCCGGTAAGATCATCGCGCAAATCGCGATAGCACCAGCGAACAATGTGTTAATGGCCGTTGGTTCCATGTGCAGAGGTTTAAGCACGGTGATGCTGTAAGCAAACCCGACACCAACAAGTAGAGTCACAAAGCGGATAAGATCACGTTGTTCAACCTGACGAATAATGTGATAGACCGATACCAAAATCAGACCAAAGAAAAATGACCAAAGTGGGATGGGGTGTGTGTCAAGAAGCCAAGTGATCAACTTTGCTAGCGTAGCAATGCTGGTGAAAATACCGGCAAACAGAGCGATAAGGAAGAAACCGTTGATGTGATTAAAGGCGGCTTTAACCCCTTTTTTTCGCCAAATAGAGAAAAGTGATGGGTTAATGCGTCGAATGCTCTCAAGCAGCGTATCGTAAATGCCGGTGATAAACGCGATGGTGCCGCCTGATACGCCAGGAACAACATCTGCTGCGCCCATGGCGATTCCTTTGAAGAAAGTAATTAAGTAGTTCATTGCTCTAATGCTAAGTCGTTTCGATGGCACAGAGTATACAAACATTGCGACGAAAAAAGTATGAAATAGTGCTGTAGCTACTGGGTTTTATATCCAAGCAATTGCTTATTTTTGTTACAGGTTATGAGGTGATTCAAATACAACGATATCTTAATATTTGGTTTACATTATTGAGATGATTAACTGTACTATCAATGGCCACGCCTGTTGCATTATGCAAATGCAATTTGATAATTGAATTTGCGTTTTGCTATATTTTATATAGACAAATTCACTTTATATGAGATCCTGTGCCCAAAAATAAGTCTTTGCATCTTGGCATGATTAATGCATAATACTGCTCGACCCTTCTTAAGCCGAGGGTCACCTAGCCAACTGACGTTGTTAGTGAATACAATTTGTTCACACTAAATATAAGCCAATCGCGATTATTGCGGTTGGCTATTTTTTTATATGAACAACGTTACTTACGTGCTTTGCAAATTGCACTTCCCTCGTTCTAGACTCATAAAAAAGGGCTGACGCATCACGCCAACCCCTTGTATTTCACTTTAGGTTTTAATCTGTTTTCTTGAGCTGATCAGTACCCCATCAACTGGAGTAAATTTTCAGCTGTCACAATGGCCTCTTTACGATTGGCGATATTGAGCTTTTGGTACAAGTTGCGAATGTGGGTTTTAATCGTGGTGCCTGCCACATCAAGCTCTTGCGCGATTTGCTCATTACTGAAACCAGAATAAATCAAACCAAGCACCTGCCACTCACGTTGAGTCAGTGGGCTTGTGCGAACCAGTTCCGGTACGTTAGGGTGGTTTACCAACTTCTCAATGAAGTCTTCATCAAAGTGAATAGAGCGGCTGCGCTGATTGGAGGAAATATCCTTCATCAATTGTTGAGCGCGGTGACGTTCTAGATCGCCTAACTCATGGCGGAGGCTTAACTTCTCCAGTAGCCCGCCAATGGTGGCGCCATCAATGAGGAAATTACCTACCATCCCCGTCTGGTTTGTCATCACTAACGCTTCTTTTAGCAAAGCTTTTGCTTGCTCTTCGTCTTTTTGACGAGCAGCAAACACCGCTTCGACCACTAAGTTGCGATTAGTATCTGTGATCAGGTTGGTTCGACGAGCTTCACTTTGGAGGAAATCCAATGCTGCGCGCGCTTCGGTATATTGACCTAAGTTGATGTGCGCTCGTGCAATGTTGCGCCATTGCAATTGTGAAAAGTGGTTGCATGCCGATTCAGGACGAACTGCAGTGTTGAGCCATTCTTGCATTGCATCGGTATTCCCGCGCGCTTGCCAAAACAGGATCAACGATAGTGAGGCGTTTGCTGTCCAATCTACGTGGTAAGTCGACTGCTTCATCAAATGTTGAATGTGCTCAATGAATTTACCGGCTTTGTCTAGCTCGCCACGGCCAACCGCAATACGCGCCAGCATCGAGTAGCTGTGTAAGTGCTTACTTGGCGAATGGTTTTCGAGAATTTGTAGACCTCGGTAGGCACATTCTTCTGCTTCATCAAGTCGGTTCCAGCACCAAAGCACTTGCGCTCGAATACGCAGCAAAAACTCGTGCAGAGGAACATGTTGAAGTTGCTGATCTTCAATCAGGCGGAATGCGGAATCTTGCAGCTCAAAGGCGGCTTGTACGTAACCTTGCGCAATCAAAATCTCGCTTTGTTGTAAAATTGCCCATAACGCTTGGTGGTAAACTTGGTACTGACGCGCCAATTTTTCGGTTTGTTGCATCATCGGTAACGCGCGGTCGAGTTTACCTAGCACGTGGTTAACTTCGCCAACAACCGAAGTCGCCACAATGCGGCTACGGTAAATCGTGTTATCAAGTTGGCTAAGTGCTAGCTCCGCTAATTCGAGTGCTTTCTCTGGCTGGTTGCTGTTGATAGCCACTTGAGCAAGTAGCGCGTTTGCTTGACCTTGATAATGAATATCTAACTCAATGTTACGCTTTTTATGCTCCTCTTCCGCTTCTTCAAGCAGGTGGCCTACTTGGTTATAACGATGCTGACTTTGAGCCAACCAAGCTCGGAGCATCGTAAGTTTTGGGTGGCTGAACAGAAGCTCAGCATCCAACTTATTAATTGAGCTTTCCAGTGTGCTGAGCTCGCCTTGGTTAAACATCTTCCAGCCGAATTCGTTTAGAATTTCTACCACCAAGTCTTTATCGTTCGACTTTTGTGCATGGTGAATCGCTTGGTGCGGTGCTTTTTGTTGTAACCAGGCAACAGCTGCATTGCGGTGGAGATCTTTTTCTTGCTGAGGAATACGCGCTTGGCGCTCATGAGACAAAAACTCACCAAATAAGTTATGGAATCGGAACCAGTTTTGCTCCCCTTCGAGCGGGTAAATGAATAAGCCGTAGCGGTTTAATGATTCGATCAAACCAAGCGCATCTTCGCGTTGGGTGAGGGCAAACACCAACTCATCATTGAAGTGGTCAAGCACGGAAACTTGCATCAAGAAATGACGAGTTTCGTGATCGAGTAGGTCAAATACTTCTTCGACCAGGTAATCCCACAAATGCGCGTGATTGAACTGAGATACCGACTCTACGGTTTGTGCCAATGTACGGTTTTGATGTTGCGCTTGCAACGCGATCAACTGCATCGCCGATGGCCAACCTTCCACATAGGTTCTGAGGCTGTTTGCCATGTCTTCGTCGATGCCATCGGCAATACGTTGATTAAAGAAGCGAGTTGTTTCTTCGGTATCGAACGCCAACATCTCGTTACCGATTTCGATCATTAAATCACGAACACGTAAGTTTGCAGTACCCAGAGGCGGCGCTGCACGACTTGTTACCACAACGGTGAGGTTGTCTGGCATGTGTTTTAAGAAGAAACGCATGGATTCATGGATTTCATCGTTGGTGATCAAGTGATAGTCATCCAGCACCACGTAGCACTCTTGATGAAAATCAGCCATTTCCGCGAACACTTCGCTGAATAAAGAACGTAGAGAAGAGATTTGGCGTTTTTCCGCCAGTTTTTGTGCGTTAGAGCAACTGAAGTTGGTGGCTTTGTTTAATGCTTGAAGTAGGTAGTTCACAAAACGAAAGCCGTCGTTATCGCTGTCATCAATGCTGTACCAACCGACGTTTGGTTTATCGGATAACCACTGCGCTGCCATGGTGGTTTTTCCGTAACCTGCTGGGGAGCGGAATAAAACCAATTTGTAGTAAGGCGCTTGCTGTAGTAAGTCCAACACTCGTGGGCGCACGATGGCATTGTGCAGGCGTCCTGGTCGAGTAAGCTTAGATGGAATCCACATTAGTAATTATGTCCTTATTTATGTATACCCAAGTGATTGCGACGTGATCATTTCAGTAAGGCCCCCTCGAAAGCTTCGTCTTACTGAATGATGTCATCAGCATCAAAAACTGCTTGAATGCCGGTTAATGTCGCCTCTTGTTGGGGCTTGCATCCGTCTGAAAAACCATTCCATACGGTCACTTAGATATAAAAGCTAGCGAAAACTAGAAATAACTCACACCGCCTAATTCTAGTTTGTATAAAAAGCGTACAATCCTGTGAGCCGTGTGGGATGTTACGACATCAGAAATGTCCGTTACTTTGATCCACTTCCTAATTCTCAAGGGTTGATGGATTTACCATCAACTACGCCCTTTATTTGTGATTCTTGTCACTTAAATATCTTTTGTGTCGAGTGTATTAAGATCTCGTTGCACATCGATTGTGAAAAATCTTTCCATGTTAACCAAGTTAATGTGACCAATATTACAATTTTCACATCATCAGATGAGTGGGCTATAAAAAGCGTCATGAACGGGTTTTAACCTTTCTCATATTCCATTGTGATCAAAGTCACTAAGAACTGGAGCAAAGCTCACTTTGTTGAGATTTGGATCACTAACCTAGCAATGGTACCCCCTCTACGCCCTCAGCCCTCCTCCTTCAAAGGAGGAGAATTAGGAGGATGTTTATTCACAGAGGTAAATGCACGATGTATGGCAGATGAATTACCAAAAGACGTGAGAATTTCGTAATGAAACCTACTCAACAAAAACAATTTGACAAGAAGTCGTTCCAAGAAAGCGTAAAGAAACACCTATCTGTAACTTACGCTCACACGATTGAAAACGCAGACAGCCGAGCTTGGTACCTAGCAATGGGTCATGCACTGGCTGAGTTCACTACTTTAGATTTGCTTGCTACTGAAGAAGATCCACGCATTAAAAGTGCGAAGAGCGTTAACTACCTTTCGCTAGAATTCCTTATCGGTCGTTTGACGGGCAACAACCTAATCAGCATGGGTCTGTACGAACAAGTAACAGAAGCAATGGCTGAACTGGGTTACAACCTAACTGACCTGCTAGAAGAAGAACGTGACCCATCATTGGGTAACGGTGGTCTTGGTCGTCTAGCGGCATGTTTCATGGATTCATGTGCGGCACAAGAATTCCCAACCGTCGGTTACGGCTTGCACTACGAATACGGTTTGTTCAAACAGTCTTTCAAAGATGGTCGCCAGCAAGAAGCACCTGACGCATGGCGTGGTGTAGAAGGCTACCCTTGGGAAATTGCTCGTCCAGAACTTGCACAAGAGATCGGTTTCTACGGTCACGTTGAAGTGGTTAACGAGAACGGTAAAGAAGTTCGCAAATGGGTTCCTGGCATGTCTGTAAGAGCAATGCCTTGGGATCTACCAATTGTGGGTTACGAATCAGACACGGTTTACCCGCTACGTCTTTGGGAATGTCAGGCAATTGCACCATTCTCGCTAGCAAGTTTTAACAACGGTGACTACTTCGAAGCGCAGCACGCACTGATCGACGCAGGCAACATCACTAAAGTGCTTTACCCGAATGACAACCACGAGAAAGGTAAAACACTGCGTCTAATGCAACAGTACTTCCACTCTGCTGCGTCTGTACGTGACATCCTACGTCGCCACGAAGCAGCTGGCTACTCGCTAGCGGATCTACCGAAGCAAGAGACTATTCAGCTTAACGATACGCACCCAACGATTGCGATTCCTGAGCTAATGCGCATCCTGATGGACGAAAAAGGTCTAACTTGGGAAGCGGCTTGGGAAATCAGCTCTCAAACATTCGCGTACACAAACCACACGCTACTTCCAGAAGCACTAGAGACATGGCCAGAGTCGCTAATTCAGCACCTACTACCACGTCACATGGAGATCATTTACGAGATCAACCACCGCTTCCTACAAGACGTACGTGCAATGTGGCCGGGTGATGTCGCGAAACAACAGAAGCTTTCTATCATCGAAGAAGGTTTCCACCGCATGGTTCGCATGGCAAACCTATGTGTAATTGGCTCTTACGCAGTAAACGGTGTAGCGGCACTTCACTCTGAATTGGTTAAGAAAGATCTGTTCCCAGAGTTCCACGAAATGTACCCAACACGTCTACACAACGTAACGAACGGTATTACGCCACGTCGTTGGTTGAAGTTCTGTAACCCAGGTCTTTCTAAGCTAATCACAGAGAAAGTCGGTCCAGAATGGCCTGCGAAACTAGAGCAACTAGAAGGCATCGCTAAGTACGCCACTGACGAGAAATTCCAGAAAGAATTCATGGCAGTGAAGAAAGAGAACAAAGAACGCCTAGCTAACTGGGTGAAAGAGAACATGGGTATCGAACTCGATACTAATGCGATCTTCGATGTTCAAATCAAGCGTCTGCACGAGTACAAGCGCCAGCACTTAGACCTTCTACACGTACTGTCTCTGTACCATCGCATTATTAACGAACCAGGCTTCGAATGTGTGCCTCGCGTTGTGTTCTTCGCAGCGAAAGCGGCACCGGGTTACCACCTAGCGAAAGAAATCATTTTCGCTATTAACAAGATTGCTGAGAAAGTGAACAACGACCCTCGCATCGGCAACAAGCTGAAAGTGGTCTTCATTCCTGATTACCGTGTGAGCATGGCTGAAATTATTATTCCTGCGGCGGACGTATCACAACAAATTTCACTTGCGGGTAAAGAAGCATCAGGTACTGGTAACATGAAGATGGCGCTTAACGGTGCTCTAACGATCGGTACGATGGATGGTGCTAACGTTGAGATTCGTGAAGAAGTAGGCGATGAGAACATCTACATCTTCGGTCTAGACGTTGAAGGTGTGAAAGCGCTGAAAGCTCAAGGTTACAACCCATTTGATTACTACAATGCGGATCACCTACTCAAAGCGTCTATGGACCTACTACTGGGTGAAGAATTCACTCCAGGTCAACCAGGCTTACTGCGTGCAACGTACGACAGCCTACTAGATGGTGGTGACCCGTACTTATGTCTTGCGGACTTCGCATCTTACGTGAAAGCGCACGAAGACATGAGCGAACAATACAAAGATCAAGCTGGCTGGGCGAAGAAAGCCATTCTTAATACCGCCCTTGTCGGCAAGTTCACCTCAGATCGCTCAATTCGCGACTATGTGAACAACATCTGGAAACTAAAAGCGGTTCACCGTTAATAGAACAGAGTTAAGACCAAGGTAGCCAAGCGCTACCTTTGGTCATTTTCCAAAAGAAGTTATTGATAACAATAAAACCCTACATGGAAGGTGTTGGTATTACCTTCGGAGAAAGCGATGAAAGAACAAACAGCATTAAAGAAAGTCGCGGAAATGGCGAGATTGGCTGATAGCTATGTCAGTGCTTGGGGAGATGAGGCAAAAGTGTCTGAGGAGACGCTACGCCGCTTGCTCGCTTCGCTTGGCTACGATACTAGCAGCGATGAAAAACTATTGGCTTCTGCTGAAAAGAAACATAAAAAAGACGTACTAGCCCCTGTTCTTGTTTTACGCGACGGCGAACCAGTCGAAGTGGAACTAAACCTAGGTACGAGTGCTCGTGAGAGTGAATTCAGCTGGCGTTTAGAAACAGAACAAGGAGAGGTACTTGAAGGCTATCTTCAGTCCCAAATTGTTCGTGATGAGCGTGCTGAGGGTGGCCCTCTAGTGTTTGCATTGCCAAAGAACTTGGCTTGGGGTTATCACAAATTGATTGTCAGCCGTAAGCGTCGTAAAACGCCTTACGAGATGTCATTGATCATCACGCCGAAAGCGTGTTTCAAACAAGACGATCTAAACCAACATAAAAAGCTATGGGGTCCTAGTATCCAGCTTTACACACTGCGTACTCAGCACAACTGGGGTATCGGTGATTTTGGTGACCTAAAACAGTTGGTGAGCGATATCGCTTCTCGTGGCGGTGACTTCATTGGTTTGAACCCGATTCACTCACTGTTCCCAGCGAACCCAGAAGGCGCGAGCCCATACAGCCCGTCTTCTCGTCGTTGGTTGAATATCATGTACATCGACGTAAGTTCTGTACCTGAATTCGCACTGAGTGCTGAAGCTCAGCAACGTGTTGGCAGTGCAGAGTTTCAACAGCGTCTACAAAAAGCACGTGACTCTCATTGGGTGAACTACACAGAAGTTTCGCAACTGAAAATGAGCGTTCTTCCGCTGCTGTTTAGTGAGTTTAAAGCTCGCCATTTAGACAAAAACACCGACCGCGCTCGTGCATTCTTGGATTTTGTCGAAAAAGGCGGCGACAGCTTGTTACACCAAGCTGCATTCGATGCGCTTCATGCGGATTTACACGCAGAAGATTCAAACATGTGGGGTTGGCCTGTATTCCCTGAGAAATACCGCACATTCGACGCAGCCGGCACTCAGAAATACATCAAAGACAATCAAGACCGCGTTCACTTGTACATGTACTTACAGTGGATCGCAGACGATCAAATCAAAGAAGCGCAGTCACTGGCAGAAGAAAAAGGCATGGCTGTGGGCTTGTACCGCGACCTTGCTGTCGGTGTCGCCGACTCAGGTAGCGAAACATGGGCCGACGACGGTAACTTAGTGCTAGACGCCAGCATCGGTGCGCCGCCGGATGTACTTGGTCCTCTGGGTCAAAACTGGGGTCTGCCTCCGCTTAACCCTCAAGTTTTAGAAGCGACTGGCTACGACGCGTACATCAAGTTGTTACGTGCCAACGTGAAGCATTGTGGTGCATTGCGTATCGACCACGTGCTTGGCCTGCTTCGCCTTTGGTGGATTCCAAAAGGCGAGAAGGCGACAGAAGGCGCGTACTTGTACTACCCAGTGGAAGACATGCTAGCAATCCTAGCGTTGGAATCTCACCGTCATCAGTGCTCTGTGATTGGTGAAGACTTAGGTACTGTGCCAGATGAAATCGTCGATATCCTACGCGATGCAGGTGTGCACTCATACAAAGTGTTCTTCTTCGAAACATCGAAAGAAGACGGTGGGTTCATTTCTCCGAAGCACTACGCAGAGCAATCGATGGCGGCACTGTGTACGCATGACATGCCAACCCTGCGTGGTTTCTGGCACTGCGATGATTTGAAAATGGGTCGTGAGATTGGCCTTTACCCAGATGAAAAACAGTTGGAAGGCTTATTTGCTGATCGCTTGAAGTGCAAGCAAGGTATCTTAGACAGCGTTCGCTGGCACGGCTATTTACCAGAAGGCATTGGTCATGATGCTCAGTACGTACCGATGGACTCGTACCTAAGCGAAGCGCTGCAACTGCACGTAGCAGCGGGTGACTCTGCACTGCTTAGCGTTCAGCTTGAAGACTGGCTAGAAATGGATCAACCGGTCAACATTCCTGGCACGGTGGATGAGTATCCAAACTGGCGTCGTAAGCTGTCGATGAACCTAGATGAAATCTTCAGCCGTGAAGATGTGAATCGCATTTCTAAACGCCTCACTGAAGTTCGCGCACAGGCGAGCAAATAAGATGCGTAGAGTGACGTAGATGAATGAGCGGATTACCAATTTTGTTAGCTCAGAGGTACGAAAGTTCCGTCTAGGTCACTCATTCCGAAAACACAATCCGTTAGGATGAAGTACCGTTATTATGCCCGCGACAATAGCGGGCATTTTTTGTTTTTGACATCGCTTGATGCATACATGTTTTAAGCGAAGTCTTTTGTGAGTTCACAACGTTGGCTGTGGAGAAACCGATGTTTGATTCAGATTTCTGGTCTTGAAAAGGATATTGGCTCTAGGGAGAAAGATTTGAAAACCACCAAAACCAAGAAAATAAAGAAACAACACGAACGCGCATATGAACTGCTTGCTGAGGCGGCTTACTCAGACCCATTTTCGGCGTTGGGGCCATTCATTGATGATGGCGAAGGATCGCTGCGAGTGTGGATGCCGGGCGCAAACAAGGTTGAACTGCTTGTTAATGGCGAACCTCGCGTGGCGCTTGAGCGTGATGGTGACAGCGGTTTCATCTTAAAAGAGCAACGCGATTTACACCTGACCCACTACCGTTTGGCGGTCGATTGGAATGGTGTTGAACAAATTATTGATGACCCGTACCAGTACCACAATATTTACCAAGAGTACGAGCATCTGCATACGCCCAAAGACATGTATCACTATATGGGCGCACACTTTGTCACGCTAGAACGTGGCGGTGAAAACATCTCCGGTGTTCGCTTCCTTGTCTACGCACCGCATGCATCGGCTGTTAGCCTTGTGGGGTGCTTCAACCAATGGGACGGTCGTCGTCACCCAATGCAACGTTTAGATTATGGCATTTGGGGTTTGTTCATTCCTGGCTTAGAAGAAGGCGTTCAGTACAAATTTGAGCTCAAAGGGCCAAATGGGGAAGGGCTGCCACATAAACAAGACCCTTGGGGTTTTTACTCTGAGCAGTACCCATCGTTCGCGTCCATTACTTATGATCACAAGCGTTACCAATGGCAAGATGCGAAATGGCAAAACCGTGCAGTGACGCAAAAGCGTGATGAAGCGTTATCATTTTATGAGCTACATGCTGGATCATGGAAGCGCAACGAGAAAGGCGATTTCCTCAACTACCGCGAACTCGCGGAGCAGTTGGTGCCATACCTTGTGGATATGGGCTACACTCACGTTGAGCTGATGCCTGTGTCTGAGCATCCATTCTACGGTTCATGGGGCTATCAACCCGTTGGCTTGTTTGCGCCAACCAGCCGTTTTGGCTCACCTGATGATTTCAAATTCTTCGTGGATGCGTGTCACCAAGCTGGTATCGGTGTGGTGTTGGATTGGGTTCCTGCGCATTTCCCATCGGATGACCACGGTTTAGCAAACTTTGACGGTACACCGCTGTTCCACGACCCGGACCCACGTCGCGGTTGGCACCAAGATTGGAACTCATACATCTACGATTTAGGCCGTGAACATGTGCGTCGCTTCCTTGTATCGAATGCGCTGTACTGGTTTGAACAATTCCATATTGATGGCATTCGCGTGGACGCAGTCGCGTCGATGCTCTATCTCGATTATTCACGTAGCCACGATCAGTGGGTACCGAACGTCGACGGTGGCAACGAAAACTACGACGCAATCGCAACCTTAAAATGGATGAACGAAGAAGTGTACAAGCACTTCCCGAATGCGATGACGATTGCGGAAGAGTCAACGGCGTTCCCGGGAGTGTCTGCGCCAACCTTTATGGGTGGTTTAGGTTTTGGTTTCAAGTGGAATATGGGGTGGATGCACGACAGTCTTTCATACATCAAAGAAGATCCTGTTCACCGCAAATACCACCACAATACCATCACCTTCCCGCTGGTTTATGCGCACAGCGAAAACTACGTCTTGTCTCTTTCTCACGACGAGGTGGTGTACGGCAAAGGTTCTATCCATAACAAGATGCCAGGTGATGAATGGCAGCAAACCGCAAACCTACGTGCATACTACGGTTACATGTATGGTCAACCGGGCAAAAAGCTGAACTTCATGGGCGCGGAAATCGGCCAAACGGCGGAGTGGAACCACGATGATCAGTTGCAATGGTTCTTGCTGGAATATGAGCGTCATCAAGGCGTTCAAAAGCTGATGCGAGATTTGAACCACTTGTACCGAAATGAAGCGGCGATGCACGATCAAGATTGTGTTCCTGCTGGTTTTGAGTGGCGTCTACAAGACGAAGCGGATGCGAGTATTCTAGCGCATGAGCGTATCAGTAAAGAAGGTGAGCGTATTCTAATCATCACCAACTTTACGCCCGTACCACACGAGCGTTTCCGTTTGGGTGTTCCAAATGGAGGTCAATACGAACTACTGCTGAACACGGACGACAGCAAATACTGCGGTAGCGATTTTAAAGTGCTGACCAGTGTGAAAACGGAAAAAGTCGAAAGTGAATCACTGCCTCAATCACTTGAGCTTCGTTTACCACCACTTTCAACTGTTTTCTACAAGCTGAATAAATAATTCAGTCTAATCAAATCCTAAGCCCGTTTTACAATGTAAATCGGGTTTTTTTTGACCTATTTTTTACCTCAAAAACTTGTTGTTCCTGATTGAATCAGGCAAGCTCGCTGGTTTGTTTATCATCAATCGCTAATGCATTGGGGAACCAGACATGTTGAAAAGGCTTAAGTCATTTCTATTTAAAATGGTGTTGATATTGCTGATCGCCCCAGTCGTTTTGGTTGGTGTGGTGAAATATGTCGATCCGCCAATATGGGGATGGAAGTTAAGCCGCATTGTTGTGCCACCAAAGAACTATCCAAACAGCAGCCAACACGAATGGGTACCCTTGTCGCGTATTTCAAAAAATATGCAGTTAGCGGTGATTGCGACCGAAGACCAAAAATTCCCTCATCACTATGGATTGGACTTCGAATCGCTATTCGACGTGATTTCCGAGGCCGGTGATAATGGTCCGTCGAGAGGCGCGAGCACCATTACCCAACAAGCTGCGAAAAATGTGTTTTTGTTTCCTTCTCACTCCTACGCTCGCAAGGCTTACGAGCTTTACTTTGCCTTGCTAATGGAGCTGATGTGGAGCAAAGAGCGCATTCTCGAAGTGTATCTAAATGTGGTTGAATTTGGTCCCGGTATTTACGGCGCGGAAGCGGCGGCGCAGAATTATTTTGGTGTCAGTGCAAAGCAACTCTCGAAGTGGCAAGCAGCGCGTTTAGCCGTGGTGTTGCCAAACCCATATCGAATCAAAGTCTATCCGCAAAGTGATTACACCGCTCGCCGCACAAGGTGGGCGATGAACCAAATGAGCAATCTTGGCAGCGTGCAACTTTAAGTTCCTAAATTCATTGTGTTTAAATAGAACTACGCCCCTATATTAATAAAATGTGAAGCGTCACGACCTTTGGGGCGTAGGCAGTTAGAATGATGTGTTCAGTTTCTTATCTCGGCACAATTAGTGTGAATAAAACTAATAAATGTGCATGGTTACCATGTGCTGCCAATGGACTGAACGATGAAACTGAACCTAATTACCACTACTTTACTGCTTGCGTCGGCAAGTGCCATCGCCGAGCCTAACATCACCATTTCTACCACGACTAGCAGCCGTGACTTCCCATTAAGTGCAGAGCAGCCTTTGGTTGTGCCTCTAACCAAAGACGGATACACGCTTAAAATCACGGGCGTTGAAGGTGATTGCGTTGCACCCGATGGTCAGAAAGTGAAGTTCAACAAACCTCTTGCGCTGAACTGCGGAAAACCAACGGAACTGCCGTTAAAAATCCGCTTTACCGGCGATTACTCTTTTGCTTTTGATGCAGAAGCCAAAACACTGCGTTTTAAGCGTGAACCTAAGAAAGCCGCCAAAACTGAATTCAAACGCCCAATCCCACAAGTGCAATGTGAGGTTTACCAAGGCGGAGAAGTCACCATTGCGTTAGGTGATAGTTTCCCGGATGGCACCAAGTTGCGAGATGCTTACTCAGGGAAAATGGTTGAAGTGCAAGATCAGCAAGTATCGCTGACGCCAAGCAAAGACTCTGGCGGCCTAGTGCTTTTAGAGCCTGTACAGAAAACCAAAGAAGCGGTGCTATTTGATTACCGAAACGCGAACATTTACTTCGTGATGGTTGACCGTTTCAACAACGCAGACGCAAGTAACGACAACAGTTATGGTCGCAAAAAAGACGGCAAAGAAGAGATAGGTACTTTCCACGGGGGTGACCTTAAAGGCGTGATTGAGAAACTGGATTACATTAAGAGCCTAGGTACAGACGCGATTTGGTTGTCGCCAATCGTTGAGCAAGTGCACGGCTTTGTCGGTGGTGGCGATAGTGGTTCATTTCCGTTTTATGCATACCACGGCTACTGGACGCGCGATTTCACCAAGATTGATGAGAACTTCGGTAACGAAGAAGATTTAAAAACGCTGGTGGAAGAGGCGCACAAACGTGGCCTTAAAGTCTTGATGGACGCAGTAATCAACCACACTGGTTACTCAACGTTAGCCGATTTGCAATTTGACGGTATTGAGGTGTTAAAGCCTAATGCCGATCTGCCCAAGAAATGGGGCGACTGGCAACCAAAAGCGGGTGAAAGTTGGCATAGCTATCACCAGAATATTGATTATCAGAGTCCGATCTGGGCGAAATGGTGGGGCGGTGACTGGGTAAGAACAGGTCTACCGGGATACCCAGCTCCGGGTAGCAGTGATATCACTATGTCATTGGCGGGGCTGCCTGACTTTATCACCGAGTCAGGCAAAGCTGTAAAACCAGCTCAGTGGCTATTAGATAACCCAGGGACTCGCGTAGAAGCTCGAGACAACTACACCGTGGCGGATTACTTGATTGAGTGGCAAACCGATTGGGTGAAACGCTTCGGCATTGATGGCTATCGCGTCGACACGGTGAAACACGTCGAAGGTGAAGTTTGGAAGCGTCTAAAAGAAGAAGCATCGAACAGCCTAGAACAGTGGCGTAAAGAAAATGGCAAATCAGGTCAGCCGTTCTGGATGATGGGCGAAGTCTGGGGACACACCGCGTATCGCAGCCCTTATTTCGATGATGGTTTTGACGCGTTGATCAACTTCGATATGCAGAAGAAGCTAGACAAAGGCGCGGCGTGCTTTAGCCAAATGGCAGACACTTACCGAAGCTATGCGGACACTATCGCGAACGAGAAAGACTTCAACCCAGTCAGTTACATGTCTTCTCACGATACGGAGTTGTTTTTCTCACGTTTTAAAGATTACGGTATGCAACGTAACGCCGCGAACGCATTGCTCCTTAGCCCAGGAGCGGTTCAGGTTTATTATGGCGATGAAGTAGGCCGTAACATTGGCCCTTACGCGGATGATTTCCACCAAGGCACACGCTCTGACATGGTATGGAAACTATCGGATGAGAAGCAAGCGCTGTTGAAACATTGGCAAACCCTTGGTCAGTTTCGTAAAGCGCACCCAGCGATTGGTGCGGGTCAGCACGAAGTGATTGAACAAGAAGGCGCGTATGTGTTCTCTCGTTCGCTTGGCAATGACAAAGTCGTCGTGGCGTTTGTAGGACGTAATAAGTAACTAAACGCTCTTTATGTCGATAAATAAAAAGCCCTTCCTTGAGTTATCAAGGAAGGGCTTTGTTGTTTTAGTTCGCCAGTTCTTGGTCGATGACTTTTTCTAGCTCGTCAAACGGCACATAGCCAGGAATGACTTGATCATTAATGATCAACGCAGGCGTGCCGCGTAAACCAAGTTGCGTGAAATACTGATAGTTCTTATCAAGCAGCGCTTTGGTCTCTTTGTCGTCGACAAGCTGCGCTTCTGTCCCCGTTTTCTTCGCGATTTGCTTTAACGAGCGTGCATCATGTGCGCCCGGTTTTTTCACCAATAACTCATGCACTTGTTCGTACTTATCTCGTTGGTTTTGCCAAACATTTAATGCGTAACTTGCCGAGTTGTAGCCGTTTTTCTCGTATTGTTCTTTAAAAGAGACATTGAGGTTAAGCACTTTTATCTGCGGATATTCCTCACCAACTTTGACCAGTTCTCCTTCTAAACGTTTACAAAAAGGGCAACTGTAGTCCGTTACGTTAATAATGGTTAACTCGGGGTTTTCAGCACCAAAAGAGGAATGTTTGCCATCACTTAGATAGTGACGAACCTCCTTCAAGGTGTCGCCAAATGACTGTTGATACGCAATGTACTCTTGAAGGTTTTGGTGCAATGAATCAAGAATTTGAGGATTCTCTTTTAGTATCTGAGTAACTTCCTCCAGCTTTTGTTCTGCGGTCTTTTCTGATGCGAAAGATACGGCAGGTACGATAGCCATCGTTAACGTCAAAAGTGTACGAGTGAATGTCATAATATTTCCTAAAACTTTTAGATTTCGTTGTTTGTTATGTGAAGTGAATAAAATACGTACAAAAGTCAGGCGAGAAGATCTTTCGCCTTGCTAGGTTTATTCTCTAAACACGCAAAGTTTTAGGTGAACCCGATACTTTTCCGGTATCGGTTCTGTGTATTCCAGATAATGAATTGCTGTGGATGCCATCGGCAGCGCCACAATCAAAGCAAACAGAAAAAATGGAATAAGAATATGGTCCAACTGGTGTTGGTACGCTTGAACCAGCTTCTCTGAAAGGTCGCAAGATGGTGATAAATTCACACTTTCATCTTGCTGACTCTGTATTTGGTGAGCCTTAGGGCAGCTTTTCGAGAAGCCGGAATTTTGGCTTAAACATACCATCACCACCCAAAACACGAGGGCGAGTGTCCACTTGGCTATTTTAGGTTGTGAGCGTAACAATGGGCTGCCTAGTCCTGTTGATTCTGGTTTATGCCGTTTGAATATGACCGGACAATCCTAACCTAAATTTCATTATGGAATGTTACTTTCGAGTTAATCGATATCGCCTCAATGCCAAAGTATGAAGTACGTCATGAATGTTGTAGAAAGCAATATTCGTTGGAATCATTGGTCTGATTGATGAAGAAGTCCAGAGGTATCGATATAGATTAATATACCTAATTGTTAGCACAAATTTTTATTATCTTTCAAATGTGATTAAAATCATAAAACAAAACTTCATAACTGAGTCGCTAGAATGTTCGGCAGGCGGATTGATTTTGATCATCTCTCTAGCACATTATTCGAGTGAACATATGTGTCCTGTCCCACATGTGTAGGTAATGTTATGAAAAATCCTGTTCAAACCGAGCGCAAGGTTACGCTGGGGTGCTACGTTGCACTGGCGTTTGCGGTCGTCTTCTTTTCTGGTCTCATGCAATCGAATGAATGGTATGGCGTATTTGATTTCACCACGTTGAATGGCTCTTTCGGCAAGGTGGCTTATGGCGTCACCGAAACGGATGACGGTGTGCAAGTTGCAACAACGTCGCTTCGTGGTACTGGTGGTAGCGGTGCACGTGACGGTTTCATTTTTGCACTTACTTTGATTCCTACCGTTATGTTCGCACTGGGTATGATCAATGTACTTGAGCACTATGGCGCACTAGAAGCAGCACGCAAACTGTTAACGCCGCTTCTTCGTCCAATTATGGGTATTCCGGGTAATTCTGGTTTGGCTCTTATCGCTTCGCTGCAAAGTACCGACGCAGGTGCGGCGATGACTCGTCAGCTTAAAGATGAAGGCCATCTTACCAAACGCGAAACCGATGTGTTCACTATGTTCCAGTTCACCGCTGGTGCCACCATTGTTAACTTTTTTTCCTCAGGTGCGGTGCTGTTTACGCTGACGATGGCGGATGGCTCGCTTGCCGTAACGTCTTCTATTGGTTTGGCGGTTGTGGTGATGTTCTTGTTTAAAATTGTGGGCGCGAACTTATTCCGTATCTACCTAAACATCACAGAAGGTAAAGAAGACAAGCAAGATCAAAACAAATCTGAGAACTTAAAAGAGGAGGCGGCGTAATGAGTGACGTAAAAGTAAGTAAGCCGATGGTGACAGATATTTTCGTTGAAGGTGCTAAAAAAGGCTGGGTTATTGCGACAACATCAACCGTGCCTAACGTTCTTATGGCGTTTGTCATCATTAAAGCGTTGCAGATTACTGGCGCGTTGGATTTGATGGGCTCGGTATTTTCTCCAGTAATGGCGGTTTTTGGTTTGCCAGGTGAAGCGGCTGCGGTGCTGATTGGTGCTTGGATGTCGATGGGCGGCGCAGTTGGCGTGGTTATCACATTGTTTGACCAAGGCATCTTGAACGGAACGCACATCGCGATTCTTGCACCTGCAATTTACCTAATGGGCTCACAGGTTCAGTACATGGGTCGAATTATGGGACCTATCGGTACTGAAGGTCGTTATATCCCAATTATGATTGCGATTTCCGTATTGAACGCATTTGGCGCAATGCTAGTCATGAACTTGTTTGTTTAAGGAGCAATCATGCAGTTTTCTCTCAATGAATATCTCGAAGAACTTCGTCCTCTCATCAATGTCGATTGTGGCACGTACACCACTGATGGCATTGAGTTCATCGCTTCTCAATTTGAAGAGAAGTACCAAGCGATGTCAGGTTGGAGCGTAAAACGCATCGACTGTGGCAGAGCGGGTATTGGTCTTGAAGTTCGAAACAAGCCTGAAGCTGAGCAAGTTGACGTGATGCTGATTGGTCACATGGATACCGTGTTCCCTGTCGGCACCGCTGGATTACGCCCTATGTCTCAAGACGCTGACAAAGCGTACGGTCCGGGTGTCTCGGACATGAAATCTGGCTTGCTGAATATTGTGTACGCGATGCGTAACCTCGACCAGGCGGTGTTGGATAAACTGTCGATTTGTATCTGCATGAACCCAGACGAAGAAACCGGATCGTTAGATTCGGTCGACTGGATTCAATCTGTTGCAAAAAATGCGAAAAACGTATTGGTGGCAGAAGCAGCACGCGCAGACGGAGGTTTAGTCAAAGCGCGCAAAGGCATGGCGCGTTACAAAATCACGTTTAATGGCATTGCAGCCCACGCTGGCAACGAGCCAGAAAATGGCCGCAGTGCAATCACCGAGATGGCGAACTGGATTCTCGTAATCAATGCCATGACGAACTTCGAATCTGGCACCACATTAAACGTGGGTATTGTGTCTGGCGGTAACGGCGCAAACATCGTCCCTGAGCACGCTGAAGCGATCGTGGATGTGCGTTTCTGGAGTAATGAAGAATACGATGATGTCGATAGCAAGCTAAACGGCATGCTGGAAACACCATTCGTTGATGGCGTTAGCATCGAGTTGGTTCGTGAAGCTTACAAACCTTCTATGGTGCCAAGCGCGCAAACCGAAAGCCTGATGGCATTAGTTGAAGAAGCCGCAAGTGAACTGGCTATCGACATCAACTGGAAAGAAGTGGGTGGCGGCTCTGATGCAAACAATACGGCAATTCTTGGCATTCCAACTTTGGATGGTCTAGGACCTATCGGTGCAGGTTTTCACAGTGACCAAGAGTACTTGTTGCTTGAGTCTATCGAACCACGTATCAAAATGCTGATGCGTGTACTGGAGAAGATTGCTCAATAAGGCATTCTGCTTCTAAAGCTTGGTTCCCAAGACAATAATCCCCGGACTTCGGTTTGGGGATTTTTCTATCTGTGTTTTTGTTTCACTTTACTATCATTTCTTGTTATTAATCTTGCGTTCAGGTTCGATTTATTAATATGTTGGCCACAGTCATAAATTTCGGAGGCAACGATGAGCACAACAATGTCTGTAAAATCGGCGCCGAAAGACGCCAAAGATAAAACGATGCAAGCGCCAGATGAGAAAACATTCTGGCGCAAAATGAAAGGGTCGGTTAAGAAAGCGGGTGAAGAAATTGCCGTTATGGGCATCAAATCATGGCTCGCGATGACAGATTCCAACACCGCCGTTCGCCATAAGGCGATTTTAGGTGGCGCATTGGCTTACTTCGTATTACCCACCGATATGGTGCCAGATGTGTTAGCAGGCGTCGGCTTTACCGATGACATGGCAGCGCTTACGTTAGCCGCTAACTCTGTCGGCAATGCCATCACTAAAGAACACGAAGAACGAGCCAGAGAAAAATTGAATTCGATGGCGGATTAAGTTGAAAATTTATTGTACAGCGCTAATAGCCATTTGTGCTGCTCGATAAAGTTTTCCAAATACCATAAGAAAAACATTTCTAATAAATTTTGCAGACATATCTTCAATTGCTGTTACTGGTTTTCCAATAAACACCAGCATATGGCCTAAAAGCCCTTTGACTTGTAATTCTCTTACTTTAGTTGCTTTAGCTACTTTTTCTATATTTCTAGCGAGTATGTCATAAAATGTCATTCCAGTAGATACTGTGGCTTGGGCTGCTATTGCTGAATACAAGCCAGTATCTTTTAATAATGTTATTAATGCTGCTTGAATTCTTTCTGACCAATACTCTGTAAATGATGCTTGGTTTCTGTGCTCAAACTTAAATCTAGTAGGAGTATACAACTACTTGTTAGATCTGACTTTTATTGCTCCCCACGTTTCGGAGTTAGCATTATCTAAATACCCTAAACTTGTTTCGCTAGACATACTATGAGCACTTAAATTAAAGCCAGTACTAGCGTCTAAGCGGTACTCATCGCCATTATGTGGCGCATGAATAAATGGCCAGACAGGTACTTTAGGTACAGGATCTGCGCCGTGAGTACAGCGGTATACTTTGTCGTTGCTTTTACTAGATTTACGGGAATATTGTTCTAAACCAACTCTAGGTGCGCCAAAAGTATATAAATTCACTCTTAATGAATACTCTTCTCTCAGCCAATCAGAACATAATGAAGCTAGAGCCCCTCCTAAACTATGCCCAACACAATGAATTCGGTTAGGTAAACTTTGGAATTGCTGTAAATATTGTTTTATACTTGGTTTGATACTTGAAAATGAATTAATAAATCCAGCATGAGCAATAGAGCCATTTGGAGAGCCTTTAAGGCCTACATTTAGGTTGGTTACCCAATCATTGGCGTTTTGCGTCCCTCTAATGGAAATTACTAAATCTCCCTTATATTTTCCTTTCCCAACACCAATTACCGCAAACGCTTCAGATGTTCTCATTACACCAGGTATCACTTTTCTAAACAATGGTATACGATCTAATCCTGTGATACCTCCAGTTCGGCCACTAAAAACATCTTGCTGCGAAAATGCAAAGTGTTTTTCAAAACCTCCTTGTCCCTTGAACGCTAGTCTCCCTTGCCCCTGATATACTCCATACGGTATATTCGCGATCTCTGATGCAAGTTTTGGTGTTAAAGACGGCATTATGTATCCTCCGTAAACTCTGTTTTATATAAAAATCCATTTAAATTGCAATTGCTAATAACCATTAGATCTCGAGCATTATCTAGATTGATATTTTTGAAAAAATATCGGAATTCTTTATTTTTAAGCTCACAGTAAAGGTTATTTAAGTTATCTTTTATAAATATAGGCGGTGAAACGTAGTTTAACTGGGACTCCCAAATGTACTTCTTTTCTTCATTTATATAGGTATATATTCCGATATATGAATATGTTTGATTCAAAGCTGATTCTTTGAACCTTTGAGAATGTATGACTGGTTTAAAGTGAAATTCACCTAACTCATTAGTACTTGAACTCCTTTTGTAATTATTCTTTAAAAAATTAGCTTCTAAGTAAACGGTTACATTTTCTAGAGGTCTTTGCTCAAGAACTAAAGTACCTTTTATCTCTGGGCTTAATGTGTATTTAAATTTCTTAAAAAAACCGAACATACTTTCGTTGAAACCTAATACAAGTATTGGAAATGAGAAACTGAATAAAAAAAGACTATTTTTAAACATGAATTTATGATGTATGTATCTTAGTACCAACTTAATTATCAGACTACTACCTATCGCGATTTGGTTTTGATCTTTAATTTAATAATGGAATTTGTATCTCTATATGATGAAAATGTCCCTTATGTCATTTTCAAAATGATAAACATAGACTAGTAAAACTCTAATTCTTCAGAAGAATTATTATCATAACCTAGCTACTTACCGATTCGTAACTAAGAAAAGTCTAGAAGCAATTATATCTGTACATTAGCACCTTTAGCGGGGGCATCTCGTATTAAAATGCGTTGACATTTTTTACACTAAGCCAACTTCGTTAGCTGTTGGCTTTTTGTATAGAGGCCTCCAGTTAGGCTGGATTTCTCGTAAAGCTTACAGCTATAAGTCAGTTATATAACCCCTTTCAATTTGATAAAAACGTTTTGTGGTCTGGCAATTGCAGAGTTAATTAAGAATTGAAAGGGGTCCCAATGGATACAAAAAGAGCTTAGCGCACACGCGATGGAATTATAAATATCATGTAGTTTTTGCACCAAAGTATGAAGGCAGGTGTTCTATGGTGAGAAGCAAAGGATAGTAGGCGAGATACTTTTTTATGAGATTCGTCCCATGTTCAGAGTCGATAATATCAATTAACTCGTTAAAGGAGAGGTTCTTCACCCGTTCATCTTCCAATTCTCTTTCAAGTCGTTGGATTTTTTAGCCGGAGACTCTTTCGGTTTCGTTTTTTATGCATGGTGTTCTTCCTTGGGTTATGTATCCAATCCATTTTTCCATATTTTCTTAGTCAGGTTAAAACCGTTGAACGCCCTTGAATAACATAGGTTGCTTGGGCTTGTTTGTAATTCATGTAGCCTTTTTCAATAGCATCGACGACCTGTAATTTAAAGCATAGTGTGCTTTCACGCGGGGTTCGCTTAACGTAGGGGTTATGTGCAGTAGTCATAATTTGTCCTCAATGTGTAAATACATTTCAGGACAACACATGGAAACAAAAAAACCACCTTAGAATAAGGTGGTTTTTTCTTAGACAGGATAACTTAATCGTAAAACGATTTAGGCGTCAGCGCGTTTAAGATGCACTTCTTCTTCGGCTACGCCTGCCATTGGATCGTTGAAGCGAGCTTCATCCAATGCGCCTTCTGATTTTGCGACAATGACGGTAACTGCACTGTCACCAGTTATGTTTACCGCAGTACGAATCATATCAAGTAGACGGTCAACACCCATGATGAGCGCGATACCTTCAAGCGGCAGACCAACTTGGTTCAATACCATGGCTAGCATTACAAGGCCAACACCAGGGACACCCGCAGTACCGATAGATGCTAATGTAGCTGTCATGATTACCATGAGGTAATCGCCCATAGTTAAATCAATATTGAAGGCTTGAGCAATAAAGGCGGTTGCGACACCTTGCATGATCGCCGTACCGTCCATGTTCACGGTTGCACCAAGTGGTACTGTGAACGATGATACGCGGTTCTCAACCCCCATACGGTGCTTAGCCGTTTCCATTGTCACTGGAATCGTCGCGTTTGATGATGCGGTCGAGAAAGCAAACATGATCGCGTCTTCCATCTTACGTAGGAACGTAATTGGATTTAGACCAGTGAAACCTTTTAACATTAAGCTGTAAGTGACTAGGCCGTGCAGGACAAGCGTACCCGCCAGTACTAAGAAGTACTCCGCCAGATTGACGATTGCGCCCAGACCAAGACCAGTAAATAGCTTCGCCATTAAGAAGAACACACCATAAGGCGCCAAGTTCATCAAAATCGCAACCAGTTTCATGATCACTTCATTCAGATCAGAGAAGAACGCTGCAATACGTTCACCAGGTTTGCCTGCTGCGCTGATCGCGATACCAAATAGCACCGCAAACACAATAACTTGCAGGGTTTTACCTTCAGCCATCGCACTGATAGGGTTGGTTGGGAACATATCGATGATCACCTGACCCAAAGATGGTGCTTCTGCTGATTTGAATGAACTTGCTGCGGTTAGGTCAGCGCCAGCACCTGGCTGGAACAGAGTACCCATAGTTAGAGCAAGCGTAATCGCGATAGCCGTTGTTGTAACGTAGAAAGCGAGGGTTTTACCACCCATGCGACCCAGTGTAGAAAGGTCTTTGAGGGAGCTAGTACCACAAACTAGTGAAACAAACACTAGAGGGACTACGAGCATTTTTAAGCTGGCGACGAAGATCTGTCCACCAACTTCAAATAATCCATTAACAATGTATGCGTCGACAAATCCGTTGCCGGCAAAAAGTGTGCGAATTGCAAATCCTGTCAAGATACCCGCTACCATACCCAAAATTACGCGGCTGGTTAGCGACATCGGTTTCTTGGTATTCATGAGAACACTCCTTATAGTTATGCACCTTGAGTTCACTTCAAAGCGGCGAGCAGAGTAGCAGTGGAGTGAGAAAATACGAAAGAATAATCCTCTAAATGGTTAATAGATGTGAACTTTATCACTAATAAAAATAGAGTTTTAACCAAATCTTAACTATTTGACTGGTCGAAAAGTTTGTATTTTAACACTTTTATCGAACATACAACCGATAAGAAGGAGTGTTTACATTTATTTTTAGTAGTAAATGGAGTGCATATTATCTCTAAGGAATGTTGCTCTTGCATAACTATCTAGATTTTATTCAGGCTAGAAGCCGTCTCTTTTTGACTGTTTTTGTATTGGGCTGAACACAAGGGGCTAACGAGCCGTCTATGCCCCTGCTTATGTTACCTATCCGCTGAATCAATGATGGTTGGTCAATGTAGATAATTGGAGGTGATCCCAACTCCAATAATTCTGATTGGTATTGCTAATACCCCCAACCCAATAGCATTGCTTCGCTAGCATGAAGCCTTCCAAACAATGCTGACCAGCCTCAGTGATATGGACGCTCTGTTCCCACCAGTCCCTTTCACGTGACTCAATCGTGATTAAAGGCTTTTGACATTGTGCTAGAGGGAGGAGTAAGGCGTAAAACATCACATCGCCCAGGTAAGGTAGAGGTTCACATTGTTGATATTGCTCAAACCAATCTTTGATGAGAATTGAACGATTTTGAGAACTTAGGACCTTTAATGCAATCTGCTGAGTCAAGCTTAATCCTGTTTGTGAATGAGGTAACTCTTGCATATGGCGTATTAGCACGTTGAGCATATTGGGTAAGCAATCTAGATCATGCTGCTCGATCAAATTAACCATAGAGATGGGTGTCGGTGATGTGACAGCGTGCCAGGAATGTTTAGCCTGACTGAATAATTTGGCTGTCACGGGTTTACGGTATTGCCAACAAGCGCGAATAGCCTCTTTAGGCAACTGCCCCAAACCCATGAATCGCTCAGTGCCAGGGAACTGGTTCAACTCAATGATCTCTATCACCTTGTTTTCTACATTCTCTAACAAGGTTAGGGCACGAAGCAGCATTAATTGGTCATAGCTGTCATGTTCGACCCAAAAGACGATTCGTTCAAATGTATCACTGAGCAGCGTATCAATATTAGCTTGCTCAAATTTGACAATATCCTGCACTGAATCTTCACGCTTCATCACGGGCAGCAGAGTCTCTACGACATATTGGGCACGAATGGCAAGGAAGTTTTGTGGTGTTGCTGGTATGGGGCCAATACAAAGCGGATCTATTAGGGCTAAAAATGTTCCCTCGAATCCGCTGTCTTTAAGCCGTTGCTGAATATCATGCCCACAGCGGACATGGAGCGTTTTTAGTTCGCTATCAAGAGGAGGGAAGTGATTTTTGATGGCGCCTTTGTGAGCTTCTAACTCTTCGACATGCGCTTTTAATTTACTCCAACTTGGTAAACCTAATTCTCTGGCTAGCGAATGTTGAACGTCAGCTAATTGAATTGTATTGGGAGCTAATGATTCTGGTTTGGAGTGAAATCGCTTAACTCGATCCAACATCTCATCATCGTGTTGACGTATAGCTTTGAGCCTTTTTTTAGCAACGGATTTTTGTTGGTTAATGTTGATTAAGAAGCTATTTGTAGAGTTCATTTTTCACCTTTCTTATCTCTTCCACACTCGCCTAAATAGAAGCTAAAAAGAAGGTAAAAACAGATTGTTCCTGCTATACAGAGCAGGGTGGAAGAGTTGCCGTGAACCAAGTTCTTTCCGCGAGTGTTGGGGGCTTTAGGCGTGAGCAGACTGATAGTAGGGTTTCACAATCCATCATGCAACTATTCATGAGAGAGCTGCATCACAAAATATCAGCCCCATTAAAGAAGTGCTGAATAGTTTGACAGCCAATGCCTATGTAGATGTTAACGACCATCCGTTTTCTAGTAGATATGCATTACAGGATCCAGTAATAAAAAAGCCCTGCTAGGTCTAGCAGGGCTTTGTAATATATGTAGATATTAATTACTCGCTCTTGTAAGCGTAGTTATAGTAGCCGTAACCATATCCGTATGAGTTTGACGCTTTCTTCTCTACGGCGTTTAGAATCACGCCTTTTACTTCCACGCCGGATTGTTCAAAGCGGCCTTGTGCGACTTCAATTTCCTTCAAAGTCGTTTGATCAAAACGAGCTACCATCAGTGTTGTTCCTGCGATTGCACCAACAATGCTTGGGTCGGTAACCGCGAGTACAGGCGGCGTATCGATGATCACAAGATCGTACTGCGCCGACATTTCGTCAACAAAGCTCTTAAAGCGAGGATGCATCAAAAGCTCTGACGGGTTTGGTGGTACTTGGCCACGAGTAACCACATCTAGATTGTCGATGGATGTTGATTTAATGATATTGCTATGGGATGTCTTGCCGCTCAAATAATCAGAAAGACCGTTATCCCAACGTAAACCAAAACATTGCTGCAAATAACCTTTACGCATATCCGCATCGATAAGCAGTACTTTCTGACCTGTTTTTGCAGCGACTGCTGCAAAGTTTGTCGATACAAACGTTTTACCGATAGATGGTGCTGGACCTGAAATCATAAGAACATTGTTCTTCGCTTCCATCATCGCAAAGTGCAGGCTAGTACGAAGACTACGCAGGGCCTCGATGGAAAGATCGGCCGGGTTAGCTTCAGCAAGAAGGACTAGCTCATCGTTGCTGCCTTTGTTTCGTTTAAGCTTGTTTGCAAATTCCAGTTGTTGAATAGATTTTGGAACGCTAGCGTAAACAGGCATACCAATCTGCTCAATTTGATCTGGTGTTTCTACACCACGGTGGAATGCCGCACGAATTAATACGAAAGCCACGCCTGCCATGCCGCCAAGCAGTGTTGCTAGCACAACGATAAGCGCTTTTTTCGGCTTGATTGGCTTAGAGAACGATTGAGCGTTATCTAAGATTCGAACGTTGCCAACGGTTCCTGCTTTAATGATGTTGAGCTCTTGAACCTTGTTCAATAGCTGGATGTAGATTTGTTGGTTTACTTCTACATCGCGCGTCATGCGTAGAACTTCACGCTGTGTTTTCGGTAACTTTTGAACTTGTTTATTAAGACGCTCTTTCTCTTTGAGTAGCGTCTCACGTTTATCAAGCAGAGACTTATAAGCCGGGTGATCTTGTGTAAAGCGCTGGCTGATTTCACTCTCTTTGAATGTCAGCTCATTTAACTGCGCTTCTAATTCAACCATCACTTTAAGCGTTGATTGAGCTTCAAGGCCTAAGTCGATAGATTCATTTTCTTGACGGAATCGATTTAAAACGTCTTCAAAAGCGGTCAGTTTTGTTTTGATGTCTGGAAGGTGACCTTTCAAGAACTCGAGACTTTGCTCTGCCTCTGCTGAGTTTCTTTGAACGTTTTGCAAGAAGTAGTTCTGGCTAATGTCGTTCAAGATAGCTTGAATCTTAGCGCGATCTTCACCAGAGAAGCTTAAAGAAATAATCCCGGTTTGCTTACCACGTTCGCTTATCGATAAGTTTTCTTGAAGTTTATTAATTGCATCTAACTTGCTGACTTTACTCACGGTAAACGATGCGCCGTCTTGCGCTATCATTTCTGTAGCTAAGAATTGATAGCCGTTCTTTTCAATGAGCTCGCCAACCTTACCTTCTAAAATGACGTTATTGTCATCTTCTATAAGTCTGAACGTCTGTTTTTCAGAATCAATAACTTCGAGAGTTAGAGGAATTCCAACTGCGTAAGAAGGGGTATTAAATCGTGAAACGCTCAGACTGATTTGTTCGCCTTGCAGTCGAGCTAAGCCCTTACCGACGATAGGCATGTAATTCGGAGAGACGACCGTGGTTAAGTTGAACTTATCAACTGTACCACCCAAAATCATACGAGATTTAATGATCTCAATTTCTGTTGTCGCTGATGACTCTGCTGAAAACAGCTCTCCCATATCACCAACCATCGCTGAAATACCACCGGAGCTCTTACTTTCAATTTGGATAAGAGCGTCAGCTTTGTAGATAGGTGTTGATAGAATGGCAACGCCGACGCCTATAATTGAAAATAGGACTACGGTACATAGAATGAGCCATTTGGCATCAAGAATGATCCCAAATAACTTTCCCAAATCGATCTCATCGTCGGCTTGACGTGATTGCTTAATAGTTTGTGTTGTCATTACTTTAACTTCTTAAATACCTTGCCATTGGCGTTTATATATTTAGCCTTGCGGCTTATAGTTTTTGAGACCACGCTTTTGCTGCTTTTTCTATAAGCGTATAAGCATGTTCGAAGGCTTCTCTACTTTGTCTGTATGGATCAGGAATGTTTTTTTCACTTATCCATTGTCCAAACAGCATCGTTTTGCCTCGTGCCTCAGGAGCGACTTTGGTTAAGGCTTCTAAATGACCTTTTTCCATAACCAATATCAGATCGTATTGAGCGCAAAGCTCAGGTGTTAATTGTCGAGCTTCGTGTCCATCTAAGCTTACGCCATGTTCGTTCGCGATGGTGGTTGCCATATCATCAGCAGCTTTTCCTGTTAAATGACTTTTATCCACCGCGATTCCCGCTGACGCGACATGTTTGTTTGGTAGTAAAGACTGCAAAAGCCGCTCTCCTGTTGGAGAGCGGCAAATATTACCTACACAGACGACAAGAATATTAGAAAACAAATGCTTACCCTATTTTAAATTGTATGCCTATGATCCCAACTGGAGTGCTTGCTTCTTTATATTGCACAATTGAGCTACGTAACTATTGAATGCATGCCGCAAGAGATAACTTTCTTGCGGCACGTCGTTTTTACGGCCAAGTGCGTACTCGTAGTACACCTTCGGTTAATTCGTTAAAGCCGGAAATGGTTGGAACAAGTTGAGCAATAACGCGGTTCCAACGGCTAACAGGCGCAGCTGTTACATAGACTATGTCGTATGGGTTGAGATCAAACTCTGTTCCAATCACCAAAGCAGAAGCATCAGAAACATCTAACTGATAGATGTCCGCCATTTTAGCTTCTTCTTTTGAACGTCTGATGACGAAAACGCCAGTGGCATCGGCGGAGATTTCATTAATGCCACCAACGCTACTTAGAGCCTCAGTAAGGCTCATACCGCTGCGATCAATTTTGAGTAGCTTCGGATCGTTAACTTCGCCCATAACAAATACTTTTTGTGCATCGTTACGGGGAATATGAACAATATCACCTGGCTTTAGAAGACGGTTTTGAGTTAAGTCGCCTTGTTGCATCAGAGCGTATAAAGAGACATTTTCAACCACACCGTTTCGCGTCAGTGTTGCATTACGCCAATCGGCTTCGGCTGCCAGTCCGCCTGCTCTATTTACGGCATCAAGAAGTGTAAGAGGAATGTTTGTGATTGGTTGTTGCCCAGGCTTGTTCACTTCGCCAGTCACATAAGTCTTTTTAGAACGAAAAGCTGCAACGCTTACATCGACTTGCGGGCTCTCAATGTATTTTGCAAGACGGTTGGCAATGTCTGCACGAATTTGGCGAACGTTTTTACCTTCAACGTGTACAACGCCAATGTAAGGGTAGAAGATCGTGCCATCTGAGTGCACCCAGTTACCTGCTTCTGCTGAACTACGATATGAGCCAGCTGGGATCGTGAGCTCTGGGTGGTCCCAAATAGTAATATTTAAGATATCGCCAGGTCCTACTTCGTATTCATACTTGGCGATTTCAATATCTAACTCTGGATTTGGCTTTGAAAAAGGATCTATTGAATTTAAAGAGGTCACTCGCTCCAAAGTTAAAGGATAAACCGTAACCTGCGATTCTATATCACTCGATTCAGTGCTCATTACTGTTTTGTCACTGACCGAAAGGTGGCTACCAGGCAGAGTACACCCTGTAAGAAGGATAGGAAGTACTGATATCCCCAAAAATTTATTAAATGTGTTCATTGGTTTATAACTACCGAAAGAAAGTTTGCCGACTGAAATTGGTTCATTCTAATTGAACTGCATTTCATCAATGTTGACGATTTACTGCAGTTTTAAGCCTTTAGAAAGCGAGTCCATTCAGAATTATTTGTGTAATAAACACTCCAAATGGCTGCTAGCGACTTAGAGCTCTTAGTTTCATTAATGAAGGTGTAAAAATCTGACCCACAAAAAATAGTCAACTATTATCCATCTGGTTGCAATAAAGGCAACAAGATACTTAAAAAAATACTGACGAATACATGACAAAATTGTGTCTATTTAACGTTATTGAGATGAATGCATGATTTTGCACAAGTAAACAGGCGGGAATGTGAAAAAACTCATGCCAAAGTTGTATGTATACTATTTACACCATATGCAACTGCCGTTATGCTTCCTGTTGCGGTCGGATATAACAACAAATATTGGAGCTAATTTTGAAAATCAAACTTTTAACGGCAAGTGTGGCAGCAGTCCTACTAGCAGGTTGTGGTAGTGACAGCGATCCTGAGGTAAAAACATACTCAGTACAGGCTTATGATCCAGCTGTTATCGACATGAAAGTAACTTACACCTGTGGTGACTTAACAGGTGAGGCTGATGAACTAACCACAAACTACAAAGGCATGGTTGGTTATGCGCGCATTAGTCACGTAGATGTAGTAAGTGATCCAGAAGACTGTTCGTTTGTTCTAAGTCCTACAGCGACAAGTCGTGATGCTTCAAACGGCAAGCCAATCTCTACAACTTACAAAATCCCACAGGGTTTGGCGCAGGCAGATACACCTGTAACAGGTTCTCCGTTCACTACTCTAGTAACTGATACCTTAGAAGAGGGCGCAATTTACACGCCAGAAGTTGCAGAGCAAGTGTTTGCTGACTTAGGTCTTGATATCAATGCGATGGGTGTTTCAGTTAATGATTTGCTTCGCAATACTGAAAGTGTAGTTAAGCAGTTAGATGAGAGTGGTGATGCTGCAACAAAAGCATTAGCGACTAAACTGGTTGCTACAGCGAATGTAGTTTCGGATGTCATTAAAGCGAACCCTACGGCTTCACCTAAAGCAATTTCAGTAGCAGCTAAAGCTGTAACTGAAGAGGTAATTAAGAAGAACCCAAATTACCCTAAAAATGATTCTGGTGACGTTATCTACGTAGAGATATCTGAAAAAGATACTAAAGATGTTGTTAACCAGGTTGAAAAAGAGATCGAAGCAGGAAAACCTGTAGATGATTTCAAACCGGTAGTGCCACCAATTCCTGATGCGGAAGTAGGTGAGCCAATTGAACCCGAAGATCCACCAGCTCCAGGTACTGGCGCGACAGGCGGTAACTAAGCGAGTTTTTGCTGATAAATTCTAAAGGCCTCTTCAGAGGCCTTTTTTGATCCTATCGTACTGTGTTCATCACCTTTTAGTGAGCCCTTTACTGTTTAAGTAAGGCAGGATGTGCGGACGTGATTCGCCAGCTAGTTTACTGGTGACTTCTTGTGACCAAGTGCTTTGTTTTTGATTGCTCGAACGGTTTGCATAGTAGTTTTGCATGGTTTGGTCATAAGCCTGAATATCATCCAAATTTAGGTCTTGATACTGATTCTCATGCACCACGACATGAGCAGGTAGACGTGGCTTAACTTCAGGGGCTTGATCTGGATGACCAAGACACATACCAAATAAAATGGCTGTATTTTTAGGTAAGCTTAATAACTCGTCGACTTTTTGAGCATTGTTTCGTAAGCCACCAATATACACGCCTCCTAGTCCCATAGACTCTGCTGCAAGTAAGCAGTTTTGTGCCATGATGCCAGAATCAACAGCACCGATAAGTGTTAACTCGGTGAAATCAGCTTGCACATCAGGATTGATACTTGCGTGGCGCTGGTAATCAATGCAAAACACCAAAAACTCAGCAGCGCTTTCAACGTACCCTTGATTCCCCGCATATTGTGCCAATAGCGTACGCTTTTCTTTATCGGTCACGCGGATAATTGAGACGACTTGCAACATACTTGATGAAGACGCCGCAAGGCCAGCTTGTAGAATCGTTTCTAATTGTTCGCTCTCAATAGGTTGTGAGGTAAACTTTCGAATTGAGCGGTGATTGAGAATTGTTTGTATCGTACTGTTCATGGTGACTTAACATCCCCTGTTACATGTAAAGGCTGAAGCCTCACCTTAGCGATATTTGATGAGTCGGTAAACTATCTCAAAAGAAAAACAATGCTTAGCGCATAAGTGTGAAGATGAATAGAGAATATATCACTCGCTCTGCTTGAGAGCGTATATACTGTTTTTAGAATCAACAATTTAACTGCAGCGGAAAATATGAAAGAACTCATCGTTCATACAGTCACGGTGTTTATGGGCTTCTTTGCGATCATGAACCCCATCGCCAATATTCCTATCTTTTTGAGTTTAACGGCTGATGAGGATAGAGAAACCGTGCGTTCCATGGCGCTTCGTTCGGTTTTTATTGCATTTGTCATCATTGCGATATTTTCGATTGCCGGTAAATTAATTTTTGATTTGTTTGGTATCACGCTGTACGCCTTGCGAATAACGGGCGGTATCTTGGTGTTTTTGATCGGTTTTAATATGCTTCAAGGTGATTCGACGCATCAGAAAACTAAAGAGAAAGCGTATTCTCCAGCGCAGCAGCAGGCGGCGTTGAGCATTGCCGTTTCTCCACTTGCAATGCCGATATTAGCAGGGCCTGGAACGATTGCTACCGCGATGAACTTTGCTACGGCGGGTGGTTTTGATCAAACCATTATTACCATCGTTTCTTTTGCTGTGTTGTGTGTTATTACCTATATACTGTTTTTATTTGGAGACAAATTGGTCAAAGCAGTTGGACCGAGTGCTCTGAACGTCGTGACGAAAATGATGGGCTTAATCCTAGCGGTTATCGGTACTCAAATGTTTATTGATGGCGCGGGCGAAGCCTATAAAACTGTTTTCTCATAGGCGTCTCCATCTCGTCTAAATCCACACCTACATTTCTAGCTGGTGTGGATTTTTTGAACTTTAGTTTTCACTTTCTAAGAAAGAAATAAATAGACTTCACCTATTTCAATAATAAGAATATTCAATTGTTTTGATTGCACGAATTTCATTACTCTTTTGGCAAGAATAATGGGGGAAATATGGCAACAAAAGCAATTGTAGTGGAAGGTGGCGCGATGCGAGGTGTCTTCGCAAGCGGAGTGCTAGATGCATTTTTAGAGCAGAGCTATAAACCGTTTGATTTTGCCATTGGCGTATCTGCTGGCGCATCAAACTTGATTGGTTATTTGACCGACTATCCGCATCGCAGCATCAATGTCATTACTAAGCTGGCAACGAGTAAACGCTTTTTTGATCCGACTCGATTCGTTAAAGGTGGGGATCTTATTGATGTGAAGTGGTTGTTTGAAGAGTCTAATCGTTTGTATCCCGTCGATGAAAATAAACTGTTTAATGGTATTCCTTTTCTGGCAGCGACGACGAATGTAGATACAGGACAGGCAGATTATTATCGCGTGACGCGTGATAATTTTCATCATGCGATTGAAGCGACAACAGCGTTACCCATTGCATACAAGCATACCCCTTGTTTTTCTGGAGGCTGCTATACCGATGGCGGGGTGGCAGATTCTATCCCAGTGCGTGAGGCTTATCGTCGCGGGGCTCGCGACATAACCGTTGTGCTTTCTCACCCGCTAAATTATGCCAAGAAGCCAGTAAAAACCACATGGCTGATGAAGAAGTTATTTGCCGAACATCCTAAAATGGCGGACGCGATGTTAAGACGTGCAGATAACTACAATCAATCGTTGGAATTTATTCGTAATCCTCCACCGGGAACGCATGTCAGAGTGATTGCACCACCAGATAATTTTCCTGTTCAGCGCTTATCAATGCGACAAACCGTTCTATTGGAAGGTTATGAAATGGGGCTTATTGAAGGGCGGGCTCATTTGGCTAATTTGTCAGGTGTTCATGGTTTAGATCGGGAAAACTGCCATTTTTGCGTTTGATAATGAAAGAGCCTCATAGCGAGGCTCTTTTTACTTAACATTCAAAGGGCGATTTAGTTGACTTTATCCCAAGCCATTTCCCAGTGTGAACCTGTTCCTGGTTCGTATTGGTTTGCGCTTTCTTTCCACTGTACACAGTAACCAGAGTATGGGAAGGGTTTACATTGGTAAATGGCACCGTCGCTTGCAAGCACTTTTGTGCCCGCCGTGTAGCTAGATAGCCCTTCAGGGAAGACAAAATCGTACTCGCCAGATGGTGGTGGCGTTACTGACTCTTCTTTTAAGTGAAAGTCGAGCGTTTGCTGATCCACCAAGTTGCCATCTTTGTCTTTAATACGAGTCACTAGCATATGGTGACCAGGCTCTGATTTGCTTAAAGCGAGCGATACAGCCTCCACCGAGCCGTCTTTCATTTCGTCTGCCCAGCTTGCAAGTGGCTCACGGTGGTGATTGTACACGGTGAGTTCTGCGTTTAAATCGCCTTCAGCAGTTAGTGTCAGCTCCAACGTTGTCGGTGTTGACTCAATAATATATTCGTCTGCTAAGCCATCTACTGTGAGTGAGTACTCTGGAGCGGGAGTTTCTATCTTGTAGCCGATTTCTACACGCTCAAGGCCGCTATTAGCTTGCAGGTACACCGGGTTAGTACCATAAACAGGAGTGAATTTATCCTCGGCATACTGTCCAGCTTGCAGTTTAGTTTGCTCTTGGTTGATCTTCGTTGCTAGAGCGTAAGACCAATTTTTCGCTTTGCCCATGACTGCATCGGTAATTTCTAGCTCGGTTCGATAAGCTATGTTTTCACCCGCCTGATCAAATACGCGTGTATAAACCGAATCTCCAACATTTAAATCCATCGTCGGAATAATTTGACCGCCTTGCGTCCAAGCTGGAATGACTGGACTGTCACCATCAAATTTCACATCGATCACGTTATAAAATGAAGCCGCTGTGTCGCCAACATCCCATACCGCCAGAATGACGTGATACCCCTCTCGCGTAGGCACATTACATTGATGGCTCACCTGTTTTGGAGGTTGAACCATATTGCCGTCGACTACACAGAAAGGAGTCAGATCAAACGAGTCGCGTGATAGTGAGGCATTTGGGTTCCAATCAGGTTTGGTGATGTAATATTTCCAGTCACGCGTCACATGGTTAGCGGTAAATGTCCATTCAAAAGTCTGTGTACCTGATTGAATAGGACGTTTAACCCAGCGGTCGGCAGTTTGTTCATCAAGAGCGGCAGCTAGAGCGGTTTCGGCACTTGCTATTTTTCCATCGCGAGGCCCTGTTTGTGGAAAACCATCAGGACCTTCAACACTTTGTGGCTCGTATTGAATGGCACCGCAGTTATTATTTTTTTCGTTAGTATCAGGTGTTGGATACTTACATAGTGCCGCGCGACTTGCAGCGACACCATCATTGGTTTCTGATACGTAGCCGTGAGCCGCAGCACCTGAGCTAATGCTTGCAAGTGCTAACGTGAGTACGGATTTGGTTGGAAAGGATTTCATCACATGTCCTCTGTTATGGCTGACAAATTAATGTCACACCTCGGCGCATGCTGAGCACGAAGCAACGCTGCATGAATCCATACTTTGGATAATGTAGTGTTGCAACATGGCAACCCCGCTATCATGAGCATTACTTTTGATGATGGAATGCTGACAGACCGGAAGCTTTGCGTCCCACCCTTTCGAATGGTTTGCCGAAATGTGATTGAGCAGCCAAAATTTAGCTCAAGAATTTACATGTGGAAAAGTAAACGACACTGACATGGAATCATGTTCTCAAATTGAAAGGTAACGGTACGCCAACCTCATTGATATTGTGCTTTTTTGTTTCTAAGGTATTGGTTTTGATGTTGTTTTTGTCTTTTTTATAGTTGGAGTGAATGGGTTGCTAGTTGTTGGGTTGAAGGTGGGAAGGGGCAGTATTAAGGATAGAAGAAGCACCGTTTAAAGGGCGGAATACACCGCCCTCTGAATCATGTTATTTAGGCATAATGACGGTATCAATAACATGAATGACGCCGTTTTTAGCTTTTACATCGGTTGCCATTACATTTGCACCATTGACCATGACTTTGTCGCCCATGGTTTTAATCATCACATCTTGGCCCTGAACCGTAGTCGCTTTGTCCAGCTTAACAACATCGGCAGCCATTACTTTCCCTGGGACGACGTGATAAGTCAAAATGGATACTAACTTGTCTTTGTTTTCCGGCATTAAGAGCATATCGATTGTACCGTCAGGCAGTTTTGCAAAAGCGTCATCCGTTGGTGCAAAAACAGTAAATGGGCCTTCTCCTTTGAGTGTATCGACTAGATCAGCCGCTTTCACTGCAGCGACAAGTGTATTGAAAGAGCCGTTTTCAGTGGCAACGTCGACAATATCAGCCTTCATCATGCCATGCTCATGAGCCTTGACGGGAAGCATAAAAGATAAAGTCGCCATCAATGTAGCCGTGATAACCAAGATACGTTTAAACATAATGTGTTCCTTACGAGTTGGGGGTACAACGGTTTCCCTAGAGAATGTCTTCGTTTGTACGCATCTAAATGAAAAGATGATCAACGAGCCCTGCTTTCTTTCGATGGCCTCACGTGTCGCGTTAAAATCCGTTTGCCTTCTTGTTTTACATCGGCCCGTTTCCGCCATGCCCATAGACGCTCCCTTGCGTCTTTAGCTGCGCTATTTAGGTCGACAATAGGCGCTAGGTAACGGCTATCCGGTTTCAAGTGGTACATGACGGTTTCCATCTGTGTCATTGTCCAGGGCTCGAACAATAGTGGGGTGGGGACCATTTGCAATTCAGGCACCCATTTATAGATGAACGCGCCATCAGGGTCATGTTCTTGGGCTTGCTTAACCGGGTTGTAAATCCGGATTGTATTGGTCCCAGTTACCCCGGCTTGCATTTGGAATTGTGGGTAATGAATACCAGGCTCAAAGTCGAGGAATAGTTGCGCTAAATGCGTCACGCCAGTTCGCCAATCCATGTTCATGTGATGAGTGAGAAAACTAACCAGCATGGCGCGCATGCGAAAGTTTATATAGCCAGTCTGATGCAAACAGCGCATACAGGCATCGATCAAAGGTATGCCAGTATATCCAGATTTCCATGCTGCTAACTTTTCTTCATCGAAAGTGCTACTTTGTTTAATCAACGATTCGTAAGCCCGGTTAACACAGTAAAACTCCATGTCGTATTCCGACTCGAATTTCTGTATGAAATGGCAGTGCCAATGCAGCCGTGAAGACAACGCAATTAAGCTGCGACGAAACCCAACAACTTGCCAGTGTTTCAATAGGTACTGATAAACTTCACGCAAGGATATATTACCCCAAGCGAGGTATGGAGAAAGGCGAGTACAGGCTGTACGTGAGGCTGTGGGACTAGAAATGCTTCGATAGTAATCACGACCTCGACGATTGAAAAAGTCCTCCAGTGTTTTCCAAGCGAGTTGGCTTCCTCCCGTTTGCATTCCTTTGCATTTTGATAGCCAGGATGAAGGTGGCGAAAACGCGCAGCCGAGTGATTCTGCATCCAATGAATGCAACAAGTTGGTTTGCAGCTCAAGAGGGCTTATGGAGGCTCTCATGACCAAATCCCAATGTTTGTCCCAACCCTGCCGGTCTTTTGCTCCTCTAATAACAGCACCGTGCTCGAACTCAAACCACGTGATGTTCTGCTCATGCAGCCAGTCGGCAATTTGCTTATCGCGCTCAAAGGTGCAGTTGAGCCCTATTTCCTGATGAGAAAACACAGCGTTGATTTGATATTGCATTTGAATTGATTGAAAACATGCTAAGGCATCGCCAAACAGAACCGTGATGCGGTGTCCGTAGGCTTTGAGCGTCTCATTCATGTATTGCAATGATTGCCAAATAAATCGCCAGTGACGCTCAGAATAGTGAGGGTTGTTTAACAGCAACGGTTCAACAATATATAAAAGTACCGTTGGGTGCTTTGACGACAATGCTTGTGTTAAGGGCTGGTGGTCAGTCAGTCTTAAATCTCGTTTTAACCACACGACATTGATTGTTTGCATCGGAATCCTCTTTGTTTCCGATGTTGTACGCAAATGATCCGAAGAAACCTCACCTAATGATCGGTTTTGTTCATTAAAACGTAGAGGTTGCTCACAAGGAGGTGAGATATGTCGATACCACTGAGTAAGTTAGAAAAGTTCTTCTACGTAGATAAATTGATCATTCACTCGCTTGATCTCGCATTGTATCAAGCATCTGTCGTAGTTGATGGGAAAGCGCAATTCATCACTGATGACAACGGTATCTTTTTGAGGGCTCATTCCCTTATCGAGATGCAAAAGAAGTGCAAGAATATCAAAGCAAATAAGCAGGTCTTAGTACATCAAAGTGCTTATGATGAGATGGTGGGGCTACCCGAAGGCAAAAGAGACAATCAACTAGAGGTTTTGGTGAGGGATACAAAATTGTATTGAAAGAGTGTTGGTGCATAGTAAAAGCGAGCCACCTTACGGCAGCTCGCTTAAAATAGAATTAGAGTCGAGCTTAGTCTTGTTTACGCTGAGCTTCTTTTTGTGCGTACTTAGCGGCACGTCGAGCTTCTCTTTGCTTGGCACTTTCGCCACCAACATGCTGCTCGCCTCGTTGTTCTGCAAGAACAATTTGTTTTTCACGTTCGCGGAATCGAGCAATTTGTTCTTCTGAGTGTGTGCCGTGACATTTCGGGCAGCTCACGCCTTGCTCGAACAAATCAGACTGTTTGTCTTCTTCAGTGATCGGTAGACGACAAGCGTTACATAAGTCGTAATCTGCTTTTTCTAGCTGGTGGTTTACTGCAACACGGCCATCAAAAACGTAGCAGTCACCTTCCCACATGCTCTCTTCTTGAGGAACTTCTTCAAGATATTTAAGAATGCCGCCTTCTAAGTGGTAGACCTCATCAAAGCCCTGTTCTTTCATGTAAGCAGTTGATTTTTCGCAGCGGATACCACCGGTACAGAACATCGCCACTTTCTTATGCTTTTCCGGGTCCATGTTTTCTTTTACATAGTCTGGGAATTCACGAAAGGTTTCAGTATTTGGGTTTACAGCGCCTTTGAATGTGCCGATCTCGATTTCGTAATCATTACGTGTATCGACAACAAACACTTCAGGATCAGCAATAAGATCGTTCCACTCTTGAGGTTTCACGTAAGTACCCACTACGTGGCGAGGGTCTATGCCTTCAACACCTAATGTTACGATCTCTTTTTTCAATTTCACTTTGGTGCGATTGAATGGCTGGGTCTCAGAATACGACTCTTTGTATACGGTGCCTGTCAAACGAGGTTCGTTGTTTAGCCACTCAAGTAGCGTATCAATACCTGCACGATCAGAGGCAACAGTGCCGTTGATGCCTTCACTTGCCAGCAGTAATGTCCCGCGAATATGGTGTTTTTCCATCAACGCAAGTAATGGCTCGCGTAGTTCTTGATAGTTATTCAGCTCAACAAACTTGTACAGCGCACAAACTACATACTGACTCATGAGGTTTCCTTTAAAAATACAGGAGGTCAACGACCTTTAAATTTTAGCGGCACGAAGTATACCTGACTAAATTAGTCGGAAATACGGACAAATTATGCGGATATTATGGCTAGGCGGGATGTAGCGGTGTTTGATGCGGCAAAGCGTCACGCGGGTAAAATCGCTATGTGTTCAAATTATAAGCATAAATTGTAGAGAACAAGGTAAGTTGAACTCGACACTTTTGGTTTAAATTTGTACTGTGATTCCTTCTTCGGCTCTTCATTAAAGTTGTGCGCAAGAGCCACAAAATAATAATCGGATCAGTTGGCAAGGAAAGGACATGCAGCAGTTTTATATCAGGCGGCTGAGGGAAGAAGATGCTCCCTTGCTCAAACAATTACTCGTTGAACTCGATACATCGCACTATGAAGCTGAACCGAACTTCTATCGTCCACCCAAGGAATTGGCGCAACTAAGAGAATCATATAGCACCTTCGAAAAGTATTTTGACGGGAGCGTGAGCGCTTTTATTGCTTGCTCGCAAAGAAAGGTCGTCGGTTTTATCTCTGGTTCGGTTCGTAACGTTCAGTCGCTGATTTCACCAGAAAAACGCGTTGGCTTTATTAATGAGCTTATTGTTTCAGAGAACCATCGAAACTTAGGAATAGGTTTATCGCTGATGGATAAGATGGAAAGTGATTTGTGTGCTCAAGGAATAGAAGAAATCGGCTTAACCGTGGCGTCATTTAACCATGAAGGTGAGGATTTCTATCATAAAATGGGCTACCGGGTGATGACGAAACGTATGACCAAGCGCGTAAGAGATTCGTAAAAACAAGATGGTAGGAATGAAACGCCTCTTACCTCTAGAAGAGGCGTTTTTATAGTATTTATTTCAAATTAGCGGCGGTTTGATTCCCCATCGCAATTAACTTATCTAAAACGCGCTCACCGTCGGCACGTAAACCGTTGTGCTCGTACTCGTTAGTGATCCACGCTTTTGAGTTTGGGATTAACGCGAGCGTTTCTTGGCTGATATCCATTTCCACAAACATATCATCGGCGTAAACGGCGCAACTGACAGGCACTTTGTTTTGAGCCAGTTGTGTTTGATCGTACAGCGCAGTCCAATCTTCTTTCGCGGCCAATATTTCAGCGGCATCTTTTAGTGGCTTGAGGTTGACGTATTGATCGAACATCCATGGGAAGACCATTTCCCCCGTAAAGTAAAATGGCTTGCCAGGTTCATAATTAAACTCTGGTCGGGTTTGGCGAACACGGTGTGCACTCCAATTCGACGCAAAGCCTTGGCAGTAAATCGATTCATGCAAAATGGCGTAGATCGGGTTGGTTTGGAAGTTTTGCTGCGCCAACATATCGTTCAAGAACTCATAACGAAGTTGTGGTTTGCCGTTCACTTCAATCAACGCGCTTTCTAGCCAATAGTAAGTTGGCAAGAAAGTATCACTCACACCAAAGTTGATGCCGATTTGTTGAAATTGCTCCACCGTGAAGCGTTGACCATTTGGTAGGTACTCTTCATTTTCCAGCAAGTGATTCGCAATGTTTTGGCAAAGTTGTTGCGCACTTGGAAATTGTTGGAAGAACGCTTGGTTTTTCTCCATGGTGCGTTTGAAGGTGGCTTCATACACATCGTCGGCATGACGCGAGACTGATGGCACGCCACCTGTGATGTAGCTTTGTAGCAAGCTGTCTGGGAACAAAGACAAATAGGTGAGGGAGCAAAAACCACCAAAGCTTTGACCTAAGATCGCCCATTTTTCGACGCCAAATTGCTTACGAATGTATTCCGCGTCGCGCACGATGTTATCCGCTCGGAAGTGGCTTAAGTACTCGGCCTGCTGCTGTGGCGTGAAATGAGCCAGAGTCTGATGATTAATCACCGAACTATTGCCCGTACCGCGCTGGTCGAGAAGCAAAACTCGGTACTCTTGCAGCGCGCGTTTTACCCAGCCGCTATTGCCGTTTTGACGCGGAGAGGGAAAGCCAGGCCCGCCCTGAAAGTAAACCAACCAAGGTTTGGTCGATTCTTCATCGCCAACTAGGCAAACCGCACGGGCGAAGATTTCAATGGTGCCTTTGCTCGCGTCTTGGTAATCCAGAGGAACGGTAAAACTGTGGGGAGTGTAATGCAATCCTGCGTCGATAAATGATTGAGCGTTCATTGTTATCTTTATTTCCTTATTGAGGGGTAGCGCTACTTTACTGCGAATGGCGCGAAGAACCAATGCTATTTCCCAATTGCCTCTTCAGTTCCATACCTTGGTCAAATCAATGTAAGTTCAAGAAAATGAAACGATTAGCGACTGGTGCAACTGGTTGAGTGAGCTATGCTCAATAGAGTTGCGACAAAGTAAGAGCATGGAGGAAGTCGGATGAAAGTGTCACTGGCTCGATGGACAATTGTGACTTGTTTAATAAGCGTACCTACTTTTGCCGTTGTTACGCCCAACCCACCTCAGTTACAGGCAAAAGGCTACGTATTAATGGACTTTCAATCCGGTGCCATTATTGCCGAGCATAACGGGCGAGCAGGCCTTGCTCCGGCGAGTTTAACCAAGTTGATGACCGCTTATGTAGTTGGACAAGAAATCAAAGCGGGGCGTTTGAAATGGGATGATGTTGTCACCGTGAGCGAAAACGCGTGGTCGGCCAAGTTTCCCGGTTCTTCTAAAATGTTCATCAAACCGAAAGATGAAATTAGTGTTGCGAACTTAATGCGCGGCGTGATCATCCAATCAGGAAATGACGCGTGCGTTGCACTGGCTGAGCACGTTGCAGGCAGTGAACGCGGCTTTGTCGCCTTGATGAATGGTTGGGCGGAGAAATTAGGACTGCAAGACACCTATTTTGTGAACTCCCATGGTCTTGATAGTGATGGCATCCAAACCTCACCAACCGATATGGCAAAACTCATGCAGTCGATCATCAGCGATGTTCCTGATGTGTATGCGCTATACAGCGAGAAAGTCTTCAAGTGGAACGACATTACGCAGTACAACCGCAATAAGTTGTTATGGGATAATTCCATTGATGTCGACGGAGGCAAAACCGGCTACACCAGCAATGCCGGATACAGCTTGGTGAGCTCGGCCAAAGAAGGAAGAATGCGCCTTATCTCGGTGGTGATGGGTACGCCAAGTAAACAGGCTCGAACGAGCCAATCCAAGAATTTACTCAGTTATGGTTTTCGTTTTTATGACACCAAACAAGTTGCCAAACAAGGGCAGGTTGAGTCTAAAGTTCGCGTTTGGAAGGGAAATGCCAATCAAGTTGAGGCGATCTTCGCCAAAGATACCTATCTCACTCTGCCTCGTTCTATGACGGCTGAGCTTGATAAGAGTGTGGTGTTAAATGAACCGTTGATTGCGCCGCTCGCGCAAGGGGATGAGATTGGTAAGGTCGTTTGGAAAAGCGATGACAGTACCGTGGCGAGTTATCCCTTGGTCAGCAGCCAAGCAGTAGAAGAGGGCTCGTGGTTCGGTCAGCTTTGGGACAGTCTGGTGCTGTGGGTGAAATCGTTCTTTAACTAGAATAAAAACGAGCAGAAGTGTCTTTCTGCATTCTTTTGTTGATGGCCGCCCAGCTAAACGCTGGGCGGTGTCTTTTTTAACGGTTTATTCCGACAAGGTGATGATTGGTAAATCGTCCCAAATCTTACTTTCATCCGATGCGCCACCGGAGAAGTTCCAAGGGCCTTTGTCTTGCTCTAGCGGACGGTAAGTTGCTGAAAGACCGTCTAAGTCCCAAGTCGTGACATAGAAACGGATACCATCGAGCGAATCTGGGCGGCCTAGTGCATCGCTAGCAAAGTCCATTGAAATGGTGTTGTCGGCTTTGTCTACTGTCACTGTTGGTGCTGGCGTTACGGCTTCTCCCCATGTCGTCGCATTTGCTCCTTTGGTGTTGTAAATAGAGCTTTGCCAGCCAAAAACAACCGCATTGCGACTCCAGGTTCCGCTTGGCATAGAAGCGTTGATCTTCGGTAGCTCAGACAAGTTGGTTGCGGCTTCTTCAGGTAAATCAATGAAGATGGTGAAACCTACGTGGTCGAAGCCGTTTGGTGGTAACCAAGTGTCGGTGATCTTGTCCATGGTGAAGGTCAAACGTACGTTACTGCCAACGGTAAATACCTCAGCTTTGTTGATTGCGAGTTGGCTATTGTTTTTATCGAATGTTGGGTCCGTTGGTAGCGAATAGTTACCGTTAGGACCGCCCATGCCATCTTGCGCATCACCCGCGTCATCAATAGTGTCGTCTGGCGTGTTCGACCAGCTTAAGTCCGACACAAAGTTAACATCTTCAATGCCAGCTTTTTTCTCAGTAGAATAAATCGCGAAGCGGTGTTGCTGTTCGCCAATCGCAAAGTGACGGGTAGATAAAGTCACGCTGAATTGACCGTCAGCACCTACGGTAATGGCTTGTGCTGTTTCCAGATTACCGTCTACGACAAGGTTCAATTTCTCGTTTGCGTTAGCAGTACCAGTGATCACTATGTCATCAGTGATGGTTTGTCCTTCCCAATCTTGAGCAAGTCGGATATTGAGGTCTGGGGTATCTACAGATTGGTTGCTGCCTGTTTTTGAGTAAATCACTGCAGACTTGGCTGGTAGCTCAAGGGTTACGTGACCATTTTCATCTGCGATTAACTGTTCTGGAGCTTCTGCCCAGTTCGACATGATTTGTTGTTGGAAGACGGTGCCGCCAACTTGTTCTACATCGAGTTGGTTCATCAACATCGGCGAGTTGGATGTATTCATCACAACCAAGACTTCGTCGTTATCCAACGTTCGGGTAAAGGCGAAGACGCCCGCGCCCGCTTTATCGCTGCCAATCACTTTTATTTCGCCACGTGTCATGACTTTGTTTTCAGTGCGTAGCTTGGCAAGTTCTTGAATAAACAAGTACATCTCACTGTTTTGGTCGAATGAGTCTACGTAGTTGCCATCTTCACGATACCCTCCGGCGAACATCGCATCGCGCGCTGCTGACATTGCTTGCTCTGTACCTTGGTAAATCACAGGAATACCCGGTACGCTCATCATGGTGATCAGTGCTTGTTTCATGTCATTCACGCTACCTTGCGACAGAAAGCGCGGCATGTCGTGATTATCAATGAAGTTCGGCATGATGTATGGATTCGGGAACATCTCCATCATTTTCTCAAGACGGAAACGCAAATAGTCGGTCGGTTGCCCTGATGCAAATACGCGCGTCATGGTCGCTTGCAATGGGAAGTTCAGTACCGAGGTTAGCTGTTTCGGCGAGCCACTTTCACCGATGTAAGTCAGCATCTTCTCTTCGCCTTCGGTGTGGTAAGGCGTAGATGTTTCGAATACTTCACCAAAAGTGAGGAAGTTGTCACGACCGGTATCAACCGCTTGCGTCATCACACCATCGTCGGCGTGTAGGAAATCGTTCCAGAAATCGTGTTCAACAAACTTCACCGTATCGATACGAAATCCGTCGACGCCGACTTCGCGAATCCATTTTCGGTAGCTCTCTTTTAGATAAGCGCGTACTTCAGGATCGGACGTATTAAGGTCATCCAAATCAGAGAGCTGCCAAGTTTTTTCTTGTACCGGATCATTGTGGTCGGTGATGGTTGGCGTCCAGTGGTAGCTGCCTGTGCCGTCTGTTTTACACTCGTTCATGTTGAGTGGGTACGGCAGTTCTTGTCCGGCGGGCAGTGCATTTTTAATCAAACGGAAGCCTTGGCAAGGTAGGCTTGGATCATAACTGTAAGGATCATCGTAGGTAAAGAAGTTGCCTACATGGTTGGTCACGATGTCCTGAATTAAGAACATGTTACGCGCATGCACTTCGCGTGCTAACGCCTGGTAGCTTTCCATGTCACCAAAGTGTTCATCCACTTTTTGGAAATCGCGCGCCCAGTACCCGTGGTAGCCGCCGTAGTTTTGCTCTGCATCCCACCATTGGTTTGCAACTGGCGGAGTAATCCAGATCGATGTGGCACCGAGATCTTCGATGTAGCTTAACTTATCACTCACACCAACGAGGTCGCCGCCGCTGAATTTTTTATCCGACGTCGGATCGAATTCGTTTTGCCCTTGATCATTGAGAGCGTTGTCGCCGTCGTTAAAACGGTCGATCATCAGGAAGTAAATGATTTGATCTTGCCAATCAGGAGATGCCACGTGGCTGCCTGTATCGATTGGTGTGGTTTCGTCGCTTCCACAGCCAGAAAGAGCAAGAGTGATCGCTAAAGGAAGTATTTTTATTTTATTCATTGGGTTAGGTAGAGTTTCAAACACAGTTTTTGCCTCCGTTATGCAGCAATGCAGAAACGATAAAGCAAAGGTTTGAAATTGAGAGTGTCAATTTACGCCAAAAAAGATGTGAAATGATGTCACGAAGCGGCGACTTTGATCTGACCGACAGTTTTAATTGAGCGGTTGCACAATAGGATATTGTATCGGGTAATGCTCTTTCGCGAGCTCGTTGTCGGATTCATCATAAAGGCGGAAACGGCACTGCTTTGCAGTTTGAGTGAGCGATAATTGTAGCACCCAACAAGCATAATGTAGCGAGTGTTGGGTCAAGCGCATTGCGTGAGGTGTGGGGTCATCATCGACGTAACCGTCTATCCTCGCAACGTTTTCAAGTCGGCATGCCAGTTCGACAAAGAGCGTATATTGCGCCCCAATGTTAATAAGTTGCCGAGTCGGGACAATATATTCCGTTGCGCCAATTAAAAGCCCCTTAGAAACTACATAATCACGCTGGTGGTTATTCTCAATGTAACGCTCCCCATCGACTTCGTAACACAGGCGAAAGGTCAGGGGATGCGCCACCGGAAGTTCGGTCGTTGCCCAGAGTTCGGTGCCATGACTTAAAAAACGCTCGAAGAAGGCGGGGTAGCGCCGCCATGCGCCATCACGGTCACGGCATTCTACTGAGACCACTTTTTCAAACGCAATATTGTCCACTTCCATCCAGATTTTGCCGACAGGTTGGTCGATGTGGTTATCGTCGAAGGTATTGGCTTTGGCGTAGTACAAGCGGATCGGTTGCTGATTTAGCTGAGTTCGGTTATCCAAACATTGTTGGCGATACTGCATGGGTGAAAACGGATACCAACGGCGAAAAGTGCGGTGAAAGTTCGATGGTTCTTCATAACCAAGTTGATAGGCGATTTGCTGCGTTGTGAGTTGGGTGTCGGCAAGCAAAGTGAGTGCTTGCTTTCTTTTAGCGAAATCAACGCATTGAGAGTAGCTCATTTGCTTTTCTTGCAGTCGACGTTGCAAGGTGCGTTTGGAGACGCCCAGTTGCCTTGCCGCTTGCTCTAACTTGAGCGCGTAATTGCTGTTTTTGATGAACAAGGCGTTCAAAACACTCAGCAATTCTGGTTGTTCAATGGGCTGGTGAGAAAGCAGCAAATAAACATGTTTCACCAGTTCAAACACGCTTGAACTCGTTTTAGAATCTCGCGTTTCCTCTAGAAAAATATCGGCCGCGAGTGGATTGTTGGCGTGAACTTGTACCTGTATTGATTCGCTTAGCTCAAGCATTTCCAACTGCATTTTGAGCAAGCCAAACACCGACTCCGCCCAATTTGGCATATCGGCCGTTCTACATTCGACTTGCAGATGGATTTGGGCATCACCATGTTGAAATGTGACGTACAAACGGCGGTCGAATAATGAGACACTTTTACTCCACCAAAGCAGCCCTTCTTGGAGGTTAGGCGCTTCTTTCAACATCATGCATTGCAAGGCCACCAACTTCTCAATGTGCCAATATTCGCCGGCAATTCGAAGGTGATTGTGACCGAGCTTTTTGCACAGAAAGGATGTAATAACGTTATCTTGAGGCAGCATGAGTTGAGTTTGGTTGCGAGCAAACATGCATTATTGCCGAAAAGATGAAGAAGTTCAGTGAGAACGCTCAAAGCCTTTCTTATCGTTTTATTTTCAAATTTATTTTGAAAATGTTTTTAATCGAAATCGGTTTTTCCCTTTATCTCATGAGGTTATGCTGTTACTCAGCTTAAACTCATTAATTGGAGAACCTCATGGATATCGTACAAGCTGCAAAATCTCGTTACTCAACGAAAGTGTTTGACCCAACACGCAAGCTACCTCAAGAAAAAATCGATGCAGTTAAAGAGCTGGTTCGTTTTAGTCCATCGAGTGTGAACTCTCAACCTTGGCATTTCATTCTGGCAAGCACAGAAGAAGGTAAACAGCGCATCGCTAAAGCGGCACAAGAGAACTACGCGTTTAACGCGGCGAAGATTCTCAACGCTTCTCACGTATTGGTGTTTTGTGCGAAAACAGGCATTGATAACGACTACATTGAAGCGCTAATGGCGCAAGAAGAAAAAGATGGCCGATTCCCAACCGAAGAAGCGAAAGCGGCCGTGCGCGGTGGTCGTAGCTACTTTGTGAACATGCACCGTTTTGATCTGAAAGATGCGAACCATTGGATGGAGAAACAAGTTTACCTCAACGTGGGTACGTTGCTGCTGGGTGCTTCGACGCTAGAAATCGATGCAGTGCCAATTGAAGGGTTTGATCCCAAAGTGCTGGATGAAGAATTTGGCTTGCGCGAAAAAGGTTACACCAGCGTTGTGATCGTGCCGCTTGGCTACCACACGGAAGATGACTTCAACGCGAAAACGCCAAAGTCTCGCTGGGACGCAGAAACCGTATTCACCGAGATCTAATTCGAGCTTGCTTACAGGTGACGTAGAACCCTGTAATCAATATATAAATCGCAAAAGAGTGATAAAACGATGATCCACTTAGTTGCAGAAGTGAAAGCCTACCCAGACAGCAAGGATCAGGTGGTGAATTTGCTTGCTGGTTTACTAGAGCCAACTCGTCAAGAAGAAGGCTGTTGCCAATACGAGTTGTATCTTGACGAGAAAGTTGAAGGCCTATTTATGTTCCAAGAAATTTGGGCATCGCAAGAGGCCTTGGATAAGCATTTGCAAAGCCCGCACATGGCGACGTTTCTTGAAACATTGGAAGAGAACGATTGGGTTGAATATACCCAGATTCGTCCTCTTCGATTTATCGCCTAATGACAGAAGGTTGCCAGCACGTTGGCGCGTTGCTGGCAGCATTTTTGTTGGATAAAGTCGCGGAAAGTCCGAATTGTTGGCGTCAGTAAGCGACGATCGGCGCACACCATGTAGAGCGGTACTGGGCCGCAATCCCACTCTGGTAACACTCGCACCAATCTTCCCTCGATTAAGTCTCGGCTGATGTCCATCAATGATTTATTCGCAATGCCTTTGCCTTTGATCGCTAACCGGTGTGGCAAGTCACTATCGTTGCTCATCAAGTTACCGCTGACCACGATTTGTTCTTTCTCGCCGTCACGCGTGAGCGTCCATTTGTTGTAGACCGAATCCGCGACCATATAGCACAAGCAGTTGTGTTGCGTTAAATCTGCAGGAGAGGTGAGTTCTGGATGTGTAGCTACGTACTCTGGCGATGCACATAAGATCCGTTCGTTTGACCCACACAAAGCCAACACGACCAGATTGGAGTCGGCAGGCTCGCCGTAGCGAATCGCAATATCGACAGGCTTGGTGTACATATCCGTCAAGCTATCGGACAGCTCTAGTTTGATGGAAACATTTGGGTAGAGATCGATGAACTCATCCACCCAATCGAGCAACATATTGCGACCAAAATCGGAGGGCGCAGTAATGTGCAGTTGACCAGATAACTCGCCACGTGCACTTGAGATCTGATCCAACCCCTCTTGCAATGTTGCCAACGCTTGCGTGGTTTTGTCTAAAAATAGTTCGCCCTCTGAGGTTAAACGCAGGCTTCGGGTGGAACGCACAAACAGCGGGAAACCGATTTGCCCTTCAAGACGCTTAATCGATGCGCTAATGGCGGCAGGTGTCATGTCCATGCTATTAGCAGCTTTTGAAAAGCTGCCTTGGCGCGCTGTTTCGACAAAAATATTGAGGTCGTTGAGGGCTTTCATCGTGAAAAGGATGTTTGTGAAGTTTGAGCTACTATAGGGGAGATGAGCAAAGTAATTCAAGCTAAACGCCTTTGAAGGTGAAAACATTAGGTTAAGTGGTCACTTTGAGTTAGATTAGCCCGCCACTTACATCGCTACTGGATCAACAACATGAGCAACGAACAGCCGAATAACCCTCTGCATGGGTTGAGTTTAGAAAAAATCGTCACCCGACTAGTTGAACACTTTGGTTGGAATGGCCTGTATGAGCGCGTTCGAGTGAACTGTTTTAAGAAAGATCCGTCGATCAAATCTTCGCTGAAGTTTTTGCGTAAAACGCAATGGGCAAGAGATAAGGTGGAAGCGCTATATATCGAGACGTTCTGCTGATCACTCTATGGTCTGCAGCAAGCGTTATGTAGATTCTTAGTCTCGCCTTGGCTCGCTAGAATGACGTCACTTTTCTTATCGTGTGGGCTTTAAGAGTGGCTCTGCTGTTACGTCTAAAGCGTGATTCAGAATCTACCCTCAGATTGTATTGAGTTTATTCATCGCTCTAGGGTCTGCAGCAAGCGGTAAGTAGATTCTTAGTCTCGCTTTGGCTCGCTAGAATGACGCAGCTTTTCTTATCGCGTAGGCTGGAAGAGTAGCTCTGCTGATACGTCTAAAGCGAGATTCAGAATCTACCCTCAGATTGTATTGAGTTTATTCATAGCTCTATGGCCTGCAGCAAACGGTAAGTAGATTCTTAGTCTCGCCTTGGCTCGCTAGAATGACGCCACTTTTCTTATCGTGTGGGCTGGAAGAGTAGCTCTGCTATTACGTCTAAAGCGAGATTCCGAATGACTCGCTTGTGCTCGTCCGGGATGTTTTTTTAGATAGTGTTTTAGAGTCAGAACCTAAACGAGGTTCGTCATTCTGAACAGAGAGGAACGAGCGTGATTCAGAATCTACCCTCAGATTGTATTGAGTTTATTCATAGCTCTATGGCCTGCAGCAAGCGGTATGTAGATTCTTCGTCGCGCTTTGGCTTGCTAGAATGACGCAGCTTTTCTTATCGCGTAGGCTGGAAGAGTAGCTCTGCTGTTACATTTAAGGAGAGATTCCGGATGGTCACTTAGGCTTCTCTGGAATAGCTTTTTAGATGGTTTTATAGAGGTCAGAGCTAAACTCGAACCGTCATTCTGAACAGCGAGGAACGAGCGTGATTCAGAATCTACTCTCAGATTGTATTGAGTTTATTCATCGCTCTAGGGTCTGCAGCAAGCGGTAAGTAGATTCTTAGTCTCGCTATGGCTCGCTAGAATGACGCAGCTTTTCTTATCGTGTAGGCTGGAATAGTACCTCAGCATTATTCCCGATAGCGATGAAGAAGCGCTGTCGAGAACCTCGCCTTTAATCTCTCGTTTCTTGCTACTCTAAATGATGCGTGCTACCCACAGTTCCTTCCAAGTCTAAAATCGACTGGCGAACGTGGTCTGGAATCGCAGCTTTTACGTTGTTCTTAAAATCAAACATCACACCAGTAGCGGTCGCGATGGTCGCAATCTTACCCCACTTCTTACTCAGCACTTGGTATTCCATCGTGATGCGATCTTCTTGCATGTCGATTACGCGCGAGCCGACTAATAACGTGTCTGGGTAAGTGACAGGAAGCTTGTAGCGGCATTGCGTCTCGCTCAGTACTGGCCCAATTTGCGAGGTTTGCAGGTCGACTAGCAGATTAATTTTGTTGAAGTAATCTAAACGCGCTGTCTCGAAGTAGCGGAAATAGACCACGTTATTGACGTGTTGCAGAGCATCCATTTCACCCCATGCGACTTTGATCTCTGTGATAACGGGAAAGTCCTTTAACAGTGTGTCCATTTTTAGTGCTCCTTTTTCATCTGCATTGCCACAAATTGCGACGCGACTTATCACTTTGAGCATTTATTCTAGATGTAATCATTTAATATGTAATAAAATTGTTTTTAAAATGTGAAATGAAATGGCAATCTTATTATGTAAACTAGAAACTTTACATAATCGAGTTGAAGGCGTAAGTTTAACTAAGAGTAACCAAATAGGAGGTGTCTCATGACTGAGCTGAAAGGTTTCAATCTAGCCAAGGTGGAAAAACGCATTGACTGGACTGGCGAGCTGTTCAGTTTAAGGGTCTCAGGCGCGCCTCTTACCTTTAAAGCCGGCCAGTTCACCAAGCTTGCTTTGCTAGATGATGAGGGCAAGCCGATCAGCCGTGCTTACTCTGTGGTTAATGCACCAAGCGAACAGTTCGATTGGTTGGAGTTCCTAATAGTAGCGGACCCTCAAGGACAACTTTCTCCAAGGCTCCAAAAGCTTAAATCTGGTGATAGTATTTATGTTGGTGAGACCGCACATGGTGACTTAATCCACGACTCTATTCCTAAACAGGCTCATGATCTGTGGCTGCTATCTACAGGTACAGGTATTGGACCGTTTTTATCGCTACTGGATGATATAAACTTACCACCCCATAATGAGCGAATTGTGCTTGTTCATGCGGTTCGCTACGAAAAAGATCTGGTCTACAAATATCTGATTGAGCAACTACAGCAACGATATGAAGGCAGATTAAAGTACATCCCGATAGTCAGTAGGGAAGTGGTGGATGGCCAGTTACAAGGTCGAATTCCCGAACTCATCGAATCGGGTAGACTGTCCAACGCTGCTGATGTGCCATTCTCTGCTCAAAGTAGTTTTGTCATGATGTGTGGGAACCCGCAGATGATCAAAGATACCTTGCCAGTCTTACAAGGGCTTGGGTTGGAAAAGTATCGTCCTAAAACAGGAGGCAATATCATCTATGAGCGTTACTGGTAGCGTTTGGTTAAATTGATATAACCATATTGAACACATGATGATCACCAATACCAAAGTCGTTCAAACGTCCTAGCTTGTTCGATCAAAAAAGCCACATGAAGTGGCTTTTTTAATATCGATAGAGTTAATCAGACTTATTGTTGATTAACGTACGCTTTAAAGCGAGCTTTGGTTTCTGCGTCTGCTTTTTGGTACCAGAAGTGCAGCATCTCTTCTGCTGTCGAATCTGATTTAACCGCAGTTGCTCTCACTTGCTTCGTATCTGCAGGAACCTTTGCAGGAAGCGTGACTGGCTGCATGGTCGCTGCGCCAGCAAAAGCCACTGCTGCTGCACCGCCAGCTTGGTTGTAATCTTCGATTTCACGTACGTAATCACGACCGATTTGCATACCCGGTTTGATCAATTTGTCTTGCTCAACGGCGACGGTGTTGCCTGAATCATCAACCAGTTTCCAATCTAAGTCCTTGATCTTTTCTTCCGCATCGCGAAGGTTGCGGTATTCTGGCATTTGTAGCGTCAGCTCGGCATTGGCAGCGTCAAATCGTGTAACGATAACATCGCTTTCAACACTTAAACGGTCATTGCCTTGGTTAAAGTAAGGGGCGAAGCGAAATACGACTTGGTTAACGCCATCAGGTAACGTTAGTGTTCTTTCCGAGGCGAAAAAACCACCCGAAAGGTCTGCTTTTTCACCGTTAGCCGCTAATACTGAAACGTTGTCAGGAACACTCACGGTTACATCTGCGAATGCCATGCCACTCATTGCGAGAGCAAGCGCACAAGTTAAAGGCTTGATCAATTTCATTGTTTTTATCCTAAGCAAATTAGTGGTCATCGAGAGTGCATCGTTCATTGCCCGATTGCAACTCCCAAGTGTAAGAAGTATGAAAATTTAACAAGAACGTCATTTTTATCGCATTTATTACGGGGAAACTGTGATCCAAATAGAATCAAACCGCTGCAATAGAGCGGTTTGATATCATAAGTTATAGATTAAATTTCTTTTTAACTTATTGATTTATTATATGCCAGCACCGTGTCCAGGCTCTGATTGGTCATCAGAAGCGTCTTGTTGTTCTGCCATTTCTTCTTGCTGTTGTGCTTTCTCAATGCTCAACCACCAAACAAATAACTCATACCAAATCGCCAGGATAACGGCACCTAAGAACAGACCAACGATGCCGTAGAAAAGCATACCACCGATGGCACCGAGCAGAATCACAGGCATTGGTACGTCGACACCACGTCCCATTAACATTGGTTTGAACAGGTTTTCAGAAAGAGCTGCAACTACTACCCAGACAGTAAACATGGTGGCTGTCGTTGTATCTTGAGTCATGTACATAAAGCCGATCACTGGTAGTACGGCAAGCAGCGCTGGTAGCTGAGCGATACACAAGATCATCAGAATCAGAGTGAGCAAACCAGCTGCCGGAACGCCAAATACAAAGAAACCAGCACCGATCAATAGGGCTTGAATCGCCGCCACACCCACTACGCCAAGCAGTACGCTTTTAATGGTTGCTGCGATAAGCGTGGTCCAGCTTTTAGCGTTTTCACCAGCGGTACGAATAGCGATGGTTCTTAGCCCTGATGCTGCAGATTCAGAGTACGTCATAAAACCTGCTGCAATCGCAAGTGACAAGATTGAAAGCAATAAACTTCCCAATACACCGCCAAGTGTGCCTAGCAAAGAAGTGAGCGCGGACTTTATCTGCGGCATAAAGGTTTGAATCGCTTGTTCAAGGTTAGTCGCGAATAGGGTCCACACCTCATAGAGCTTATCACCTACGACAGGCCAATCCGCAACGGAAGGTTTTGGACCTGGGATCTTCACTTGTCCGTTTTGCAATACTTCAAGCGCATGCGTTGCACCATCTACAATGGAGCCTGATACCATAACAAGTGGTGTGACTAAGAGTGCAATACCAAGTAAAGCAATCGTTGTGGCTGCCAGGCCTCTACGACCTCCATATGCACGCTCCAGCTTTTTTGTAAGTGGCATTAAAGCGACGGCTATAATTGCACCCCAAATAACGGGAAGAATGAAGGGTTTGATGATGTCGTACGTAAACATCAGCAAGACGAAGATCAAGCCAATGCGTATTGCCGATTCCACCATATTACTAATGAAAAGCTTACTGTCGATTTTTACCGATTGTTTATCCATTTTTGTTTACCTGATGATCAATGTTAGAACTGACGAGACTTGAAACAACAATCGCCATATAGAAAACACCTGTAATGGCCTCTAAATACACCACGACTTGAGCCAATGGCGTTAGAGGGCTGATATCGCCATAACCAAGCGTGGTTAAGGTGACGAAACTAAAATACGCCGCATTAGAGAAATTCTGCCCCCAAGAAATGGCTTCCATCCCAGTGAATGAGGTTGGCGAGAACTCTAGAAGAATGAGATAGGCAATTGCCCACATCAGACCAAGCAGCAAGAAAAGCGCGACTGAGCCAATGACTTTGTTGCTATTGACGTGGCCAGTGAAAAGAATCTGCCTTGCGATGGATTTAAAAGTGCCGAAAAAGAACGCGAAGGTGAGGGCAAGCATCACTACATTCATCTCTCGGATGTTGAAAACGGTCTTGATCACAATCACAAGAACCCAAACGCCAAACAGGGTATAGAGGAAACGAGACCACATTTTGTCGAAGCGAAGGCTGGCAAAACAAACAATGAACGTGAGAACCGTGAATGCCTGCAGTATGTGTTCAATCGTCCCTTCGCCCACCACTTGTGCCATTGCACTCCCTAGCAACAAAATCACCAGCGCTAAAGTTAGATAGAAGAAGTTGTTTTCTTCATTAATGTTTTTGAGTTTTTTACCAATGACCATGGTTCTTCTCACTTAGTTACTGTTCATTTTCTGCCGATGAATCTTTCATCACCATGATGGACGCAGAAAGCCCGAATCGAAGATCAACATCTTCTGGAAGTTCTTGGATTGAGATTCGTACCGGAATACGTTGTGCTAAGCGAATCCACTGAAAAACAGGGTTCACGTTTGGAAGAAGGTTGTAGCCGACCGTGCCGTCTTTCGGCGCAATACCCCAACCGATAGAGTCAACCGTTGCGTCAATTGGCGTGTCTGGGTGAGACATCAAAGTGACACGTGCTTGGCTACCCGGTTCGATTTGTGCGAGTTGGTTTTCACGGAAGAAACCAAACACCCAGAAACTGTTCTTGTCGATCAGCGCCAGCAGTGGCTGGTTTGCGACCGCTTGTGTACCGTTTCGAATATCGAGGTTAGACACAAAACCATCGACGGTCGCATAAACTTTGGTGAAGCTGAGGTTAAGGCGCGCTGACTTTAATTGCTCTTCTGCAGATTTGATTTGCAGTAGCGATTCTTCGTAAGCGATTTCACGACGAATCAGATCCTTGTGAGAAACAGCGCCGCGGTCTTTCGCGCGAATGTCTTTAAGGCGATCGTATTCGATTTTTTTACCGCGAGAGCTAACAATGGCGCGTTCTAGCGCCACTTCGGCTTGAGACAAAGCAACTTCGTAAGTCGCAGGGTCGATTTCAAACAGTAAATCGCCTGTTTTCACTTCTTGGTTGTCTTGCACCGCGACATTTACAATTGGGCCTGATACACGAGGAGCTACTTTGATGACGTTCGCGCGCACTTGGCCGTCGCGTGTCCAAGGGTTATTAAAATACTCTTCAAATTTTTGATAGCCGAGCCAAGCTGCGCCACCAAGAATGACAAGATTGAGTGCGATTACGAATAGTTTTTTCATCTTGTTTGGCACCTAAAATTGAATATAAAAGCTGTCGATGGCCACCACATAACCGACTATGATGGCAATAAACGTCAGAGACGGAAAAGCAATGAAGCGAGACAGACGTGTCTTGTTCAATATCATCACCGTTATCCACGTTGCCGTGACGGCGAGAAAGAGCACCAGTAACGTGGGAGAAAAGTAAATGTCTCCCCAAGAGAGTTCATGAGGCATTAGAGATCCTCCGTTTTGTTCTCATCACTGGTCTCATCCGGAGTTTCGAGGCGCAAAGGCGGCAATACGCGGTTTTCTTCATTTAAATAACCATCCCAGTCAGTTCGTTCTGTCATTTTCTTGGCAATAGATTCACTGAGGAAGGGTTTGCCTGTTTGGGTTTGCCAGCCTCCACCGAGGGCTTTATAGAGTGCAACAACTTGGTTCGCCACGTTCCCTTTGATCGTTGCGTAGCTGTCTTCCGCACGGGTCATTTTCTCTACCGAGTTGAGCAGACGTTCAAAAGAGATTTGGCCGTTTTCGTACTGTGTCATGGAGATGTTGAATGCACGAATGGAAGAGTTGACTGATTGCAAGCGTAAATCTTTTTGCTGTAAATACAGGTCATACGCTTCGATTGCATTGGTGACTTCATTAACGGCTTGCAGCACTTTTTTGTTGTAGTTGGTCAGCGTTTCTTGGAAGCGAGCATCTTCGAAACGAATGTTATTTTTCACGCGTCCGTATTGGAAAATATTCCAACTGAACGTTGGGCCAACCACCATGGTGAGCGAATCGCTAAAACTGAAACTGCTGCCATCGGGAACCGTACTGTCGATACCGATAGAACCGAACAACGAAAAGCTTGGGTACAGAGCGGTTTCCGCCACGCCAATTTGCGCACTCTGCGCGCGAGCTTGCATCTCAGAGACTTGCAAATCTGGACGTCGCATCACTAAGTTTGCGTCCACTTGGGTATCCAACAGCGGTGGGCGCGGCACAATGGAGCGCTCGTCGGTGCCCGATAACGCCGATTTTCTGCCTGTCGATTTGAACTGTTTTTCGTAGTCAGCAATTTGCTTATGCATTCCATCTGATTGCAGCAGCTCGTCTACTTCTTCCGGTAATGCACCTAGTAATAACGCCAACGCGGTACGTGATTGTTTCATCGCAACTTCGAGACTCGGTAATGCCGCTTTGGTAGTATAGAGTTGGTTTTTCGCCTGCTGAACGTCCAATTCTGTAACGTTGCCAGAGTCGAACTGCACCTGTGTAATGCGGACGACACGCTCTTGAATTTCGATGTTGCGACGAGACAGCAAAATGCGCTCTTGGAACGTGCGATAGTTAATGTAGTTACGCGCCACTTCTGCGGTGATGGTGACCATTATGTCGTGATACGACGCGATGGATGCGTAATAACCGGCTTCTGCCGACTCAATACCGCGAGCATACTTGCCCCAAATATCCATTTCCCACGCAGCATCAAACGACAGAGCGGCGTTGTTTACACCCTGATCATTCACGTAGGCACGCGCTAGATTTCCTGACACGGTTTGAACTTGCGGGTATTGCAAGCCAGTCGAAATGCCAAGCAATGAACGAGCTTGGACAATGCGCAGTCCCGCGGCTTCTAAATCGAGGTTTTGTTTGCTCGCCAACTCAACCAGCTGATTGAGAGTTGAGTCATTAAATTGCTGCCACCATTGTTGTAGCTGTTGCTCTGATTGCTGCGTATCTTTGGCTGCTTTTTGCACCGACCAGTCACTTGGCATTGGCGCCTGCTTTGGATGAACATAGTCTGGCCCCACAGTGGTACACGCACTGAGTCCGAGCAAAGAAAGTATGGCGAGGCTTGGTTTGGTTAGTTTTGGAAGCATCATATCCCCACCTTTAAAAACGCTTCTGTTGTAAGTTCACCCAATCGATATCCTCGTAGGTTTGCTTGCAATGCTTGATTGCTTCGAACACGTTCCGTTTTAAATTCAGCAAGATATAAAAACCGGCTATCTCAGAATAAGCGTAGTCAGATAAATCTAACTCACTAAAAAAATCTTCCAGTTTATCTTCGAATGATTGGTAATCCTGACTGTATTGGTCGAATACGGAATCGAGTTCTTGTGTTGCTTGATGGCTGGCTAAAGCGCCCGCCATCAAAGGAATGATGGAATCGCGGTGTTGTTGGCGAAGTTGAGTAATCAGCGGATTGGTCAGCAACTTTTTCTCGGCGGCCATTAAGATATTGATGTGACTACTGAGTACATCACACGCTTTGCTAAACGCGGCAATCGCTTCTGGCGTGGTTTTGTCAAAGTGTTTGTGGTTGATTTTCGAACCCCACACCTTGAGCTTTTTCGATGAAACGTTGAGCGTCACCAAGTGTAAGGCCCGTTTGAGCGGCGTAATAATCGAACTGGACTGCTTCTGATAGGAGTCAAACAGATCCCGAGTGTGCCTAAAATAGCGCTCTTTTATAGTCAAAAAGAGGTGTTCTGGTCGTGAGCTAAACGGGAAGTAGTGCGCGAAAATGATCATGAATACCACCATGTAGAAAAGCAGCATGATCGTCATGAGGATCCCGAAGTGATAGAACATGTTGTTGTCTAAACCAAGAACAAACAAGCCCACCATGTAGAAAATCGTCACTGGCCCGTTGAACAGATAAAAGCCGATAAAGGTGTAGATAAAAATGAACAGGCCAAGTTCTAACCCGAGATCCAATTGCGGAAGAATGAAGACGTAAGAAGGCACCGCGAACAAGAAGCCGAAAGTGAACAGCACAAGCAACAAAATCGGGTGCACAGGCACGAACGACAGCAAAGACATAAACATGGTCGAGAAGACTACGAACGAGTAGCCGCCTGGTGGATTGAAATAAATCCAAATCAGTCCTGCAACCCAATAGGTGACAAAGGTCTTGACCGCGGTTTTAAAGTTTTCTGCGTCCCACCATAGAAACTTGCCTTTCGGTTTCGGCAGTGGCACGTCAAAGGAGACATTGTTCGTCACAGAGTCAATGCAGCTAATGCTCTCCGCCAAACGCGACAAGTTTTGATGCATGAGCCCCAAGAGGTGCCCCAGCATAAGCGCAGAGCCTTTCTCTAGGTGCGCTGCGTCTTCAAGCAACGCTTGGTTGTATTCGACTTTGAATTCTTGAGCACGAAAAGCGGGCTCTTTTTCGTCCCAGACTTGTTGGCAGGTATCAAATAGCGCGTCAATTTCCGCAACGGCTTGATCAAAGTTGCTGATGCTTTCACGGTCTTGCTGGTGGCTAAAGTGGCTGTGCGCCGCAACGGTCAATTGTTGCGTTACCTGCTTGTTCAAATGAACCGCCAAGCGCCACTCTTTCATGTAGGCCGACACGTCGCTGCATTCCACACTGACTGTAGCAAAACGCTGTTCGAGCGCATTTTGGGTGGCAAACATCTGTTCGATAAGAGAATCCACGCTAGGTTGTGGCTCTCCTGCTTCTGGATTTTCTTCTCCCTCTTGTTGAGGAGAGACTTGTCCTGCCGATTTTTGCTCGAAATTTTGCAGGATAGCGGTGAACAACGCGCGTTGTGCTTGGTTGAGTTGTTCGATGAGCTGTCTTAGATTTTGTTCTGTTTTGGTCGGGAATAAGAAAGTCCCCACGAGTGTGTAAACCACCACCCCAAACACCGTCATATAAGCGCGGTCAACGCCATAAAGAAACGCACCTTCTGCGTCACCGCCATTGGACATCATCAGCGTCATCACACCGGTCAGCATGAGTAACGTTGGATCTTTTTGATAGGCATTACGGAAGTAAAAAATGAAAGAGACCACAACCGACACGCTCAGCATGTACAGCAAGCGGTCTTGAGCAAACAATCCCACCAGTAACAAGCCAACGACGGCGCCAACCAACGTACCGAACACACGTAAGGTACCTTTGGCGAGGGATTCACGACGACTGCCTGTGGATGCAATCAGCATCACTGTGGTTGCGGCCGTCGATGCTTGCGGCCAACCCATGGCAAACGGGATTAGATAAGCCAGAGTCAGGCTAAGCGATACTTTAATAGCGAATTTTATTTTGTCGTTCATAGTGTCAAAGTTTGCTCAGGCTTATCGTTATAAGTTGATGAATTTCTTATGTGAATAATCAGAATCTTGTTCTGAATAAATTCGGGGGGCGGAATATAGCGGGTGAAAAAGTGTGCTTTGTAAACCCTTTGTCAAAACACAAAGTGCGTATTTGGCTCGATCTCGCGCTAGCCCTTGGCGTTATTGACGAAACGCCTAAAACGAGCAAAATCGCGATCTGTGACAATTCTCACTTTTGAAACAAAATCGTCGCGTTGTGTGAGCCAATTCTCACCTTATACCCTTCGCCTGATACTAAAGCAGGCCGCTCGTACCATCTGCAATGAGCTTTGCTGCTTTAAAAAGCATAGATGATGAATGGGTATTTGAGAGGGAAAGTTATTACTTTTTATCGGCTTGCCGGTTGTTTGCTTGTTTTTTTGGATCGAGATAAAAAAACCAAAGCGATACCACCAAGAATGATGCCACTGGTTAAAAGTGTATGCAGTGAAAGAGACTCGTGGAGTACGACGGTACCTAACAGCAAAGCAATGGCTGGCACGGAAAGTTGGCTGACGGCGGCTTGAAGTAAAGAGAGCTTACGCATGACTTGATACCAAAGCGTATACCCAAGGCCAGATGCAATGGCGCCAGACGTGATAGCGAGCAAGATTCCGCTCAAAGAGAGATAGATTGAGGACAGCATCAACGGTGATAGGAGTATGCCAATTATAGATGCAGCGATAAACCCCCATGTGATGCCACTACTTGGAGAAGGCGCTTGTTTGCCGAGCGCAGTAAACGCAGCCCAACAAACGCCAGAAATCAACATGAGAAGTGCAGAACAGATGTCGGGGCGAGTGGCAGATGGCAACATTAACCAAACAAAGCCAGCAATCGAAAGGCCGATACCGATGATTTCGAGAAACTGAAAGCGCTCACCTTGCCACCAATAGATGGCCAGTAACGTCAGTTGCACGGCACCAAACAAAAGCAAAGCACCGGTTCCTGTCGCCAGTTGTAAGTACGCGAAAGAGAAAAGGGCAGCGTAACCAAATAAAGCCATGCCAGAAAAAAAGCGAAAGCGAGAAGTTGGCCGATCGGTTTTCCACTGACCTCTCACGACAAGCAATGCGATTAAGGTAATCGCGCCAGATATCAATCGAACGAGAGTGAAGCTTCCTGCATCAATCAACCCTTCGGCCAATGCAAGTCGGCACAATAATGAATTGGCAGCGAACGCCAGCATCGTAATAGCAGTGAGTAAAAAGGTCGACATCCTTGGCCCTTAACGCAGAAATATGGATTGAGTGTAGCGTCAAACGACCTTTTTCATTAGTTGATAAAGTGATTACTTATAGCTGTCAGAGCGAGAAAATCATCAAAAATCACCAGAGAAAACCTGACCTTAGCCTAAGTGTTACTGTGGTAGGGATGGTTGTTCGTACAATGACTTGATGGTGTTTTTCAACCATAGCAATTTGGGATTGTACGCATTGCGTTTATGCCAAATCATGGTAAATGGAATCAGTAACTTGTCTTGTTGAGTTTGGTCTAACGGAATTGGCAAGCACACCAAATCGAGATGCAGCTTTTCTGTGTAGCTTTTGCAATAGTGCGGCGCGGTGGTGATCATGTCATGCGTGGGCTGCGCTGCCATAAAAAGGGATTGCTCAAAGTTGGACATCGTCAGCCCGATAGAGCGCTGTAGCCCTAGTTCCGTTAACACTTCATCCAACGCCCAAGTTTCACTTTTTTCCCAAACAATATTAATGTGTTGGTAGCTCAGAAAGGTCTCGAGATTCCACTCTTGCTGTAATGCCGGATGATCTTTATGCAAATACACCATCGGTAGGTCATAGAATAGAATCTCAAAATCCAAGAAATACGGCAGAAGATCCAACGACTCTTTCGATCTCGGGTGACTTTCTCGGCCGGTAAAACCGATATCTGCCTCTCCTCGAATGATGGCGTCGAGTGAATCGTAATCCCAGTTACTGGTTTTTACTTTCGCTTCAGGGTATCGCTGGTGGATAGCGACGATGAGTCTGTCCAGTACCGTGAGCACTAATGGCGACTCAATCGTGATATCAAAACGCACTCCTTTAGGCGTAATATCGCTGCGTTTTTCTGCAATCTGGCTGCCAATTTGCAGCCATTCTGCAAGATCTTGCTCCATGCTTTGCGCCAAAGGTGTTGGCGCAAGACCTTTAGGTGTTTTGACAAACAAAGGATCATCGAACCAATGACGAAGTTTGTTGAGCGACTTACTTACGGTAGAGGGCGTAACGTTCAGCTTTTTCGAGGCTTTCGAGACGCTTTGTTCTTGCAGCAATAATTGCAGAGTGAACAATAAGTTTAAATCAAGTCGCGCTAGGGATTTCTTCATAATGGGTATCGTGAACAGGCTTTGGAATCAATAGTATTAGAGCAAGGCTGATTACGCTACCTAACACTAAGATAAACACCAACATATTCAGAGCACTAACGCCGATGAAACCCATAAACCAAATATAGAACGCTGAACTACAAACTTGAGCAATGCCCAGTAACGAGCTTGCCACGCCAGCTTGTTGAGAGAATGGGCTGAGCGCTTGGCTCATGGCCACGCCAAAGCCACAAGCGAAGCCAGCGCAAATCAGCCCAAGTCCGAATACATAGTAAAGAGATTGTCCATCATGGAAATGGGCAGCACTGAGCACGATGGCTGCACAAGCGAGCAATACTTGAGAGGTCATCATTAAGGTTCGCTGCTTAAAAATCCCCAATGCCAATGGCGCCGAGAACGAAATCAACATACTGATCGTCGCAGTCCCTGCCATGATGGAAGAATAGCCACCGCGATCAAAACCAAGCATGCTCATCACGACAATTGGTGAAGCGTTAACAAAGGTCAGAATGGTGGTCACTCCAAGCGCAGTAATGATCAGCCTACTGATAAAAAATCGCTCGAAGAAAGTCTCTTGATGGCTCTCTGGCGCTGTCTGTTCTTCACGTTGTTGGCTGGGTAGTGATTCCTTGAGAACAAAAATGGCCAATACACTGACGAGAATGCCCATTCCTGCCATTGTGGTAAACAAACTCGGCCAAGGAAATTTCAGCATAATCAAGTGACCAATCACGGGTGCGATCACTGGGATGATACAGGTGATGCCATTGAGCATCGACAATACTTTCGCGCGGCGCTCATCGTCTAACGTGTCGCGTAAAATCGCGAACGCGACGACATAGCAAGATCCAGCTCCGATGCCTTGGCAAAAGCGAGCAATCAAGAAAGCGTTTGGTTGCTCAGCCATCCCGCCGAGAAAAGACGCGAGCACGAAGATCATCGCGCCGACGACGGCAACAGGCTTTCGTCCCACAGAGTCTGCAATTTTCCCCGCGAATAACATGGTGGTAGCCATGCCAGCTAAATAGATCGAAAACGCAATATGCAACTGAGATTCACTGGCGTTGAGATCTGACGCAATTTGAGGCAAACCAACAAGATACAAATCAATGGCAGTAGGGTAGAGTAAAACGAGTGCAAAACTACAAAGTAAAAAACGGGACATGGAAACCTCTCTATCGAATGGCGAGGATAATAGAGTGCTAAACGTTTGCCTGCGAGTGGGAAATACGACACTAGGTATTTCTATTTACGACATACCCTGTATGAATTGAGCATAAAAACAACAAGGAAGATTATGATTACTATTGAAAAGTATTCGCCTGAGCGACATGAACAAACTTGCGAACTTAGCGTGCTAGAAGAGCAATCGCAGTTTACGGTCGCGGATGTGGGTGAAATGCTTACACGTCTTGAACCCACAGAGCTTCCGCATCTGATTTTGGCGGACGATGACGTGGTTGGCTTTTTTCTATTTGATGCTGCTTACAACGAGAAATACGATTTTTGCTCGAAAAACAGTTTAGGCGTGCGTGCTTTGCTGGTGGATCACCGTCATCAAGGCAAAGGCATCGCCAAGCAAGCCATTCAACAGTTTGCCGATTTCGCCAAACGCCATTATCCCGAGTTTGATGCGCTTTATCTCACCGTGAATTGCCGCAACATACCTGCTTATCAGTGCTATTTAAAATCAGGGTTTGAAGATACCAATGAGCTTTACCACGGCGGCCCCGTTGGACCGCAGCACATCATGATGCAGCCGCTTTAACTAGAAAAACACCAAGGATGGAAATATGAGAATTGAAATCGACAATTTAGAACGGCCGCAGGTGATTGCGTTGTTGGAAGAGCATTTACAGGACATGTACGCTACATCGCCACCAGAGAGCGTGCATGCGTTAGATGTAAGCAAGTTGAAGTTGCCTTCAATCACGTTTTGGACGGGCTGGGATGGTGAGCTGCTATTGGGATGTGTGGCAATGAGCCAACTAGAAGATGGTCACGCAGAGTTGAAATCGATGCGTACGACGCCGTCGGCGAGAAAACAGGGTGTGGCATCCCGCTTACTCAATCACGTGATTGAGCAAGCGAAACATCAGGGGATACAACGTCTAAGTTTGGAAACTGGGTCGATGGCATTTTTTGAACCCGCGCATCGCCTATATGAAAAACATGGCTTCGCGTACTGCGAGCAGTTTGGTGACTATCAACCTGATCCAAACAGCCGCTTTATGACCCTAGCGTTGTAGCCCGTCGCGACTAAAAGTTAAAGTAGTAATTAGCTCCTGGCGAGATGAGTGATGCACGCTCACGCGCCAGTTGTTTTCTTCTCTCTCTAATACGCTTCGCGTTGTCTTTATCTAAGTTTGCATCCAATTGATGATCAAGGCGTGATATCTCCGCATCTAACGCGTTAATGCGTTGTTGACGCTGATATTCTTGATGGCCTAACTGATAGTTTTTAAGGAAAAGATCGTTAGAGCAAACGCCATAGTAGGTTTTTCCTTCTACACCCACCGTGTAACCATTGTCTGGCGAACAGTAAAGAATGGTGCCTTTATCAAAACCGTCTTGCCACTCAACGTGATTTGGCGTTACGCCTGCTTCGCGACAGTCTTTAATGTATTCGTACAAAATGTTTGGGTTGTTGCCTGAGCGGCCATCTTGGTAGCCGACGCGATACCAGTCTGCGGTTTGGCATTGTTCTGGCGACATGCTGCTACAACCAGAAAGTAATGCAAATATGGCAAAGAGAAGCGCAATGCGTTTCATGAAGTGGATTCCTTGTTACTGCGTTAGGTTCGCTGATTATAAATGAACAGTGTTCATTTCCAATATATAAAATTAATAATTACCGAGTTATTGATGCGTTTCGCTTGTGAGTTTGTCGGCTTGAAGCAAAAATTTTTTGCTTGTGGAACGAGCGTTGTTCGTCAGTAGTGATGTTACGAATAGAGTGCTTTGCGTGAAGGGAGAGGTGAGACTAGTGGGCTGGGAATCTCTTCGTAAGCCGCATCTACAAACAGTTGCCTGCGCGAATGTTACTTTTTCTCAGAGATTCCCATATCAAAAGCCCCTCGATCGAGGAGGAACGGGACTTTCGATAATTTTATGCTTAACTTTCAAATGAAAGTTTGTTGCCAAACGCGGATTTCCAGTCTTTATCAAATTGATCGACAGCCGGCTGAACTGCTGGATGAGAAAACATCTGCGCGGCCACATCGACAGGCAAGGTGATCGCTTCAATGCCTAACTTCATCACTTCCATCGCTTGTTGGGTATTTTTAAAACTCGCTGCTAAAATTTTTGCAGGCAGTTGGTTTTGATCCAGTAGCAATTGCAGGTCTGCGACCACTTCTACACCGTTTCCGTTCATCGCATCAATACGGTTCACATAAGGCGCAAGATAGTCAGCGCCACACAATGCCGCAAGGAAACCTTGCTGGGCAGAGTAAATAGCAGTGGCGAGCACTTGAATTCCCTCTTTTTTCATTAACTTAATTGCCGATAAGCCTGTTTCGGTTGCTGGCACTTTGACGACCATATCATAAGGTAATTCATGGATTTGGCGCGCTTCTTCCACCATGCCTTCTACAGTTGTGCTCACCACTTGAGCATGGAAACGGGGTGTGCCCCCTAACGCTTCTTGCATGCCAGCTAAGGTTTGGTTCAAGCCTTGTTTTGATTTCGCCAAAATACTTGGATTTGTGGTTACCCCTTTCAGAGGTAGGCATTGGTTAAAGCGTTTTACTTCTGCCACGTCAGCAGTATCTAAATAGAGTTCGATCATGGGTTCTACCTTATACAAAATCTTCGTTTTGATGATGGGATCACTATAGATCTGACAATCCGCTGAGATCTTGATTTTGATCAATTGTAATTTCAATTGAAACTATAATAATTTCACAAAACGAAAGTTAAGTGGCAATATTTCATTATCAAATGAAGCTTTCAGAAAAAGAAAAGCGTGAAAAGTAGAAGAGCAAACCAAGAGGCGGACAGCAATGTATTTCAATATTCAGAGGTTCTCGACCCACGATGGTGATGGTATTCGCACCATTCTGTTTCTGAAGGGATGCAGTTTGTCCTGTCCTTGGTGCCAAAACCCAGAAAGCCGCAGTGAAAAGCACTCTCTGCTGTTTGATGAGCGCAGTTGTATAGCGGACTGCCAGCTTTGTGTGTCGGCTTATAAACAAACCGTAAACGGCGACATGGCAAGCGATGGTATCCGACGCATTGACGATCAAATCATCATCAATCGAAAAGCCATGAGCGAGGCACAGATCATAGCGCTGCGAAACGTATGTCCAACACAAGCGCTCAGCATATGTGGAGAAGCGGCGAAATCGGACAACCTGTTTGAAGTGTTGATGAAAGACAAGCCTTTCTACGATCAAAGCCAAGGTGGCGTGACGTTTTCTGGTGGCGAGCCGCTGATGCAGCCAAGTCTTGTGGCAGAACTTGCCGAACGTTTGCATCAAAACCATGTGTCTACGGCGGTGGAGTCGTGCATGCATGTTCCGTGGAAAAACGTAGAAAAAGTTGCGCCGTATATCGATTGCTGGTTAGCGGATCTTAAACACACCGACGAAGAAAAGTTTCTCTGTTGGGCGAAGGGATCGTTAAAACGCATCAAAGACAATTTTAGAAAATTGGCACCAATTGCGAAACGCATTGTGATTCGTATTCCTGTTGTGCCGGGCTTCAATGACACCATTGATGAGCTCAAAGCGATCATTGATTTCGCTGCTTCTTTAGAAAGCTGTCAAGAACTTCACTTGCTGCCGTATCACACCCTCGGCATCAATAAATACCGTTTGCTCGATATGCCTTACGAGTGTTCTGACAAACCATTAAATAATCCAGAACTGCTAGAAAACGCAATGCAATACGCAAGCGAACATACTCAACTTAACGTGATTGTTAGAGGTTAACCATGGACCTACATACCCTTCCAGAGCGAATCAAAGCCCACAAATCGGCACTGGTCAACATCGTAACGCCGCCTATCTGTACTGAGCGCGCAGAGGCTTATACTCGAGCGTATCAGGCAAATGAAGACAAACCTGTGATTGTGCAACGAGCGTTGGCGTTACAAGAGCACTTACGCACTCGCACCATTTGGATTAAGCACGACGAGCTGATTGTAGGCAACCAAGCGAGCAAAGTACGCGCTGCGCCGATCTTCCCTGAATACACGGTGCGTTGGATTGAAGCGGAAATCGACGAACTGGCCGACCGACCTGGGGCTGGTTTTGCGGTAAGTGAAGAAGACAAACAAAGCATTCACGCCATTACGCCATACTGGCGCGGTAAAACGGTTCAAGATCGCTGCTATGGACTTTTTACCGACGAGCAACAAGAGATCCTAGCCAGCACCATCATTAAAGCCGAGGGCAACATGACTTCGGGCGACGCGCACCTTGCGGTGGATAACGAAAAAATCCTGAAGATCGGTATGAACGGTCTGCTGGATGAGGTTCGTCAGCATCGCGCTAATAACGACGTGTCGACGTATGAAGGGTTGAAGAAAGAGCAGTTTTATAAGTCCGTCGAAATTGTCTTGCTTGCGATTCAGGAGCACATGGTGAGTTACGCCGATCTCGCTCTGGAAATGGCACAAAACGAAACGCGACCAGAGAGGAAAGCGGAACTGGAGACAATCGCAGAAAACTGTCGTCATGTGGCTTTCCATGCGCCAACCAACTTCTGGCAAGCTCTGCAACTGAGCTATTTTGTGCAGTTGATGTTGCAAATTGAATCGAATGGCCACTCTGTTTCATTCGGTCGGATGGACCAGTTCCTAAACGACTACTACGTGCGTGATCTTGAAAGTGGCACGATGAACAAAGCGTTCGCCCTTGAGTTATTGCAAAGCTGTTGGTTGAAATTGCTTGAAGTAAACAAGATTCGCTCTGGTGCGCACTCAAAAGCATCGGCAGGTTCTCCGCTGTATCAAAATGTCTGTATCGGTGGCCAAAAGCTGAATGAGAATGGAGAACCTGAAGATGCCGTAAACCCGCTATCTTGGGCGATTTTAGAGTCCTGTGGTCAGCTACGTTCCACGCAACCGAACTTGAGTGTTCGCTATCATGAAGGTCTGAATCAAGAGTTCTTGATGGGCTGTATTGAAGTGATCAAATGCGGATTCGGTATGCCTGCATTCAACAACGATGAAATCGTCATTCCAGAGTTCATCAAGCTAGGTGTCGAGAAAGAAGATGCTTACAACTATGCGTCTATTGGCTGTATTGAAACCGCTGTTCCAGGCAAATGGGGTTACCGTTGCACGGGTATGAGCTTCATTAACTTTGCGCGTATTTTGCTGGCGGCGCTTAACGAAGGTGTGGATGTAACGACGGGCAAAGCCTTCTTGCCGCATGATAAGTCGTTGGCAAAAGGCAACTTCGAGAGTTTTGATCAAGTCACCGCTTCTTGGGCGGAGCAAATTCGCTACTACACACGTAAATCGATTGAGATCGATACCGTAGTCGACAGTGTGCTTGAGCAGCAAGCGCAAGATATTTTCTGCTCATCGCTGGTGGATGACTGTTTGGCGCGTGGTAAAACCGTAAAAGAAGGCGGAGCGAAATACGATTGGGTATCTGGCCTGCAAGTGGGTATCGCCAATTTGGGTAACAGTTTGGCGGCGATCAAACATTTGGTGTTTGAAGAAGCACAAATCAGCCAAACGGAATTGGCAAAAGCATTGGAAGAAGACTTCGATGGTATTGAGAACGAACAACTTCGCCAACGCTTAATCAACTTCGCGCCAAAATACGGCAATGACGACGATTATGTCGACCAACTGCTGGCTGATGCTTACCAAGTTTATATCGATGAGTTGGCGCAATTTGTCAACACACGTTATGGGCGCGGGCCAATTGGTGGTGGCTACTACGCGGGAACATCAAGCATCTCTGCCAACGTGCCATTTGGCGCATCCACGATGGCAACACCAGATGGTCGAAAAGCGAAAACACCACTGGCGGAAGGCGCAAGTCCAGCATCGGGCTCTGACCGTTTGGGACCAACGGCGGTGTATAACTCAGTCGGTAAAATTCAAGCTAATAAAATCTTGGGTGGTGTGCTGCTTAACCAGAAGTTAAGCCCAGCGGCTGTCGCTTCAGAAGGGGATAAGCTCAAGCTATCGATGCTGATTCGTACCTTCTTTAATCACCATAAAGGTTGGCACGTGCAGTACAACATCGTCTCTCGTAAAACCTTGCTGGCAGCGAAGAAGAACCCTGAGCAATATCGTGACCTTGTCGTACGAGTTGCGGGCTATTCAGCCTTCTTTACCGCGCTGTCACCAGACGCGCAGGATGACATCATCGCTCGTACCGAACACGAGTTGTGATGGCCTCAACCCCTGTTAATGCAGAAGGCACCGATTGGTGCCTTTTTGTTTACTCTTCAATGGTTATGCCACTAGAGCCGGGAAGCTGCGACACAAAATTGGAGCCCATGAGCTTAGAGGGGGTGTATACACCGGCTTCAGGCTTCGTATGTAGCAGGTGTTCTACAATCGCCAGAGATCCCGTTGCGGTTAAGCTGTAGCCATTGGCCGTTTGTACTCGTGCTGTTTTGCTTTGTCCGAGCTTGTTGCTTGCTTTACCCCATACGTATGTGGGTAATTGGTTTCTTTGCTCCTCATTCGGTCCTTTTACGGTTCTTTCAATACGGCTTTTTATGAGGTTTTGTACCCAGGTTATGCCGAGAAGGGGGCGAACCCAATTCGCTCGTTTAGCGTTTTTTATCATGTTCGGCGCTCCGGGAATAAAAACATCAATATTCTCAATCCCCGTGGTGTAATAGGCGGTTGAAACATCGCCCCACGGAATGGTCATAGCAAGTTTTTCGCCGTCACCAAAATCAATGTTGCGAACTTTATACGCTAGCGGAACGGTGGTGATTTTTCCGTTAAGTCGCACTTTTCCGCCTTGAGCCAAACCTTCGACAGACGTTTTCGCCGTGCCCGGAGAAAAACCAGAGCGAGAGTCAAAACCGAGAGACAAGTGTGTTGCATCTGGTAGCGCAGCTTTCAATGTGGCTGCAATGCAATCCGTTGGAATAACATCAAAACCAACACCAGAGCACAATACGACACTAGCTTCCTTTGCTTGTGATTGCAGCGTTTGTGCAAACTCAAATACAGAGATCTCACCTGTAATATCGAGGTAATGTGCGCCTGCTTCTAGGCACGCTTTCATCATAGGTTTTGCTGTCGAAGAAAAGGGGCCTGCGCAGTTTAATACCAGTGAGGAACCCGAAATATGCTGGATCGCGCTGCTTTTATCCTCAAGAGAAAAAGCAAGACTTTGCAGCCCTAGTTCAGCCGCTAGGCTTTGTACTTTCTCTAAACTTCTACCAGCAAGGGTTGGGTGGTGACCTCGTTTTACGGCCTCTCTCGCAATCAGCTCGCCTGTATAACCATTGGCTCCGTATATGATCCAACGATCTGGGGATGATGCCGGTGTGTTATCTTTCATCAAAAAACTCCTATCAATGCCTGCTTAAAGAGGTTTCTGGTCATTGGCTTTTTCTTGTTGAATTGTGGTCAAGCCTTGTTCGAATGTGGTGATTTGAAAATCTGGAAAACGAGTTTGAAACTTATCTGAAACAAAAAGGTTGTCAGATTCGTAGCGGGGCAAAAGCTCGGCTGCATCTCGAATGGTTTGATTAAATCGCCCAGCTAGCCACAATTGCCAGCGCTTGATGACTTTGTATTTCGGTTGAACGTTAAAAACCTTTGCTGCAACAGCGATAAACTCCCGATACGTCAGTCGACGATCATCGCAAGGCAAATGCCAAGTTTGTCCGTAAGCATCGGGCGTATTCCCAATTAGCGCCATCGCTCGGCTTGCGTCTGGCGTATAAATTAAGCTGCGTTTGGTGTCATCACGTAAAAACACTTTTGCACTCTTTTGGTTAAGTAGATTATCGATAATGGCGGAATTAGTGATGCTTTGCGTTTTCCCCGGGCCGTAAAACTCCGGAGCACGACAGATAACGGCTTCGATTTCTCCTTGATTCATCGATTCTAGCAGCATGTCAGTAATGACCGCACGAATTCGACCTTTTTCTCCATTGGGCTGAAATGGTGCATCTTCTTGTTGAGGCGTATCCGTTTGCGGGTACATGTAGGTATTATCAAAGTAAACAAGCTTTGCTTGATGAGTTTTACATGCGGCGATGACATTACGCATCATTGTTGGCCACTGTTCCACCCACAGTTGAGTATCCATTGGTAGCCCTGCAGTAAGGTAAACGATACTAGAACCTTTTACGGCATCTGATGTTTGTTTCGCGTCGAGCAAGTCCGCTTTTACCAGTTGATCCGTCTCGTTGACTCGATGTGGATTGCGGCTCACCAATCGGATGTCGCTCGTAAAGTCTCGTTTTAGGCTTAATGCCAGCTCACGGCCAATTTGCCCACTTGCACCCAATATCGTTTGCATTCACCAATCTCCCGCTGTGTTGCTTTGATATTCATCCTAACGTTAAAGTCAGGTTTAAGGTCAACCCGCATTTTGAAGATAAATTGGATTGATTTTTTATTGAGTATAGAAACAAGGAGATGGCACACCTGAGCTAAGGGCGAATGGTTTTTACAGACTCAATTTAGTGGCTGGCAGGGGAATTGGCGAATCTTTAACCCAACATCAAGAGTAAAGCTTCGCTTGTTAACATTGCTTTGATTTGGTGACGGTCTTATTTTTTATTTGAGGGATTTTCTTTGGTCAGAATCGTTTGACCAAGTTGAGACATGACGCGTTTTGCATTCATTGCACAGTCCATGTCATCAGGCTTAGCTTCAATCTCTTTAAGTACTTCTTTTAACTTGCTTTTACTCTGGGCAATTTTTCTCTCAAGCTCCTCGAGCTCTTGGACTTTTTGCTGCAAGGTTGTCAATAACTGATGATGATCCCAGTTAGAAAGATCGGATGGCAGTAACGCACTTAGCTCATCCAAACTGAAGCCAGCTTGCTGACCCGTTGTGATCATGTCCAGAATCATTAATGCTTCTTGAGGATACTCGCGGTACCCGTTGGCTTTACGGGTCACGGTTTTTAGCAGTCCGATGCGCTCGTAAAATCGAATACGCGAGGGAGCAAGGCTCGTTTTTTGCGCCAGTTCGCCAATTTTCATATCAAGCGTGTCTCATTAGATTGATAAAATAACCTTACCATTTCTGAACATTCTCGCCAGTTTGGTGCTCGGTCGTTTCGTTTCTTGCTTTCTTACCGTTACAGCTTGTGCAAAATTTCCACGCATTTCTTTGTGACGTCGTCGTACTCTTTTGTCATGTAAGCGGTGGTGATGGCACCTTCTTTCATGATGCAAATGGCATCGAGTAATGATGTGTTGTCTGATTTGAGATAGCGTTGAATTAGCTCTCGAACCTGTTGTTTATGGTGGCGGCAATACGTTGCGATCTCGCCGCTGTCGTCACTGAATTCGGCGGACGTGTTGATGAAGAAACAGCCGCGAAACTCGCCCAATTTTTCCTCAGAACCATGAAACCAGCCGTTAAGCGCGGTAAACAACTGGTCGATCACGTCTGTGCTCGATTGTGCTGGTGATAGTTTCTCCTCTAGCCACGCCATGAAGATTTGGTGGCGTTGTTCTAGTGCGGCAAGGATGAGCGCTTCTTTGCTTTCAAAATGGCTGTACAGCGTGCGTTTAGCCACGCCAGATACTTTAAGGACTTCATTGATGCCAATGGAGTTGATGCCCTGTTTGTAAAACAGCGACAACGCGGTATCGATCAATAACTGTTTCTTTTTGTTCATAACTACGTCCTCAAAAAGTTCTACAAACACATATTGACAAAGGTAGACAGATTTGTCTATTTTAATTTGTAGACAATTCGGTCTACCTTGAGGTGTTTATGAATAATTTAATTTTATCTTTGGTCGCGGGGGTTGGTGCGACATTGGCTATTGGTGTGTTGTCTTACGCCGAGGTATCTCTTACTGAGGTTGTACTTCTCATGGCGCCATTTGGTGCTACTGCGGTGTTGGTGTTTGGGGTGCCTAGCAGCCCTCTCGCTCAACCAAAAAATGTGATCATTGGTCACTTCATTACGGCATCTATCGGTATTGCGTTTAGTCAATACGTTGAGATCACGCCAATCACGCTGGCGATTGCGACTGGGTTAGGTGTGTCAGCGATGCTGATTACGAAGACAACGCATCCACCTGCGGGCGCAAATCCTATCTTGATCATGACCTCTGGGCAGGGGTGGAGCTTTTTGTTCACGCCAGTACTGATCGGCGCGGTGGTGATTGTGCTGGTTGGTAAGGCGTTGCAGTTGCTACAGAGTCAGTACTTAACCCCTCGTTTGAACGGTCAAAAGACCTAATTGGGATGCAAGTAAGGCCGCATTAGGGGATGACCTCTTTTGCGGCTTTTTTTTTCGTGGAGGCTTAAAAATAAAATCTGATTCTCTCTTGTTATTCAGTCGTATACATAAAGATGTTAGTTAAATTGGTATACCACTATGAATAAAATTCACCCCAAGAAGCTATTGCACAGCAAATGGACGGCGACGTCACCTAAAAATAAAGAGAAGCACTTTGTCGTAACAGAAATGGAGCTGGATGAAGAAGGCAATGTTGTGAAATGTGTCATTGAGGCGGTTATGAGTAAACGTGAGCAAGAGATGAACTGGCAAGAGCTGAAAGACCCAGAGCTATGGCGGCAAGGATGGAAGTAATGCACTTTGTTGAATTTTTTCCTAGGTTTGAAATCGAAAGATGGTACTTAGCTGATAGGCAACGGTCTGTGTATCTGCTACGTTGAGTTTGTTCGCTATCAACTAAAAAGGAATGACTATGATCGATTTCGACAATTCATCAGTGTTTAAGCTTAAGCCCATTGAGGTATCAAAAGTTAGGGAAGATTTTCACAAGTTTCTTATTGATGGCGAGTCGGTATTTGCGGGCTTTAAAACGGTTCGCGACCAAGTGGTGTTTACCAACAAGAGAGTGATTGCGGCGAATGTGCAAGGGATTACGGGCTCAAAAGTGGATTACACGTCGCTGCCTTATAGCAAGATCAATGCATTTTCTATCGAGACGTCTGGTACCTTTGACTTAGATTGTGAAATTGAGTTCTTCATGAGTGAGGTGGGAAGAGTACGCTTTGAAATTAAAGGTTCGTTTGATCTGATTTCTTTCAACCGTATGGTTAGTGAGTATGTACTAGCGTAAGGGAATAGAAATGAGAGCTTCATTGAGAGACAAAATAATAGAGGTCTGTGACAAAAAGATCGAAAGCAAAGGTGAGCAGGTTGGGCTCTCATTTTATGCGTTTTTCGCCAACAAAAATGATGATCCTGAACAGTTGATGGAGGCGGCTACGTGGTGGATTCAGACTCATCAGCTCGACCACTTCGAGAAAGCATTAAAAATCAAATCAATGGTGGAGTCTGGTATCTAAATTAAAAAAAAGAAATAAAGAAAGCAGACAAATGCCAACAACGTCGCGGATAAAACAGGGTAGATAATATAAGAGTCCTGTTTATTGGTTCTTTGAAAGCACAGAGAAACGAGTAAGACGTTGTAGACGACGAGCAGCATACTAATCATGGTCCCACTGTTAAGCGTTAAACTGGACAGCTGAGTTAAGAAAAACGCCAATAAAAGGTAGTCGAAGACAATTAACCATAAAAAGGCTTTCTTCAATAGATCGCGTTTTTTGTTTTCGGATGGTGTTATGTGCATATAGAACTCAACTAAAAAGTCACAGTAACAGAGGTTTCAGTTAGAAAGGTCACCATTAGGTGAGGTGACCTTTTGAGGTTATAATTCTTGAATATTTACTTCGTTGGTGGCCGTATCACCCGAGTAATTGATGACTTCTTGTCGAATGACTGGTTGGTTAAATTCGGCTTTATCTTTCGCTTTTTGCAGTTCACTTTCTTGGTGGTTACCAAAAAGAGTTTCGAGTACTTTGGCTGCTGGCGTCGTTAAAACGAACAGCTCGATACGGCGGTTTTCGCTTGAATCTGGTTCATCAGGGTTAAGCAGAGCTCTATCCGACATGCCTGTGACCTGCATGACGCGATCATCCGGCATGCCACCTTCAACCAGCGTATTTCTTGCGACATCAGCTCGAGATGCAGATAGTGCCCAGTTTGATTGACGACCAAAGCGTTTTTTAAATGGAATCGCATCCGTATGTCCGCTGATGATCAGTGGGTTGTTCACACGCTGAAATACAGGCGCAAGTGCAAGTAATAAGTCTTCGAAGAAAGGGGTCAGCTCTGCGCCACCACGACTGAACATATGCTGTTTGTAATCATCTTGAAGGACGATACGTAAGCCTTGTGGGGTCACGGTGACGTTGACATTTCCTTGTGCGTTAATCTGAGCGGTCATTCGTTCAATGACTTTCGCCAACGCTGCAAGTTGCTCCTGAGTATCGAAGTTACCAGGAATCAACGAGTCGATTTCTGGCCCATCGCCGTCACCTCGAAAGTATGAGCTTACCACGTGGTTGGAATTGTGTTGACTTGGCACAGAAGAGTCCTGTGCCAAGTCAATAGGAGAGATACTTTGTGAAGTATCAAATGGATTACCGTAACTCTTGTCGAATACGCTTGAGCTATGTAAGTGGGCGACAATTGCTTTACGCTCTTCTTTGTCTACCACTTGCATAACCCAAAGCACAAGAAACAGCGCCATTAGGGCGATCATGAAGTCAGCAAACGCGACTTTCCACGCGCCGCCATGAGGTTCATCATGGCTGTGTGCTTTGGCACGTTTGAACACTACATGCTCTTGTTTTTGCATTATCCCTCCTGTTCAGCTAACCACTTCTCCATTTGGTTGAATGTTGGTTTGATGTCTAGCTGAATATGTTTACGACCAGCGTCAATGGCGAGCAATGTCGGCTTCTTCGCTACGTAGGCAACCAAGGTTGCGCGTACGCATTCAAAAGCCGTCATATTACGTTTTACTCGCTGAGCCATGGCGTTACTTAGTGGGTCTAAACCACAGTAACAACCGAAAATACCAATGAATGTACCTACGAGAGCTGCTGCAACGTGATAACCAATCATAGCGATTGAGCCATCAATGGCCTGCATGGTGATAATGATGCCACCAACTGCTGCAAGAATACCGAAGCCAGGTAGTGCTTCTGCTGTACGCTGTAGTGAGCGTGAAGGCAAAAGCATTTCGTTTTGGATAGCTTCAATTTCTTGCTCTAGCAGTCCCTCTAATTCATGAGGCGACATTTGTCCCATTGCCATTAAACGTAAATTATCAGTAATGAAAGAAATTAGGCGATGATCCTCTGCAATCGTCGGGTAAGCGAGAAACATAGAGCTCTGTTCTGGCGACTCAATGTGAGAGTCGAGAAACTTATAACCACGGTTGCGCGCTGTCTCAAGCAAGTTATTGAGCAGCGCCATTAATTCCATGTAGTACTCATGTTCTTCTGTCGGGCCTTTGATGGTTGCAGGCACTTGGCGACGCATTTCTTTCAGTACGTGAGGTGGGTTACCGATGATCAAAGAACCAGCAGCAGCGCCAATGATGATAAGGAATTCGGCTGGTTGCCAGATAGCGCCTAAGTTACCGCCGGCCCACATGTATCCACCGAAGACGCACACCAGGATAGTGAGGACTCCAAAAAACTTTTGCATCTTGTGACTCCTAAGAGGACATTAATTGGTTGAGTTGTTTCAGCGCTTGTTTGTGAAGCTGACATATACGAGGTGGTGTCAGATCCAATACCAGAGCTATTTCGTGTAAGTTGAGTTCATGTTGATAGAACAGAGTAAGCAGCAATTGATCACGCTTCGGCAATTTGCCTAAAGCGCTATCTAAACTACGACGAATATGCTCATGTTCCATGCCATCATATTGCCCGCCAATATAGCTATCACCACTGCTTTCCATCAGTTGGTCAAGGCTTTGCATCTCTCCCGCAAGGGCGGCATTTTGGCGGTTGTAATAGTCCTGCTCATTCGTCCCCAAGGCTTGGATGATTTCTGCATCCGTAGGCATCCGACCTAAAGAGCGTGTGAGATCTCGAGTCACGTCGTTGAGTTCGTGAGCCTGTTGGCGAGTTTTACGTGAGCGCCAATCTAGCCGGCGCAATTCGTCTAAAATTGCACCTCGAACGCGACACACGGCAAAGGCAGGGAAATGAGGATCGTCAACATCGCCGTATCGGCGTCCAGCTTCAACTAGAGCGATAAGGCCAATTTGCTGCATATCTTCAATACTACAGTGAGAAGTGGCATGAACACGTAGCTGGTTAACGACGCGTTTCACCATAACTTGATGACGTTGCAGCAGTGCATTTTCGTCAATTGGGCGTGATGGCGTCGTCACTTCCTCTTCTGTGGTATAGGTGTCTTGTATATTCATGTCTAACATGGTTGTGCTCCGTTATTGCACAACATATTTAGTCAACAAAACATCGTCGATTTCGCGAACGATGTCTGTTTTAGCAAAAGCCAGTAAAAGCGTTTGTTTTACTTCGTTTTGCAGAATATCAATGGCACCCGCTTGCTGTAACTCATCAAATGTTTTGTCGCTAAACAATTTTAATAATGAGTTTTGTACCATTGGCATGTACTCATCAATGTCTTTGATGCGCTCAGGACGGCGTGTTTCAATTGCTAGTTCTAGCATGACAAAGTGAGTCTGTTTTTTACCTTTCACGGTCAAAACGACTTTGTCTAAAGGATGGAAGCTAGGACCTTTGCTTGTCGGTTCTTCTGTGACTAAAAATGACAATGGAGAATCATCGATCAAGGAACCAGAGTCAGGTGACTCTTGAGCGTGTTTGTTTAAGTACCAGATTCCGCCCATAATCGTGGCGGCCGAAACGAGGGCGCTGGTGATGATCATGGCGATAAACAGGGCGATCATTTGTTGTTTGGTCATAACCTTTTTCCTCGAGGATTAACTAGGCTTGAGTGTTCAGCCAGTGTTCTGAATAGTTTGTTGTTGTGGTTTGGAATGCACCAGATTCTCGTGCTGCGAAAATAGTGGCGTCTTCTTCATTTGTATGTTGGTCATTGCGACTCTGGCTTTGATCAGAGCCCACGTTGACATCGACATGGACGAAGTTCTGCTCTTGCAGTTCTGTGCGTAGACGCTCAGACACTTGCATTAAAGCTTCTCGTGTTGCGGCTGTATTGGCATTGATGTGCACGCTTAGTCGGTCGCCTTCAACACGTACAAGTAAATCCAGCTTACCTAAATCCGGTGGGTCGAGGCGGATTTTGGCTTCTTGTACATTTTGTTGCGCTTGAAGAGTCACACGGTCATGCAGAACTTGCATCATTTGCTCTCCCCATTTCCCAGCACTGGTGTCAACGCGCACAGCCGCCCACTCAGAGCCTTGAGTTTGAATATTACTCGTGGCAACGGCGGTGTTCGGGGCTTGTGGCGTTGGTGTTTGTCCTTGGAGTGGTGAGGCCGTTGGTTGCCCTTGAGCTGGTTGACTCAATAGGGTCTGAAAGTCGGCATTGGAGATTGATAGGCGCGAGTTCGATGACATCGGTTGGCTTTGGTGCACCTCTTGTTGCTTTAGATAGGTGTTTAGCAAGGCGTTATTTGAGTCTTGTGTTGTAGACTTGACGTCGTTAGCTACCGATAAAGGCGGAGTTTTTCCGAACTGACCCGACTGCTTTTCTGCCATAGTGAGCATACTCTGGGTTAGAGCCTGAGCTTGCATAGCAAGATCAGGTGATTCTTTTGAACCCAGTGTACTTGTCAGGTGAGCATCTGCTTCAGAAGCCGAGTGTTCGTCAGTATCCAAACCACGAGCATGCGCTTTTTCTTCGCTGTCCAAAGCTGGAGCGGTAAGGTAAAAACTCGGCACGGTTGAAGCTGAGGAAAAACCTTGGCCGTCATATTGGCTATGCTCAGACATAGGGTTATGAGAAAAACCGTGTACAGCTCTTGCTTGTTTTATGTTGCCTTCATGGCTAGGTGATGCATTGCCGGATATTTGAGTTGAAGGAGATACGATCATTGAGTTAGCTCCATGGTCATCGCTAATTGATAGGCCATAGCGCGCTCTTGATGGTCATTGACCATATTCATCTCTTTTTCTAACTCGTTCTTTGATTTTTCTAATCTAGCGAATGCATCAGCATGAACGGTTTTGGCACGTTGAATTTCAGGTGCAAGCTTAGGATCCTTCAAAAAAGGTTTGTGACTGATCAATAGCTCTCGCAACTGCAAGTCATAGCGCTTAAGCGCATGCCAATCTGCTGTTTTTGTAGCGAATTGGATGAGCTGAGATAAATGACGAAATCGCTCTGGCGACACTTTATGCTTGTTGTCCAAAATTCATCCAACCTTCACGAATGTTACCCATTACACGCTCGACATTAACCAAGCGATTCGCATCGTTCTGCACGCTGGCGTAATAAAGCTCAACTTGGCAGAAGTCATACAGCTGGCGTAAGTTTTCAGCAATTTCGCCACCATTCTCATCATCTAGAGCGCTTGTGAGCCCAATCAAGATGTTCATGCATTTGTTGATTCCGTTACCTTTCTCAGCCAAGCGATTCGCAGCCAAATGGCCACGAATACGTTCAACTTCATCAAGTAAGCCATCGATCAACATAATGACTAATTGGTGTGGGTTTGCTGCTGCCGCTTGCGCGTCGAGATCGACTTGTTGGTACGAGTCATAGCCAGAGTCCATAAGCATGAGATATTCTCCTAAAGCCTTAGCCAAACATTGACATGGTTTGGTTCATTTGGGTCATTAATGTATTCATTTGAGTGAACTGTTTTAGGTAACGCTTGTACGACATGTCGTATTTACGCTCTAAAGTAGTTTGTTTATCTGAGATGCGATCAATGTTTGCTTGTAGCGATTCTTTACGAGATTTGAACGCTCCAGAAGAGAATTTGAGGAATGGTTCGACCATAGCATCAATAGAGTCGAGTAAAGCGCCGTCGCCATTGAACATCGCTTCCAAGCCCGCACCGTTGTTTTTTTGTGCCTCGGCAAACTTTTCTTGGTCCACTTTCATTTTGCCATTGCGGTCCAATGTCACACCGATTTCGCTCAAGCGCATGCCGCCGTGCTCACCTCGAACCAGGCTGGTTAACTGGCTTTCAATCGAACGCATAGTTGGATCGCTTGCCAGAGCGCCTCGCTTTTTATCTTCGCCGCCGATTTGCGTGTGCTCATCAATCGCAGATATCAATGTGTTGTAGGCTTCTACGAACTTATTGAGCTGCTCTTTTGTTGCTTCGTCGTCAGCTCCGATACCTAAACCAATAGCGGTTTCTCCTGAGGTTTGAGCCTTGGTAACGGTAATATCTACGCCATCGATAACACCTTCAAACGTATTGTTTGAGTTTGTTAGTTTTAGCCCAGTTCCTTCTGCTCCTAACCAAATCACAGCATCCTGTGGAGCACTTATCTGATTGAGGTTTGTGAATGCATCTTCAAACCAGGCTTGGCCAGTACCAGACGCCGATACGTTGATTTGGTTAGCAACACCAGTTTCAGTGCTTGAAAGCATAAAGTGAGTCTGGCCGTTTGAGCGCACTAAGGTTGCATTTACACCTGGGTTATCGCTGTCGTTATTAATTGCAGTCGCTAAGTCACTTATTGTTGCTGTACCATCACCGTCGGTATCGACTGTTGATAGATCAAGTGTCATCGTTTCACCGTTGATGGTGAATTCGAGAGTTCCTGAAGTCGGAACCTCTGTAGTGGCGTCAAGGTCTGCAGGCATGCCTGTAGAGACTTGATGTGATGTTGCAACTTGTTCAACGAAAATCTGGTAGCTACCGGATAGCGCTTTTGCGTCAGCATTAGCTGTAAAGTAACCTTCTTGAGAAATGCTTGTTGAGTTTTTAATGATGCTGCTAGTACTGCTGTTCATCTCTTTGAGAGCAGTTCGGAACTCACGCATTGCACTTTCAACTTTGCCCAAGGCAGATAACTGAGATTGGTATTTATCGGCTTGTAGCTGATAGCGCTGTTTAAATGGTTGAACGTCGTACGTTGCCAACTTAGTTGCCATGGATATTGGATCTAATGAACTCACGAGCTTATTCCCTCTCTCATCGGTAATTGGCGTAACTCTATGCCTGGAATATATGTCTTATCGCAAGATACGTGCCCAATTGAAATGGGCTTTTAAAACATAAGCTTACGATGTTATCTGGATTTGAGAGGAAGTAGATTTTCCACCTAGTGTGTTCCGCCTTCCTCTAGAAAACATCTAGTGTTTCCTTATAAGACAAGGCGACTAAAAAACTAAATTATTTAATCCACTTTAGGGGGGAGGGAGTTTAAGTAAACTATCAATAGTGCGGTATTTTAGGTTCTTCCTGCTATTTTATTGGGACTATTCCTACATAGTGGGATGTCGCTTTTTGGTATCTTTAACTTGGTATGTATTTGGTGTTTGAAGATATTTTTCCAACGTTAGTTTAACACTTAGATAAGAACGGCAGAAATGAATGAATTTGTTTTGCGACTGATGAAATGTGCTCGATCTTACGAAACGTTTATTAGTGCTAAGTTACTGAGCAAACAAAATATTAATTCAGATGAACTAGCAAGTATCCTACAAGAAGCGATATCCAAGTTCCCTGAGTTGAAAACATATCAGCAAGGACAGGGAAGCGAGACAGTTGAGTTGGAGCTATTTAATAAAGTGCTTCATAATATAATGCGGAAAATAGGTTTTAGAGTACCGGAAGAGCAACGTGGGAATAAAAGCTATATTTATATTCGCAGGTGATAAAAAAGCCTCCTATAGGGAGGCTTTTTATTTTGGTATATTTTATTTCTAGTTCGTTATTAACGAAGTAGAGACATTGCCATACCAGGTAGCTGACTAGTCTTAGAAAGAACGGTCGTACCAGCTTGCATTAGCATTTGGTTCTTAGTCATGTTTGAAGATTCAACTGCGAAGTCTGCATCTGTGATACGGCCTTTCGCTGCAGAAGTGTTTTCAACCATGTTACCTAGGTTAGTCATTGTGTGCTCTAGACGGTTGATGTTTGCACCTAACGCAGAACGTGCAGTACCGATTGCACCTAGAAGACCAGCTTCACCAGTCGCACCAGTTAGTGCTGTCATTGCAGTTTGCGCGTTTGCTGCAGACGTTAGGTCACCTACTGCTAGAGCACCAGCAGTACCAACAGCAGTGTTGATTGCTTGAACTTGACCAGAAACGTCGACTGATAGTTGTTCACCAGCTTGCGTACCGATTTGGAAAGTAACAGCAGCTTGCTCAAATTGACCAGCACCATCTAATAGAAGCTTGTTACCACCAAAGCTAGTAGAAGACATGATGTTAGCAAGTTCTGAACCTAGTTGTTGGTATTCTGCGTTTAGTGCTGTACGGTCGTTTGCAGATAGAGAGCCGTTTGAAGCTTGTGTTGCAAGGTCGTTCATACGGTATGTGATGTTTGTCATCTCATCCATTGCGCCTTCCGCAGTTTGCATCATAGAGATGCCGTCCTGTGCGTTACGCATCGCTACGTTCATGCCACGAGTTTGAGATTCAAGACGAGTAGCAATTTGTAGACCCGCAGCGTCATCTGCTGCTGAGTTGATGCGGTAACCCGTGCTTAGACGCTCCATCGCGGTGTTTAGAAGACCGCTTGTGTTGTTCAGAGTGTTTTGAGTTACAAGCGATGCGTAGTTAGTGTGCATTGATAAAGCCATCTTAGTCTCCTTAGTTAGTCACTATATCTTTCAGGCCTCGGGATATTCCCTAGTCACTAACTAGAGGCGGTCGGTCAGCTTTAATGATTAATTTGAAAATTAAAAAATTCCTAAAAAAGATCAAAATTGATGATTTTTAGTGACTTGTATTCCATGAAAATACAGATATAACATCAAATAACCTGAATAAGCCTGACTTAATCGGGGAAGCAGTCATCTATCAATATTGTCGTTCTTCGTTATAAATAAAAAAACAGCGCGAATAATTCGCGCTGTTTTATAAAGATTAATAGTTAGGATTCTGTCATTCCTCACCAAAAGATTGAAAAGAGAGGGAGGTCGGGATGTCACTGAAATAACCAAAGTAATAATTGGCCCCTAACAAGCGATAGCGGTTTAGCTCTGTTTGGCTCGCTACCCGCCCGGCTACCCAAGGGTATTTGTGCTTTCTTAAGAACTTAGCAATCGGTAGGAAAGCATGTCTTTCTTCTTTATCCTCTAACGTGACTGATAGTTTGATCATATCGGGACTAAAGTCAGCGACTCGTTCGAAGTTCACTTGTGATGTCGCGACTTCAAACCAAAGTGAGTAGGCGTTTTCTCTTAACTTCTCTATCAGCGCTGAGACTTTATCATAGGCGCATAGCGTTTTGTCTGCTTGAAGAGAAGGAATCACATGTTGAAAAGCGGAAGAGTGAAACTGAATCATCTGTTCGAGAAAGTATATGCCTGGTTCCCATAGTAATGCGTCAATTCTTATCGGCACGACGACGTTACTGATTAAGTCGGGGTGAAAGGCTTCTAGCTGAAACTGTGTTTGTCGCAATGCGAGATAAAGGCTGAACAAATCTAGGCAGTACTGCATTTGTTCAGAGAGTTCGAATTGATAGACGCTTTGTTCGCCACGCGTGCCAAATCTCAACGTCAGGTGTTGGAATTCTACCTCTCCTGATTGAGTCTCGCGAATGGCTTGGCACGCGTGTTGAATGTCATTGTGCTTTAAAGCATCAAATACTAATTGATCGTCATCCGTGACGATATGTTGTACTGCGAGACCAACCAAATGTTCGTACATCGCATGTGTTGAAATAAGATTAACCAAGGTTTCCTACCACATTGATTTGTTTGTTTTCTGGAATTTCGTTGTAAGACAATACTGCCAGTCCTTGCGTAAATGTGCGTGCGTAACGAGCCAGAAGTGGACGTAACTGAGGCATAACGAGAAGAATCGGAGGTAATCCCTGTTGTTTGAGCTGTTGTCTTATCAGTGGCAAGTTTTGTTGGAACTGACCAAGAATATTCGGCTCAATTGGGAAGCTGTCTAACATTACTGTACCAGAAGATTGTGCTTGTTGTAGCGAAGTCAGTAGCATTTGTTCTAGTTCATCAGAGAGAGCATAGACATTTAATTCGTTTTTCTGTCCCGCGATCAGGTTTACGAGCGTGCGTTTTAGTGCGCAACGCACATCAGATGCCAGTAAAATCGGGTCTTTAGTGTTTTCCGCAGATTCCAACATTGTGTTAGCAATCGTACGAATATCTTTTAGTGGCACTTGGTCTAGTAACAACTGGCGATATACTTTGAGTTGCTGCGCAGGGTTAAGTGCTGCGGCTAGGGCTTCGGCTAACTTCGGTGCTTGCTGTGTCAAACGTTGCGTCATGGCTTCAACATCGTCGTGCGTAAACAACTCAGCAAGGTTTGTTTTCATTATCTTGCTAATATGAGTCGCGATGACCGTGCCATCATCGACCACTTGATAACCCATGTTCAGCGCTTTCGCTTTGTCTTGATGTTCAATCCACACTGCTGGTAATTGGTAAGCAGGATCACTGCCCAAAATACCATCTACTTCACCGTACGTTTCGCCGACTGCAATCGCCATCAAACGTTCTGGCTCGATAAAGCCTTGTTCGATCACTTCGCCATTGAGAGAAATTGTATACTGATTCGGTTTAAGGCTTAGGTTGTCTCGAATACGTACCTCTGGTAATAAAAAGCCGACTTGTTCAGATAGGTTACGGCGCACACCGCGAATACGCTGTGATAAAGGTGCACCTTGTTCTTTGTTGACTAGGTGAACGAGACGGTAACCCAGGGAAAGTGACAACGTTTGAACATGAGGAATATCTTCCCACGTAAGTGGTGTATCGTCCTCTTGCATGGCTTGTGAAAGTGCTTCGACCTCCTCGATTTGGGAGTCTTGCACGGGCTTTTTCGTTTGACGCCAACCCGCGAAAGCTAAAGCACCCGCGAAAGCAAAAAAGGCCAAATGTGGCATGCCTGGTACCATGCCTATCACAGCCATGATGCCTGCGACGGTAAACAGTGTCGCCGGGGTTGCCAGCAATTGTTTTTGCATGGTTTCCGACATGCCATTATCGCTATCATTAATTCGCGTAACGATAATCGCTGCAGCCGTTGCCAATAGAAGTGACGGAATTTGAGCTACTAAGCCATCACCGATTGTAAGTAGTGCGTAGGTTTTAAAGGCGTCAGATGCTGCGAGTCCATGCTCAAAGACGCCGATGCTGATACCACCAATGATGTTGATAAACAGAATCAGCAAACCAGCGATAGCATCGCCTCGCACAAACTTTGAGGCACCGTCCATCGAGCCATGGAAATCGGCTTCGTTAGCGACTTCTTTACGACGCAATCGAGCGGTTTCCTGATCGATAAGACCGGCATTTAAGTCGGCATCAATCGCCATCTGTTTGCCCGGTAAGGCATCCAAAGTAAAGCGCGCAGACACCTCAGAGATACGTTCGCCACCTTTGGTAATTACGACGAAGTTGATGATCATCAAGATAACAAACACCACCATACCAACGACGTAGTTACCGCCAATAACGACTTCACCGAACGCTTGGATGACTTTACCTGCCGCATCCCCCCCATTATGTCCTTCTAGGAGTACGATTCGTGTGGAAGCGACGTTTAGTGTAAGACGCAATAATGTCGCGACTAACAAAATCGTTGGAAAAACTGAGAAGTCTAATGGTCGCTTTGCGGTAGTGCTGACCAGCAATACTAGGATTGCCAAGACGATATTGAAGGTAAACAACGCATCCAATAGCAGGGGAGGCAAAGGTAAAATCACCATTGCCAAAATCATTAGCAAGACAATTGGAATGCCAATGTAGCCTTTGGTTGATGTTTGAAGTTGTTTTAACCGGTTAAGCATACTTTCGTGTCCTTGGATAAACGCGGGTTAATCAGTGCTGCAAATGTTTTGGAATCGAAAAATGAGGCAAAGGAGTTGGCTCTTTTCCTTCACCTTTACGGAAGGCTTTCAATTGCAAAACGTACGTAAGAATATGTGCCACGGCAATGTACAGTTGGCTTGGGATTGCTTGTTCAATCGCTGTGGTGTGATAGATCGAACGAGTCAACGGTGGTGAGTTGATGATCTCCACCTTGTTTTCTCGGGCGATTCGTTGAATGTGCATGGCTGTTTCGTCTACGCCTTTTGCAACCACAAATGGAGCATCAGAAAGTGAAGGTTCGTACTTCAGAGCGACAGCGTAGTGAGTTGGGTTAGTGATGATCACGTCAGCCGTTGGTACCATCTTATCGATTTTACGGCGTGCAAACTGCTGTTGAATTTGACGGATTCGCTGCTTTACTTCTGGGCGGCCTTCGTTATTCTTGAATTCCTCTTTCAGCTCTTGTTTGGTCATACGCAGCTCTTTTAGGTGCTCCCAACGTTGGTAGGGAATGTCTACAACACCAAATAACAATAACGCAAACCCCATCAACAGTAAGCCTTCAAAGAGAATAGACATCACCAGCGAAAAGCCTTGGCTTAAAGGTAAGTTTTGCATACCTAGCAGAGGCTGTAAGTGGTTGTCTAAATAGCCATATAAGATGCCGAAAATAACGGCTACTTTGAACGTGGACTTTAATAGCTCAACCACTGAGCGTGTCGAAAAAATGCGCTTTATCCCACTTAAAGGATTAATTTTGCTCAGCTTTGGCATAACGTTCGCCGGACGGAACATCCAACCGCCTAGTACAAGGCTGCTACCACAGGTCACGATAATAATGACGGTAAACAACGGTAATAACATGTCGATGATTACCGCTAAACTTTGTCCCAATTGCTCGACAAGCTGTTTCGGGTTTTCTAGGTCGGCTCGCGTCAGCATCATGTTGTAGCGAAAAATACCTGACATACTTTCCCAAATGCTATTGAGCTGAGAGTAAAAGTAGAGCGCTACCGCTAGAAATATCACCGCAGTAGTAAACTCTTTTGCACGAGGAATTTGTCCTTCCTGACGTGCTTTTTTTACTTTCTGCGGCGAGGCTTTTTCAGTTTTGTCCTGAGACGATTGATCGCTCATGCGCCCCCCAACATAAAGTTACTCAAGTGTCTGATGGTGTCGTGCACAAGCGCGGTGTAGCGACCCGGCACACCAGACACTGAAATTAATACGCTGAACAGGCCAAGAAGCATCGTCATTGGAAAGCCTAACGCATACACGTTGAGTGAGGGGGCGGCGCGATTCATCACACCAAAACTGATGTTGGCTAAGAGCATTGAAACAATAGCAGGCAGCGCTAGTGCTAAAGCAGAGGCAAACATCCAACCGAAAATATTTACAACGCCTTGCAGAGAAAGCGATGTGATGCCAGAACCGACCGGCCACACGACAAAACTTTGAATCACGATATCAATGACGAGCAAGTGTCCTTCTAGCGCGAGAAATAACAAGGTTGAAAATATAAGAAATATGCGGCCCAAAATGGCGACAGAAAGTCCGTTGATAGGATCATTCATCATTGCCATACCCAATCCCATTTGCAGAGAAACGACCTGACCAAGCATGGTGAAAACGTTAAAGAGCATGTGCAAAATTAGCCCAAACATCACGCCCCAAATCGCTTGCTCAAAAGCAAGGAATAGAGACGTCATGGAGAATAATTCGACTTGTGGCATTGGTGGCATCAATGGTGCGGTAATCACGACGATCGAAAGTGCCAGTAAGGTACGGATCCAAACGGGAATGATTGCATCACCAAAGAAGGGCATCGAAATAAATACAGCTCCCACACGAAAAAACGGCCACCAGAGTTGACCGAGTATCGCTGAGAGCTCTGCAAATGTGATGGCCATTAGCCAATCATCCCCGGTATGTTGTGGAATAAGAAATCAAACAGTTCCATGATTTTTCGGAGCATCCAATGACCCGCAAAAATCACCATCAATAGCGTAACGAGCAAACGTGGTAAAAAGCTGAGTGTTTGCTCGTTGATTTGTGTGGCGGCCTGGAAAACGGCGATACACAAACCGACAATTAAGCCAGGAACAACCAGTACCGCAACCATCAAAATGATCAGCCATACTGCATCGGAAAATAACGTTACGGTTAGTTCAGGGGTCATAGCATGCTCCTATTTAACCGAAACTGGCAGATAGTGTGCCAACCGTCATTGCCCAGCCATCCACGAGTACAAACACCACCAGTTTAAAAGGAAGTGAAACAATCAAAGGCGATAGCATCATCATACCCATTGCCATGAGCACACTGGCGACAACCAAGTCGATAACCAAGAAGGGGATGAAGAGCATAAAGCCAATTTGAAAGGCGGTTTTTAGTTCACTGATGACAAACGCAGGCAAGACAACCGCAAAAGAAATATCCTCAACGTTTTGGTCGAGTGGTTCATTGGCAATACGCAGCATTTGCTCAAGAGAGCTTTGATGAGTTTGTGCCAGCATGAACTCTCTCACTGGTTTCTCTGCTACAGAGAATGCTTGTATTAGCGTGATTTCACCATTGTCATACGGTTGAAATGCATTTTCATGAATATCGCTCCAAACAGGTCGCATGATCAGCAAGGTCAATGCCAAAGCAATCCCAACCAATACGCGGTTAGGAGGACTTTGTTGAAGACCAAGGGCTTGGCGCAAAATCGCGAGGACGACGATAATCCGAGTAAAGCTCGTTGCCATCAGAATGAATGCTGGAAGAAAACTGAGCGCCGTCATCAACAACAGAATTTGCAATTTAACGCTGTATTCTTGCTGTGTGTCGCCATCAGAAACGGACAGGATAGTTAAGCCGTTGTCAGCCGCCATGGTTGGGAAAGCAAACAAAAGTGACACCAGTACCAAAAGAGGTAACCAACGGTGCCAAGCGCTCAGATTTTTCATTGTGATGCCTACCTAAGATTATTGACCAACGCCACTCAATGCAGAGTCATGTACATCGATCAGACGAAGTCCGTACTTATCATTAACGACGACGACTTCAGCGTGACCCATTAGAGAGCCGTTTACCTTTACGTCTAAAGGCTCACCATTGAGCTTTTCAAGTTCGATAACCGTGCCTTCTCCGGCTTTCATTAAGTCCCCAAGTGGGATTTCTTTGCTTGCAACTTCCAGCGTGACAGTGACGGGAATACTTTTGAAAAAGCTAAGATCACGTTCCGCAGTTGCTGGTTCTTGTTGGAGCGTACTTTCAGCTTCAAAGTCTTCTAATTGAAAGTCGTCAAAGTTCAATTCTTCTGCGTCGAATGCATTCGTTTCTGGCGCTTCGCTCATCGCTGCGGTTCCTTATCAGGGTTAAAGATCAAAACAAGTTGGCCGTCTTGCTCAGCAATACGACCTGTAAATAAAGATTGGTTACCAATGCTGACTGGAACCGTATTAAGAAGCTCAATTGGTAAAATATCGTTAGGTTGTAAGCCAACAACGTCGCTCAACGGCATCTTCTTTTTACTTAAAACAACATTCAGTCGAACAGGCGTTGCCTCTAAAGAGCGACAGAATGGTTGGTACAAATCCGTATCGGGCTGCAGTTCAAGCTGCTCGATCAGTGTTTGAATAAGGTGGTTATCTAGTTTGAGATGAATTGAGCCTTGGTGATCGTCAAACGCGATGTTTAACTGCACGTTAATCCCAATCCCTCGGGGTGCTTCGTACTCACCCATTTCCCACATCTCACCTGGTGCAAGCCAACCAATAATGATACGACTGATTCGCTCTTGTAGGCGGAGATCACTTGCTGTCAGTGTTGTTGCTGAACGCTCAGTGCTGGCACCATAGAACCGATCCGCCAGTTTTATTAACGTGTGAGCATCTCCATGAACAAATACCATGCCGCCCTCTTGGTGCTGATAGGTTGATGTTTGGTCTTTATCCATTTTTATCGGTGTAAAGCGATGCAAGTCTACAGAGGTTAAGCTAGCTTCCACTTTACTCGTACTGAGCCAATTTTGTAATTCAATCGTAAGGCTGGAACAAGACTCTGAAATCAAGCCTTCAAGCTTTTCACGAATGATATGAATAGGTTTGCCTAATAATTCTACATCAAGTAGTTGAATATCAGAAATAGGCTCGCTAACTCTATTTTCCATTTATATTTTACCGTGCGTTAACAATCGAAACTGTTTTAACTTAATAGCGTGTAGTCTACACAGAAATTTTAATGATCTTTTAGTTTCAAACTCTAAGATTGTGACTTTAGTTCACATGTTGCCTTGAGCATATAGTCTTAATCTTTTAATAAAATTTAAAAAGGGTTAGTTTCCTTTATAAATTGCTTAATAAGAAAATATAAAAATATTAAGCGTTTTTAGTTGTTATTAACTTTTTAAAACCATCTTCATGGTGTAACAGCTAATTTAGATAATTAAAATATAAGACATTGTTTTTAAAGCTTAAATCTTGATTTTAAAGGTTTGGCTATGCTCTTGTGAGTGTTTTGTAACCAGTTTCAATATTCAGAATAGGTAATTAACATGATTAGCTATGCCAGTTATCACGGCTTAGTGGCATATTTAATTAAATTGATAAGGTCATGGAATTGTAAGATATACATGAACCCTAACGGTTTAATAAATTGTAAAATATTTATTTTTGTCAGTTTGCTAGTGTCTAAGGTGACATATTCAGGTGAGGTTGTGACCATCCCCATGGACCTTTCAAAGTGGACATATAAAGGAAACAACTTTGAATGCAACTTATTGCACTCAAGCACGCCGTATGGGAAGTTTTATTTCCGTTCGGAACCTAACAATAAAACTTATTTTATTTCCGATATACATTATGAAAATAATAAATGGAAAACGATTGCTCTAATAAGTCAAAGTGCCCCTTGGTCTAGTGAGCTTTATAGAAAAGAGTTTGCCACCCTTGATTTTACTAAGCCATCCCAACGATTTGTCTTCAGCAAAGGTGCTGATGAACTCATGGATTCAATTGCTACTGGTAATTGGGTGACGTTGTCACTAAAGGGAAGTAATGCTTCCTCTTTGTCGGAGATTGTGATTCCGACTATTCAAATTCAAAACGCGCTCAAGTCATTTAATGCCTGTCGAGCGCGTTTGCCTAAGCTTTCGTTTTCAGAGGCACGAAATCTTGTTCTGTCTTTTGACTTTGGTCAGAAGGCGCTCAGTCGTAAGCAGCAAGAAACGCTCGCAGCGCTAAATAGCTATGTATCTGTTGATGATCGTGTGACCAAGATCTTAATTGATGGCCACACCGATAACGTTGGTTCTAGCTTGGCGAACCTTTCAGTATCACGTACTAGAGCAGAGCAAGTTGCCGAGGCCTTAGTTGAACTTGGTATTGATAAATCGATGCTCGAAACAAGAGCGCATGGTTCTCGTTACCCAATTGCCAGCAATAATTCGACGAAGGGCCAAGCGAAAAATCGACGTGTAACGTTGCGCCTAGTTAGAGATAACGAGCGAACGGCAGTGAAACACCACCCTGATGTACAACAACAAAATCAACAAACGAAAGTTAAGGTTCAATGATGACGAAAACGAAAATTTTGTTGGTTGAGCCGAATGAAGCTCTTGCTCAACCAGTATTGGATGTGTTGCAAAATGCAGGTTACACCGCAAAACACACTCGTACTGGCCGAGGCGCATTACTTGAAGAGCGAGCAGAAATCACTCTTGTGAGCTCTACTTTACCGGACATGTGTGTCCGCGAGTTTGTTGCTTGCCACCAAAAGCAACGTAACTCTGGTGTTGTTATCGCTATTGTCGATCAAGAGCAGGGAATCTTGGCGGCTGAGACGATGAAATCGGGAGCAACCGATTATCTATTACGTCCATTTGAAGCGAATCAGCTGCTCAATTTACTGAAGCGCGTTGAAGCGCTAGGTAAGCCAATGGCCAACATTGTTGCGGAATCTTGGCGAAGCAAGCAGGTACTGCAATTGGCGCATCGTGCCGCTTGCACCAGCGCCAGTGTGTTAATTACAGGCGAATCGGGAACGGGTAAAGAAGTGCTGGCTCGATATGTGCATGAGCACTCTCCACGTATTGATGGTCCATTTGTGGCGGTTAACTGCGCCGCCATTCCAGAGTCGATGCTAGAAGCGGTTCTATTTGGTCATGTAAAAGGTGCCTTCACAGGAGCGACTAACTCTCAAAGCGGTAAGTTTGAAGAAGCGAATGGCGGGACGATTTTGCTAGATGAAATCGGAGAAATGTCCCCAGCAGTTCAAGCCAAGTTATTACGCGTTCTTCAAGAGCGTGAAGTGGAACGCGTAGGCAGCCACAAGGCGGTGAAGCTTGATATTCGTGTTATTGCGGCAACCAATAAAGACTTACGTGAAGAAGTTCAAAAAGGCACATTCCGTGAAGACCTTTATTATCGATTGGATGTTTTGCCTCTGCACTGGCCGCCTTTGCGTGAAAGAAAAGAAGACATTTTACCGATCAGCCAATTCTTTATTGAAAAGTATCAAGATAGCAGTCGCTGTCATCTATCCCAAGATGCGATCAGTGCACTGAGTCAGTATCACTGGCCAGGCAATATTCGCGAGTTGGAAAATGTCATTCAGCGTGCATTGGTCATGCGTCATGGTGACTACATTACTGCCCATGATCTGATGCTGCCTATTGAACTTGTTGCGCCAGTTCCATCCGCTGAGCCAGCTTCAAGCTTTGGTCATGTAGAAGCGAAGAAGCAGGCCGAATATCAATTTATTTTAGAAAAATTACGTCAGTTTGGTGGAAACCGAACGAAAACCGCAAACGCGCTTGGAGTATCAACTCGAGCGCTACGCTACAAACTCGCAGCCATGCGAGAACATGGTATTGATTTACAGTCGGCACTAGGCTCGGCTGCCTAATAGGAGAAAAAATAGATGGCAAGTCAACCTACTCATGCGGTCTCGGCAGAGCAACTTATGTTGTCAAAAATGCAGGCGATGCAGGCACAAGTGCAGCCGCCAGAGTTTATCGTGAGTGCAAATCCTTTAGATCAACAATCACTAAACGCACCATTATCGTTCTCACAAGCGATGACAAATGTGTTGGAAACAGTGAATCAACATCAATCAGTGGCTAGTCAAAAAATGACGGCCGTAGAAACAGGAAAAAGTGATGACCTAGTTGGTGCGATGGTCGCTAGCCAAAAAGCCAGCTTATCATTTAATGCTTTGATGCAAGTGCGCAACAAAGTCGTGACCTCATTTGAAGATATTATGAAGATGCCGGTGTAATTCATGTCAGAACTAACCCCCCAAGTCGCCGGAAATACAGCCATGACCTCCGGCTCAGCACAGACATTTTCTACTGCGAATAGCATGGACGATGTAACAACGAAGCTGAAGCAAATCTGGTCGAGTAGCCAGAGAAACCTAGTGTTATCTGCCGTACTCGCTGCGATTGTTGCGGCAATCATTGTGGTCGCTCTTTGGAGTTCCTCACAAAGCTTCCGTCCACTGTATAGCCAACAAGAACGTTTTGATATCGGAGAGATTGTCTCGGTATTAGAAAGCGAAGGTGTAAGCTACCGTATGCAAGAGCAAAATGGCCAAGTTCTTGTGCCAGAAGGCGAAGTTGCGAAAGTTCGCATGTTGCTTGCGTCAAAAGGTGTTAAAGCCAAACTGCCGACAGGTTTGGATTCGCTTAAAGAAGACAGCTCTCTCGGTACAAGCCAATTTATGGAAACGGCGCGTTACCGTCATGGTTTAGAAGGTGAGTTAGTACGCACTATCATGTCTCTGAATTCAGTGGCGAATGCGCGTGTTCACTTAGCTATTCCTCGTCAAACCTTATTTGTTCGTCAAAACAGCGAGAACCCTTCAGCGTCAGTGATGCTTGAGCTGAAACCTGGCGAAGACCTCAAGTCTGAGCAAGTTGAAGCAATCATCAACTTAGTGGTTGGTAGCGTGACGGCGATGAAGCCTGAATTTGTATCTGTTATCGACCAATATGGCCGTTTACTCAGTGCAGATGTTGCTTCGGCGGAAGCAGGTAAAGTCAATGCAAAATACCTTGAATATCAAAAGAACGTTGAGAAGCAGATCATTCAACGCGCAGCAGACATGCTTACGCCAATTGTGGGTCCGAGTAACTTCCGTGTGCAAGTTGCTGCCGATATGGACTTTAGCCAAGTTGAAGAAACGCAAGAGATTTTGGATAACGCACCTGTCGTACGTAACGAGCACACCATTCACAACAACTCAGTTGACCAAATTGCGCTAGGCGTACCAGGTTCTCTAAGCAACCAACCGCCGGTAACTGGTGAAGAAGTAGAAACGAACGATAGCCAAAACACCAACGCACGCTCTGAAGTAAACCGTCAGTATGCAGTGGGGAGTAGTGTTCGTCGTACTCAATACCAACAAGGTCAAATTGAGAAAATGAGCGTGTCGGTACTGTTGAACTCGAAAGCCTCTCCGGATGGTGTTGCTTGGAGTGAAGCAGATAAAGAGCAGATTTCAAATATGATCATGGATGCTGTCGGTATTTCTGCGGCACGAGGTGACAGCTTAAGCTTGATGAGTTTCAACTTCACTCCAATTGAAATTGATGCGCCTCCTGCGCTGCCGTGGTGGCAAGACCCTACAGTACAGCAGCCAATACGTTACGTTATCGGTGGTTTGTTAGGCTTGGCGATGATCTTCTTCGTACTACGCCCATTGATCATGCACCTCACAGGCGTTGATAAGCCAGTACCAGAGTTAGACTTTGCAGAGCCGCAAGAAGAGCCTGATTATGACAACCTGCAAACGCGTGAAGAGCGTGAGCATGAAGAAGTGCTTGATCGCCGTCTATCAGAAAAAGGTATCTCAGCCTCTTCCGGCTTAGATGTAAACAGCGACATGCTGCCTCCAGCCGGTTCGCCACTAGAGATTCAATTGAAACACCTACAGCTTATTGCCAATGAAGAGCCAGAGCGCGTAGCCGAAATACTGAAACAATGGGTAAACATCAATGAACACAGTTCCATCAAAGCAGACGCTTAGTTATGTAGAACAAACCGCGCTCGTGCTATTAGGCATGGGCGAGGATGCCGCTGCGAAGGTTTTACAGCACTTTAGCCGTGATGAAACCCAGCGGGTGACTCGTGCAATGGCGAAGTTGAATGGCATTAAGAGCGATTCCGCTCGCGGCGTTATTCAAACTTTCTTTGAAGACTTTCGTGAGCACAGTGGCATTCGTGGAGCTTCTAAAGAATATTTGTCTAATACGCTACGTAAAGCATTGGGTAATGATTTGGCAAAAGGGCTGCTGAATACGCTGTATGGTGATGAAATTCGCAACAATATGCAGCGCTTACAGTGGGTGGAAGCAGAAACGCTTGCTCGTTTCATTGTGAATGAGCACCCGCAAATGCAAGCGATTTTTCTTGCGTATTTGCCAGCCGATAGCTCTTCAGCGGTGTTGAAGCACCTGCCACAAGATTACCATGACGAAATCTTGTTCCGAATTGCTCAGCTGCAAGACATCGATCATCAAGTTGCTATTGATTTGCATGAGCTCGTTGAGCGCTGCATTGAAAAAGTATCTGCAAGCCAAAGCACACCGCTATCTGGTGTCAAGCAAGCTGCTGACATCATTAACCGCTTTGAAGGTGATCGCGGGTCGTTGATGGAAATGCTGAAGTTGCATGATGAAGATGTCGTTAATGCCATTGAAGAGAATATGTTCGACTTTATGGTTCTTGGTCGTCAGCGTGAAGAAACCATGGACATGCTGGTGCAGCAGATCCCACTAGAATTGTGGGCAGTTGCACTTAAAGGTTCAGAAATTACGTTACAGCAAGCCATTAAACGTTCTATGCCTCAGCGTATGGTGAAAGCACTGGAAGACGATATGGAAGCGCGCGGGGCTGTTGCGTTAAGTCGTGTTCAAAAAGCGCGTCAAGACATCATGCAAATGGTGCGTGAATTGGATGAATCTGGTGAAGTTCAGTTGCTTCTTTATGAAGAGCCAACGGTGGAGTAACGTCATGGTAGAGACAAAATCAAGTACGATGCGACTGCCGCCGAGTGGATACCGTTTGCACCGTTTTCCGCCTTTGGCGCAGCCTAAGGCTATAGAAGACGAATTCGGGCTAGATAACCAAGGTTGGCAAGAGCCGCAAGTTGATATTCAACAGCAGCTTGAAGCCGGTTTTCAACAAGGTTTACAACAAGGGCATGAAGAAGGCTTACGTCAAGGTATCGAGCAGGGTAAGCAACAAGGCCTGTTAGATGGGCAAAAAGAAGGCTTCCAAAAAGGCTTTGTGTCTGGTGAGCAGTCAGGAAAACAGAGTTTTCTAGAGGCGGCGAAACCCGTGAACGAGCTCTTTCATGCGCTGTCTCGTTGGCAAGACGAAAAAGAGCAACAGCAACGTCATATGATTTGTGAGCTGGTACAAAAAGTGGCTCAGCAAGTGATTCGTGCTGAGCTCACTTTAATGCCTCAACAGATCCTTGCTTTGGTGGATGAGACATTGTCTGCCATGCCTGGTAAAGCGGAAACCGTAACCGTGCATTTAAATCCGCAGGATTTAGAACGAATTACTCACATTAATGCTGATCTGCCACAATCTTGGAAACTGGTGGCTAATACGGAACTTCCGATTGGTGGCTGTCAACTAGTGACCGATGATGCAGAGGCGGATGCAAGTTGCGACTCTCGTTTAGAAGCCTGTATGGACAATGTAAAACAACACCTTTTGGATGAAGTTAGTATTCCGCAGGTAGAATCAGAGCATGAGTAATACCTTAAGCCATGAGCTATTGAGTGAGCGTTTGAGCGAAGCATTGGCTTCGCTCGATTCAATCCCTGTTGCTCGCGTGACAGGGCGCTTGATTAAAGTAAACGGCTTAATGTTACAAGCCGTTGGGTGCCGGTTTAAACTGGAGCAGCGCTGTCTCGTAGAAACCGCAGAAGGCGACATGATCGAAGCGCAAGTGGTGGGCTTTGAGCACACTATTGCTTACCTAATGCCTATTCGGCGCTTAGGTGGCTTATTTGCTGGTGCGAAAGTTATTCCTCTGGACGGCGACAGTACCGTGCAGTTAAGTGCTCAGTGGTTAGGGCGAGTGCTGAATGGTTTAGGTGAGCCGTTGGACGACGGGGCACCGCTAAAAGGGGGAGATCGTGTTTCACTTGAACCAAAACCGATTAACCCATTGAAGCGACGTCCTGTTGATACCCCACTCAACGTTGGGGTGCGCGCAATCAATGGACTCTTGACCGTCGGAAAAGGTCAACGCATTGGCTTAATGGCGGGCAGTGGTGTCGGTAAAAGTGTTTTAATGGGGATGATCACCAAAAACACCGAAGCCGATGTGATTGTGGTTGGTCTTATTGGTGAGCGAGGCCGAGAGGTACGCGAGTTCATCGAACGAAACTTAACCCCAGAGGCGCGCAAGAAGGCGATTATCATCGCAGCTCCTGCTGATGAATCCCCGCTGATGAGGTTAAGAGCCACACTGCTTTGTCATCGCGTTTCCGAGTATTTTCGAGACCAAGGCAAAGATGTTCTGTTGTTGATGGACTCTCTCACTCGATACGCCATGGCACAGCGTGAAATCGCTCTTTCTCTTGGCGAGCCTCCGGCATCTCGCGGTTATCCGCCCTCTGTCTTCAGCGTGTTACCGCAACTCCTTGAGCGTGCGGGCAACAGTGAAAATCAGCACGGTAGCCTAACCGCAATTTATACCGTGTTGGCGGAAGGGGACGACCAGCAAGATCCTGTCGTGGATTCTGCGCGTGCTATCTTAGATGGGCATGTTGTATTATCGCGTCAACTTGCCGAGCAAGGGCACTATCCTGCCATTGATATTAATGCGTCTATCAGCCGTTGTATGAGTACCTGTACACAGGAGGCGCATAGCACGATCGCGAATAATTTCCGCCAGATGTACTCCAACTATCTTCAGGTGAAAGAACTGCTGCCGTTAGGAGGCTATCAACCGGGGCAAGATCCTGAATTAGATCAATCTGTTGCTATGTATCCAAACTTACGTGCGTATTTACAACAAGCCGCCAATGAGTCAGTGGATTACCCAACCAGTTTGACCGAGCTCGCGCAGCTTTTTCAAAGTGCTTAACCAAATGGGAGTGGCATCGTTGAGATGAAATCCAAGTTAAAAGCAGTGGGTAAGCTGCAACAAATGGAAGAAAAGCAACGTGATCGTGTGGGTCAACAACTTGATGCCATGCGTCAACGTCACTCCCATCTTTCAATGCAGTTGGAACAATTGTCAGCATTGAAAGGTCATGCGGGACAATCAACCAGAACTGTTCCAACACTGACAAGCGCAGCACTGATGAACTTTAATCGTGTCGATCAAATGCTGCAAAAAATGCTTCGCCACCATGAGCATGAACAAGCCGTCATGCAAGCGGAATGCGCGTCTGTACAAAAAACGCTGGAGCACAAACACGCTCGTGTTCAAGGGTTAGAAAAAGTGCTCGAACGATGGCGTACTAAGCAAAATTATGAAAAAGCGAAAAAAGAGCAAAAAATAATAGAAGACATCATCAACTCTCGTGTTAAGCGCAAGATATTATGATGTCTTATCGAAGCTATTAGGAGCGCGAATAAGTTCCGCGGCGTCTTAGCCAACCAAACCAGCCTCCAAGCATGATCATCCCTGCGCCAAGTGCGCCACCACTACTGCCATTATCCTCAAAGCCAGATGTGTTGGTATCTTCTGGTTCAAAGCCGGAATCACCTTCACTATGATAATCTTCTGTGCTTGCTAAGAGGGCATTGTAACGAGTCTTCACTCCCGAACTGGTTTGGGATTCAATCCATGTTGTGTAATTTAGAACCTCAGTAAACACACTCGGAATCGCAGCGGATTCACAAACAGAAGAACCATAGCTCACAATACCGATTTGTTGATATATTCCGTTGTTGTCTTGATAGGTGAGAGGGCCACCAGAGTCACCGCTGCAAATACCGGTATAACTGCGCTCAGGAAACCCATTGGCACATAAGCTTTCTTGGGCATTAAACCCCGTCACTAAAGAAGCACATTGCGCATCAGTGAGTGGTTTTACTTCCGCCCATCGCAAATAATTTGGTCCATTTTCATCGTTGGTCGAGGTTTGCCCTAAACCGAATATCTGATAAACCGATTTGCTGCTGTAATCACCAAAATCTTGCGGCAACGTAATGGATTGAACGTTGTCGGTGATCGGATGGGTAAGTTCAAGTACGGCGATATCATTAATCCATAAATCACTAGGCTCGTAATTTGGATGAATAGTGATAGAGCGAACATCTTTGAATTCTTCAACAAACACATCATTCATTGTCGGGTTTTTTACTAAAACTCGTAGATCATTGATTGTCCATCCGTCAGAAAAAACACTCGGCTCTACACAGTGAGCGGCGGTTAAAATGAAGCGGTCATTAACAATCGTGCCGCCACAGATGTTGGCAAATTGATTAGCGCCAGTTTTGTGTAGAATGAGTCGTGCGAAAAAAGGCAATTGATTTTGAGTGGCTTGCTGGCCGCCTATGATTGCCGTTGAGATGCCTTGCTCTGAATGAGCGTCTTCACTTTCAGCGACTGCACTCATGGGTACTGCGAGGCAGAGTACGCTTAACCATATTTGATACCGCTTCATAAACCATCCTTGGATGAAAAGTGCTCTTTCTAACTTTATACTAATTTTTCAATGAATGTGCTTAACAAAAGGTTTCTTTAATTGAATGATTGTTGCAACCACGAGCGCAGAAGGTGAAACGATTCCAGCTTTAGCTTGTGTGGTGGGCAAACAAAGTAAAACTGTTGGTTAGGATTAATGACGGGTTTACCCAGCTCGATTAACTGGCCATATTTGATGTCATCTTTCACAAACAAGCGATGAGTCACCAATAAGCCTAAACGACGAGTCGTCGCTTGCACGGCTTGTATCGACATATTAAAAGTGATTGGTTTTTTGCTTTTAGGTCGCAGGATGCCAGTCGCATTCTGCCACACGTTCCAGTCATTTTTTCTTCGTTCGTTAGTGACTTCAATGATGGGATACTGCTTTAACAGTTGAGCTATATTTGAGTCATTCGTCTTAGCTATCAATTCAGGGCTACACACCAAAACCAGTTCATCTTCACTGAGCTTTTCACAGTAATAATCTTGCCATTCCTCGGTGTTTCCATGCACGAGGGCAGCGTCGATACCTTCTTGCTCTAGATTAAACCTGCCAGACAGGTTTGATAAACGAACGTCTAATTGCGGAGCAAAGTCCTGCAAACTCGACATTCGCGGAATCCACCAATGCAGCGCCAAGGAATTCACCATATTAAGCGTAATACGTTGCAAGTTTTGGTCTTGGATTAGCGCTTCTGTGGCATCGACAATTTGTTCTAAAGCTGGCGCAACATTTCGATAATATTTTTTACCGTCAGCATTAAGTTGAACTTGTCTGCCTACGCGATCAAACAGAGGTTTGTTGACCTGAGTCTCCAGTGATTTTATCGCCTGACTCACCGCCGAATGACTCACACTTAATATCTGCGCTGCTTCTGTCATGCTGCCAGATTCCGCCACAGCGACAAATGCATAGATGGATTTTAGAGGGACTAATTTACGCATATTTTAGAAACCGTAACATGATGAGAGATAAGTTAACCTGTAAGTTTTTCTTACATTAATGGTTAATATTACTCGCTATTTACAATAAGTGATATCTCATAAAATACTCCACATATTAAGGAGTATCGAATGAATGCAGTAAATAAATCTATTCTTTTCATGCTGATGTCTACGTTAAGCTTATCTGTTACTGGGTTGTTAGCAAAGCAGTTGACAGGTGAACTTTCCGTCACACTGTTTAGTTTCTTACGCTTTTTGGCTCCTGCACTTATTTTGCTTGTCTTACTTCGTTTCAAAAATCTTACCTTTCCTAAAGCTGGGACGTTAAAACCGATTTTGCTTCGCGCCTTCTGTATCGGCTTATCACAGTTGTGTTTCATCGCGTCACTACAAACGTTAACGCTGGTAGAAGGGGTGGTATTGTTTGCCACTGGCCCATTATTTATTCCTTTGGTTGAAAAGCTGTTTATGGGAGGCCACATTCGCGTTTCAACATTGGCGGCTTTAGCAATGGCGTTTACTGGAGTGGTTATGTTGGCGGGAGTTGGTGGGGAGTTTACTTGGCGCTCGGATTTATTACTCGGTCTAGCTGGTGGACTCTTCAATTCCGGCTCTCAGCTTACGCTATATAAAGTGAGTAAAACTGATATGTCGCCATTAGAAATCAACTTTTGGGCGTTTGGGTTTGCTGCCGTATTTCTGTTACCGCTAACGTTGTTTAACGACATCGATGTTTTCCTCAAAGCCAATGTGATGGAATCTACTGTTTCTTCTAATATGCTGTGGCTCGGTGTGATGTCCCTGATGATCATTAACACCCAACTTTTCCGCTCCAAAGCGTATCAACTGGCAAGCAGCGGCTCTCAACTTGCACCACTTATTTTTACTAACCTACTGTTCACCGCGGTTTGGCAGAGTGCGTTTTTCGATGACCGAATGAGCCAAAGCCAAATTATCGGGATGAGTTTAATCGTGCTCGCAACCATACTGAACACATGTTGGGTTCGCTTTACGGCGCATCGTGGTGGTAGGTTACAAGCGAGAACTTCTTAGCCTGTCGGAAAATAGAGGATTAAGTAAGGCAAATCAGAGGTGAGGTTTGATTTTTTCTGACAATGAACTAGCGTCAAGAAAGGTTCAGGGAGAGAAATAATGCTTACGCTAAATTATTACGTTGAGATTTCGGCTACACCGCAACGGGTGTGGGAAGTGCTAACCGATGCTGAGTTATACAAACGCTGGGCACAGGCTTTCTCACCCCAGTCTCAATTTGATGGGATATGGGAAGAAGGGCAAGACATCACTTTTTTTGATCCCGATATGGGCGGAACGCGAGCGACTATCGATATCGTGCAACCGCAACAGCGTCTTGAATTTCATCACATTGCTATTTTTAATCCGGATAATAGGCAGCAATTGGATGGGGATTTAGCATCTAAGTGGATTGGATCACGAGAGATCTATCAGATCGACACCAATAGTGATCGTTTGTTACTCAATGTCACCATTCATACGCACAGCGACTTTGTTTCTATGTTTAATCACGGATGGGAAAAAGCGTTGCCCCTAATAAAAGCCATCAGTGAGGAGCAAGCTTAAGTCTGATACTCATCTTGGGCTGACGGTACGTCACGTGTAGGTATACAATAGCACGCAAGATAGCGCACCTAAGAGAGTGGATGATGGAATTTAAAGTTGATACCCATACACATACGTACGCCAGTGGTCATGCGTACAGCACCTTGATTGAAAATGCAAAATTGGCGAAAGAGAACGGCTTGGATATGTTCTGTACTACCGATCACGCAGAATCAATGCCGGGCGCGCCGCATTACTGGTTTTTCTCCAACCAAAAAATCCTGCCTCGATTTTTGGACGGTATCGCGATCATTCGGGGTGTGGAATCCAACATTCTTAATACCGAAGGCGACATCGATATTCCGCTGAGTGTCGATCGTAACCTAGATTGGGTTATTGCAAGTTTCCATGAACCTGTTTTTCGTCCTGCAAACAAAGAAACTCATACGGAAGCGCTCATTAATGTGATTCAAAACGGTCGTATTGATGCGCTTGGCCATCTTGGGAATCCAAATTTCGACTTTGATTTTCAGGCCGTTTTAACGTGCGCGAAAGAGCATAATGTTGCGATTGAAATCAATAACACCACGCTAAAAGGGAATAGCCGAGTGGGTAGCGTAGACCGTTGCCACGAGATTGCACAAATCGGTAAAGATCTCGGTGTCTTCTTCACAACGGGAAGTGATGCGCATTTCTGTCATGATGTTGGTAATCTGGATTTGGTTGGAGAGCTAATGGATAGAGTGGGTATCGATAGCAAAAAAGTGATTACTCACACCGCTCAGCAGTTTTTGTCTTTCTTAGCTCTGAGAGGCCGTAAGCCAATTCCAGAGTATGACGACATTCGCAACGCATAAACTTGATTACATTTTAGGTATGCACCTGGCGTAAGATTGCTTTACACTGCGACCCGGAAATACTCAACTAAGCTAGTTTGTCGCCTTTTATGGCGTGGGTTACTTGGGTAAATAAAGCCGACACAGAATTCGGCACTATAAATGGAGAAGTGAAAATGTTACGTCCTTTAGTCCTAGGGTGTGCGATTGCGTTTGGCTCAACATACGCAATGGCAGAAGCGGTTGATTTAAAACAAAACATGAAGCAGATGAAGATGGAATTCAAACAGGCGGCAGAAGCGTCGGATGTTGAAACCATGAAGTCTGCAATTGATAGCTTGCAAGCAATCGTCGAGCAATCTAAGCGCGGTAACTATCCACCAGAGAAATTCGATACCTACTTAGAAGGCTTTAATAAACTAACGGTAACGTTAGACAAGATTGAGGCAGACTTAGACGCTGGTAACCTGCAAGACGCGAAAGCACAATTACGTGAAATTGATAGCCTACGTGAAGAATACCACGACAAGCGTAACCCAAGTATTTGGAGTAAGCTGTTCGGCTAATCGCGATAAATGCTGACAATAGAATATGAAAATAGCCTGCCGTTTTGGTGGGCTTTTTTGTGTCTGTCAATTGCGTTATTGAAGAAAAGCTGTGAGGTGGCAACCACTTATTGATCCTATTTTTGAGCTAGCACTCAGAATTAGTTACGCTGAATTAAATTTGTTAAGTCACCGTTATGCGTAGATTAATTCCTTTTTATCGCTCCATGCTATTTGCTAGTGCTCTAAGTTGGGTGCTAGTGACGCTTATGCCTGTTATCAATGCTCATGGTAACAGCATGGGCGTGTGGGCGACGCTATGTACGCTTAATGGTTTTGAATTGGTTCAAATCGAAGAAAGTGACAATGCCGTCAGCCATAAAGGCAAACCTTGTCCTTTTAGTCACTTTTCGACTTTTCATCATGATTCACTTCCAACTACACCAATACTTCCACAACTGAGCTTGGTCATTTCTGAAAGCTACACTTTTTTGGCTCTAAGTGTACGGTTTGAAACGCCAGTTCCTCGTGCCCCACCAAAGTTAGCGTTGATAAACTTCTAGCGGCAAGCCATCTGGATCTTTGAAAAAGGTAAACGCTTTGCCTGTAAATTCATCGACGCGAATGGGCTCTACCTCAATTTCTCTCGCCTCTAAATATTCTTTAACATGCTCGACATCATCCACTTGAAAAGCAAGGTGGCGTAACCCCTGAGCTTCAGGAAAGCTCGGTCTCTCTGGTGCGTCCGGAAAGCTAAATAGTTCAACTTGGCTACCGTCAGGCAGAGCAAGGTCAAGTTTGTACGAGTCTCTGGCTTTACGATAATTTTCAGCAATGACTTTTAGCCCTAACAATTCGGTGTAAAAGCGTTTTGACCTTGGATAATCACTGCAAATGATCGCAACGTGATGAATGGCATTAAACATGGTTAACCTCTTCAAACATGGCTCGTATCCTCAAGCATGGTTAGTGTCCTCGGAGACTAAATGCTCCTTAACGAAGTCGATAAACACGCGCAGGCGAGCAGGCATATATTTGGTTTGTGCATACTGCATCGCAATAGCGCCGTGGTAGTTACTCTTGATCATCCAATCCGGCAATACCTCCACCACTTCTCCTTGCTCTAACGCGTCTTTGATCACGAAGTCATGGAAGATCCCAATTCCCAAGCCAGACTTAACCCCGTTCAAGCGCATTTGAGAGTGGTTGACGGCGTAGCGTCCACTTACTGCGATCGAATGAAAGGCTTCCTCTTTAAAGAACGACCAGATGTTGTCTTTGTCGTTCTCGGCAAGGTAAATACAATCGTGCTGTTCAAGCTCGGTTGGGTGCTCAGGCATACCGTGTTTGGTGAGGTAATCTGGAGAGGCACACAAAACAAGATTGGTCTTACTGATCTCTTTGAGTACCAAGTTCTCATCGGGTTTATCGGTAAGCTTAAATGCGACATCAATACCTTGGCGGAACAGATCGATCTCACCATCTGCTGCACGCAGTTTAAGCTGAATATTTGGATAACGTTCTAGGAATGGCAATACAAACGGTTGAAGCACCGAATTAAGAAATGCTTCGGGGGCTGCCACTGTGAGTGCGCCTGTTGGCTCGGCATGATCTTCCGCTGATAGCTCAACGGCTTGCTGCGCGGCATTCACCATTGCGATGCTTTGGTCGTAAACCTTTTGTCCAGCTTGAGTGATGATCAACTTACGAGTCGTACGCTCAAACAATTTGACCGAGAGCGCTTGCTCTAGTCGGGTGATCAACTTACTTAAAGCCGATGGCGTCACGCCGAGTTGTTTGGCTGCAGCGGTAAAACTGCCTTCGTTTACCACCAAGATAAACGACGCAAGATCAGGAAGTAGGGCAATGAGTTTTGGATTAACCATAATTGTTCAGTTCTGCGCAGCGGAATAACGATATTGTCTGGTACGGTTTCACGAGGTTCAAGTGTCACCGTCTCGCTTTAACGATATTTTGCTAAAAATGTATTGAGTGCAGGCAAGCCGGATTCACCAGTATGGTATTGTTGCCAACAGTGATAAATAGCTGTTTCGTGGTCTGCAATTAACTCGATAGCTTCTCGCTCAGCGATTGAATATTGCTGCGAAGCTTTCACTTCTTCATGCCACTCTCGATACTTGACCTCATAAGGTTCTACCCACTTCAGAAGAGTCGCTACCAACTCTTGCCATGGTAAACCAATCCACTTGGTTGCATCTGCCAAGCCTTTATCCAGCATCTCTTGGTGTCGATTTTCGATATCCATGCCATTTGTCAGCAGTACAGGTTTGAGCTTTTCTGCGGTGAGGTCTTCCACTTCAATCAAGGTTTGCCACAGTGTTTGTTGTTCACTTTGGGCGTAATGGCTCAAGTAGTGGTTGAAAAAAGCGATGCCGTAGATTTCGCCATAGTAGGCAGACAGAACGTTATGAATCATGGTGAGAATCGTGATTTAAACAGGGAATACCGCATTGTAGGAGGGGAAACCGAGAAGTGTAAATAGCTGATTAAGAGTAAAAAAAGTGCTGCTGACAGAATTCGAACAGAACTTGTGAGAATTTTATGAGAATTCGATGAAGTTACTGATAGATTTGCTCGTCATTCTTAGAGGCAAGAACGCAAAACGTTCGAAACGTAATGCTTAACCTACTCAAGTCACGAACAAAGAAGTAAAGCCGTACAGATTGGCTTGGGTAGTTCAACCCTCATTAAAGGATGGAATCACAATGAAAAAACGTACCCAACTCGGACTCGTCATGACTTCAGTCGCTATGGCACTAGGCTCTGCATCAGTGAATGCGGCGGAATTGGAAATTACCGTGACAAACGCAACCAAAGGCATCTACTTTACACCACTTATTGTTGCTGCACATGGCTCTGATCTTCAAATGTTCAGAACGGGCCAAGCAGCAACGTCAGAACTAGAAGCCATGGCAGAAGGTGGTGATATCTCTGGTCTTGCGAGTGTGATTGGTAACGCTGGTGGTGCGGTGGTTGAGAATCCTGCTGGTGGTATTTTGAATCCGGGTGTTGCAACCACCTTCACCTTAGACAGTGGCGACCACAGATATCTTTCTCTGAGCGCGATGTTGCTGCCAACCAATGACGGTTTTGTCGGTCTAGACAGCTGGAAGATTCCAACGGAAGCGGGTACATACCGAGCAACGCTAAGAAGTTACGATGCCGGTACAGAAGCGAACGATGAACTTGCGTCTAGCATGCCAAACCCACCTTTCATTACCTTTGGCACTGGCGGTACAGGCGTTGAAGCAACGGTAACTAACGATAAAGTTCACGTGCATCCGGGTAACCTTGGTGATAGCGATCCAACTGGCGGCATCAGTGATCTAGACAGCAGCAGCCATCGTTGGTTAAACCCAGTTGCAACCATCACAATCGTTGTGAAGTAAGGGGGATGTATGAAAGTCAGAATCTTACTAGTAGCAGCTTCAGTCGGCTTGCTCGCCGGTTGTCCAAGCGATGATGATAATGACGTAGTGAAATCGTACCGTTACACGATTAACGTTGCGAACTTGACTGCGAATCAACCTATGTCTCCGCTCGCGGTTCTCACTCACAATGGCGACTATCAACTGTTTGAAATTGGCCAAGCCGCATCTGTTGAACTTGAGCATCTTGCTGAAGGCGGTAGTAACGCCGAGCTGATTGAGTTGATGAACAGCAATGACAGTGTTTACCAAGGTATTTCGGGTAATGGATTGGTGTTGCCGGGTGCATCGGACGAAGTCACCATCACGGTTGACCCTAGTCGTTACGGTTACTTGTCTGTGGCGTCTATGTTCGTGAATACCAACGATGCCTTTGTTGGCGAAACGGGGCTATCGCTCAAATCGCTCGCAGTAGGTGAAAGCTATGAAATGAGCATGAACGTTTGGGATTCTGGCACGGAACTGAACAATGAACTTGCCGCAACCATTCCGGGCCCAGCAGGTGGCGGTGAGGGCTTCAATGCCACTCGTAATGACAGTAATGACGTTGTTGCCTTCCATGCGGGGGTAGTTAGCCAAGATGATGGATTAGCAAACTCAGCACTCTCTGCGAACCATCGTTTCTTGAACCCAGGTGCGAAAGTCACCATCACTCGAGTCGAGTAACACAGGCTCCGATGACGTCTCCTTTCCAAAGCGTTTGTAGCCGAGCGCTTTATCCCTCATGGCGTCATCGGAACCTTTTTTGAAAGAATTTCTAATTTGTTCCGGTCATGTGCAAAGTGAGGATACTCGAAGGCAAGGAAAGGACCATGGAACAACAGGCAATCAATTTAGTCGCGAACATCTTGTTGGTGGAAGATGACGATGATTTGGCAGAACTGGTTCAGATGCATCTCAAGTTTCAAGGACACCAAGTGTCGCGAGCCACAAATGTCGCCGATGCTAAAACGCAGTACCAGCAACAACCCTTTGATTTATTGATCCTTGACCGAGGTTTACCAGATGGTGATGGTCTATACATCTGCCATTATTTGCGGCAGCAACAAGATTGGAGCCCAGTGCTTATGTTGACAGCAAGAGACGGCGAAATGGACAAGGTTGACGGTTTAGAAGCGGGCGTTGATGACTACATCACTAAGCCATTTAGTGTATTAGAGTTCCAAGCGCGAGTACGTAACGTGCTGCGCCGAGTCAGTCAAACCGCAGAGGCCAAAGTAGCAAATGAAGTACTCGACGAAGCGATGGATTTTGGTCCGCTAAGAATCATTCCGGAGTTGCACCAAGTATCCCTAAACGACAAGGATGTCACTCTTACCGCGACAGAGTTTACTTTGCTGCAGTTTCTCGCGACTCGTCCGGGCAGAGTCTACAGTAAAGATGAATTGCTCGATCACGTATGGAACACCAGTCATTCTGGTTATCACCACACGGTGTGTAGCACCATTAACCGTTTACGCAGCAAATTGTCTTTGTCTGACTCTGATCATCACTTCATCCAAACCGTGTGGGGCGTTGGGTATAAGTTTCAGCCAAGACACTAATGCAAAAAAGCAAGTCAAAACATCAAGCCAGACAGTAAGTCGGCAGGTCATTTTTCAATCATCACGGGTGTTTCAAAAACACCGCTGTTTAAGGAGGCGATAGGATGAGCTTCAAATCTCGCTTGGTAGTATTTACTAGCTTGTGGTTCTGTCTTGCGGCGGTGGTGATTGCACTGACTTACAATTGGCAAAAAGAAACCATTGAGTTACGGACTAAGCAAAGCCTGCACAAAGAGCTAGCCAGCCACATGCGCGATGATAATCCGCTGATGATTGGTACGGATTACAACCCTAAAGCGCTCAAGTCGATCTTTCATACCCTCATGCTGATCGGCCCTGATTTTGAAATCTATTTCCTCGATAGCCAAGGCAATATCACCACCCATGCTGCGCCAGATGGGGCAAAGCTTATGGACTCGGTGGATCTGAACCCCATTCAGCAATTCTTAAACAACGAACCGCTTCCCATCTTAGGCGAAGACCCTCGTAATCGCGGTGAACACAAAGTCTTTTCTGTCGCGGCGATAGAGGAATTAGGCTCTACGGTCGGTTATCTCTATGTGGTGATTGGCAGTACCCGACATGACGCCATTGCCAATGCGCAAGTCGATACCCCTTACATCGCGCTGGCAGGATTGGTCTTAGTGTCCATTTTAGGCTTTGCTCTCGGGGCTTATGTGCTGGTCAAACGTAGCCTATTGAACCCGATTGAGCGTGTGACCAAGCAACTTCAACAGCAAGCCGAACATGATTTTCACCTGCAACCTGACTTTACTTACCAAGTGCCGGAGCTCGTGCCGATTGCGCACTCTTATCAGATGATGGCGAAGCACATTCAGCAGCAGTTTTTACAGTTGGAGTATCAGTCTTCTCATCGCCGTCAAAGTTTATTGCAGCTCAGTCATGACTTAAAAACGCCGTTATCGAGCGTGCTTGGCTATCTGGAAACGTGGCGTTTGCAGCATCCGGGATCCGATCCGCTGATTGATGTCGCGTTCCGAAATTGTGAGAAGCTCTCAACTCAATTGCATTCTTTATTAGACGCCGCGCGTAAAGAGGAACCAATGCCAAACTACGAATACCGCCCCATAGATCTTGGCGCGTTGATGGCAGAATGTGCTGAGACGATGCAGAGCCAGTTTTCTCGTAAAGAAGTGGTGTTGAAAGTGGATATCGATAGCGAGATTCAAACTGTGGGTGATAAAGGACTCTTAGAGCGATTGGTATTGAACCTGCTTGAAAATGCCTTACGCCACAGCCCAATCGGCTCGGAAGTGCATTGTCGAGCGCATTTGAGTGAGGATAAGTCGCGAATCCTGTTCACTTTTGTCAATCGAATTGATAAAGATGCCGTCGGTGGCGCATTAGGAATTGGTACAAAGATAGTGCAATCAATTTTAATGTTGCACCACAGTTACTTAGAGACGTGTGAGACGGACACTGAGTATCAACAAAAATTCGCACTTCTCGCTACTTGAGGAGAAGCGCGAATTTGGCTTATCGAATGACTACTTAATAACGCCACATACAACGCGCGCACCGCCGCCGCCTAATTTAGCAGGATGGTCGGAATGATTGTCACCACCAGCATGAATCATTAATGCTCGGCCTTTTAAATCTGATAATTTTAGGCGAGGCGCGACAACGGGCTGATTGGCATTGCCATCCATGTCCACGTAGAGTGGAGGCAGGTCGCCTAAATGATTGTCATCGGTCCAAGGGTAGCCATGTTTCCCTGTGTTGCTGGGGTCATAGTGACCACCTGCTGCACCGCCAAGGACGGTTTTGCCATTCTTCTCCGCGCTATCGCACGATGGATTGGTGTGAACATGGAAACCGTGGACCCCTGATGACAAACCTGATAACTGAGGCATAAATACCACGCCATAGTCACTTTGTGAAATCTCAATGGTGCCAGCGCTCTTCTTGCTGTTGAGATCGGTCATCGCGACAGTCTGCGCAAGTACGTTAGGAGCGGCTACGAGAGTGGCAGCAACTGAAATGCATAGCAATCCTTTTAACATGGGACTTCCTTCTTTTTGGTTGTACGCTCAAGCACATATTAGTGAAAACTTCTCTTCCTTATGTCTGTTGAGCGGTGGGTTTATGTCAGAGAGTGATGTGTCTCACTCTATGGTCTTAAACTGGTATCTATCTGCGAAACCAGCTCTCCACTATTAAGACTTAACATATTGAGATTGTTCAGATATAAAAAGAATAGACGTCAATCAAAAAATAGCCTGAATATTTTTAAATTAACGCAAAGTTAAATTTTTAATGACTTTATAACAAAGCTCATAATTGTTTTATAAAGAAGTTGTCGGAATTGTCTTCTATAAAAAATAATCAATTTAATGAATATTTTAATGTGAATATGGTTGTTTATAGGTTTGTGGTCAAACTGTTGCTTATATCATCAAATAAGATAAAAAATTGGAACTAAAGTCACTTAATGGCGGAGGAAAAATTAAACTCTGGTTTTAATGGGTAATAATGTTTTAGTAACAGATAGTTACGCACTTAAAATTAATAATATGGCTAATTTCCGACAAGGATTGAAAAAGATGAAAGACAAGGAATCTATTCAGACTAATAGCAGCCGCCGTAATTTTCTGAAAGGCGCAACAGGAGCTGTTGTTGCTGGTGTGAGTGCTTCCGCTTTCTCGAGCGCAGTTCAAGCACGAGAACAGAAAATTGATTGGAGCAGCCGCGGGCTAGGTAGAAAACACGATAAGCGCTTTTGGCGTAAAGTGCAACGACAGTTCGTTTTGGATAAACGTACGACTTACATGAACATTGGCACAACGGGTTCTATGCCAAGACAAGTTCTTCAAGATTACGAGCATAACAACAAGTTGGTGGCTAAATATCCTTGGGATATGAAGGGCAAATTTGGCTCTTGGCCTTATGTCTCTGAGATGGTTAAAGAAGTAGCGCCTGGCTTTGGTGCGAACCCAGAAGAGATCATTCTCAGCCGCAATACTACTGATGGTCTATGTTCGATCATTAACGGCTTACACTTTGAACCAGGCGATGTGATTCTAACGACGCACCATGAGCATATGGCAGCAACATCACCGATGAACGTCGCAAAACATCGTTTTGGCGTCGATGTTGTTGAAATTCAACTACCAGTATTTACCGGTACTGAAGACGTTTCTGAACAAGATTACATCCAAGCTTTCCGTGACGCGCTTGATGCGCATCAAAACGTTCGCCTCATCATGTTCTCTCATATCACCTATAAAACGGGAACGGCGTTACCAGCCAAAGCCATTTGTGCTTTAGCGAAAGAATATGGTGTGCCTACGCTTGTAGATGGAGCGCATACTGTCGGTATGTTTGACCTCGATTTCCATGATATGGACTGTGATTTCTATGCAGGTTCTGGTCACAAATGGCAGTGTGGTCCTGGCGCAACCGGTATTTTGTACGTACGTGATAACGCCAATCGCTTGAATGAGTATTGGAGTGATCGTGAAAACCCGTTGTGGTTGATCAACTCTTCACTTTCTCATGCGGATTACTTAGGCAAGCAGTTACAGATGCAGTACATCGGGAACGACAACTATCCTGCGAAACAAGCGTTAGTTGATAGCTGCAAAATGTGGGATGAGATTGGTCGTGACCGCATTGAGGAACGTGTTCTAAGTCTTGGTAGTTTGTGTAAAACCTTACTACAAGAGTACTTGCCACAAGCCCAAATGTACTCGCCAAACGTGGAAGGTTTAACGAGTGGCTTAACCACAGTTAACCCATTCTCTGATGTGACGAATGAAGACATATTGACTGAATTCAGAGATCGTCTGCGTGAAGAATATGGCTATATCATTCGAACAACCAGCTTTAAGCTGCATAAAGATGATGACTTTGATACTTACGCACTCCGTATCTCCACGCACTTGTTCCATGACGAGCAGGATGTTGAAGGGCTCGTGGTGGCGATGACGAATTTGTATTACTCGTCGTTCTAACATCGTTGTTTATCACTCAAGCGCCCATGATTGGGCGCTTTGTGAAAGGTAAGGATATTATTATGTCAGTCAAAACATTCAAAAGAACTTTAGCGGCGATGGCGCTTATGGCGGCCTCTGTTATGTCCTCTTCCGCTTGGTCAGACGACTTACAACAGATCCGTGATCGCGGAGTGTTGCGCCATATTGGTGTGCCGTACGCTAACTTCGTTTCTTATATTGAACAAGGTGAAGTGGAAACCTTGACTGGCTTAGATGTAGAGATAGTAAAAGGCTTTGCCAAGTCGTTGGGCGTTAAGTACCAATATGTTCCAGCTCAGTGGAGCGATATGGTCGGTAAGCTGACGGGCCAAGATGTTCAATACCATAATAAGCAAGCCGTCGTGGGAGAAAGTGTTCCAATCGAGGGGGACTTGATCGCAAATGGCGTTACCATTCTTGACTGGCGTTCTGAAGTTTTAGACTTTTCACAAGATTACTTCCCGTCAGGTGTTTGGTTAGTTTCCAGAACAGATTCCACGCTGAGTCCGATTAAACCCAGTGGTTCGGTTGATGAAGATGTAAAAACCGTCAAGCAGCTTATTCATGGTCGCGAAGTGTTAGCGTTGGAGCACTCTTGCTTGGACCCTAACCTTTATGACTTATATGACACAGGCGCAAAAGTCATACTGCCTGATGGGGCTCGTCTTCTTAATGAGATGGTGCCAGCGATAATGAAAAATGATGCGGAAAGCACATTACTAGACGTCGCCGATACGTTAATTGCATTAGAAAAATGGCCAGGTGAAATAAAAGTTATTGGTCCAGTATCCGAAAATCAGAAAATGGCTGTTGCATTCCGGAAAAACTCGCCGGAATTACGCAAAGCATTTGATCGTTATTTAGATTCAATAAAGAAAGATGGAACCTACGAAAAATTAGTAAAAAAATACTACCCATCTATTTACTACTTTTATAACGATTACTTCATAGAAGATAGTAAGAAAATCCGATGAAAAAGGCCGTTAAAAAAATATCCAGTAAAAAATTTATTGCAATAAGCGCAATATTAGTCTCTATTTATTTAGCTATGCTTATTGTTGTGACAAGTTTGGGGCAAAATAAATTAAAAGAATCCCAGCATAGGGAACTCGGTTTAAAAGTAAAAAGTTACGCAAGCACACTCGATAATTTATTTACCATTGCTAGTGAAGATGTTGATAATTTATCTACAGATAAAACAGTACAAACATTCTTTGCTAATTTAGCCTCTGGCATGTCAATGGAGTACGGATTAGGAGCGAGTTTAATTAACTTGAAGCGTCGTTTCGATGAAAAGATAGATGGTAAGTTAATTAATAGCAGCCAAATCTATAAAAAGCTCACACTGGTAGGCAGTGATGGCACAACGATTGTCACGACGGGCTCTGAAGACAACACAGAGCAGAAGGTGGATATCCAAACCTTAATGACTCAACATGGGCATCCCGAAGAGGTTTGTGCAACTCGATATAACGACGACGTGCGTATTCAAGTCATCAAGCAAGTCAAGTTCTCTGGAAAGCCAGTTGCCTTTCTAATTGCAGATCTCAATAAAAACATTGTTATTGATCAGCTCACTAATCAAGAGCACGAAGACAGTTATAGCCGGATGGTGCTCAAAATAAAAGACGTTGAGATGGTCGTATGGGATACAATAAATAAAACGTCTTCTCATAATAAAGATGAGAATTATTTAATATCTGAAGCCGTTGATGGAAAAATATATTTTGAAGTGCCTGTTGAAAAACATCACTTCAAACTTATGGCTTGGTTTGAGCCTTTGAGTGAGCGAGATATTTTCACATCACGGATCTTCATTCTCGGTTTGAGTATTCTTGCTGTTATGGTTGTTATTGCGCTGTGTTATGCGTTCATCACAAACAATAATAGAATTGAATTGAAAATTAAACTTGAAGAAGAGAAAAAGCGAAAAGACATTCTTTCTCAACAGAACCGAAAACTAACTAACGAAATTGAACGCCGAAAAGCGTCTGAAAAAGAACTCGCCTTCCAAGCTAAATACGATACGTTGACTAACTTGCCTAATCGCAGCTACGGTTCTGAGAGACTGGCTTTGGAGTTGATTAGAGCGTCACGTAGTGGTTCAAAAGTATTGGTCATGTTTATTGATTTAGACCACTTTAAGCAGATTAACGATTCAATGGGTCACTTTGTTGGGGACGAGATCCTTAAACTTAGTGCTCAACGACTGCATCAAGTCGCGAGAAAAACAGACTTACTGGCGAGAATTGGTGGGGATGAGTTTTTATTAGTGATTCCTGACTTACCTGACAACGACACCGCGAAGCGCGTTGCTTCAAGCGTGCTTTCGGCGTTTAACGATCCATTTGTATGGAACAACCATGAATTCTTCTTGAGTAGCAGCGTCGGAATGTCTGTATTTCCGGATGATGGAGATAATGCCGAGCAGCTCCTCGCCTGTGCTGACATGGCGATGTATCGCGTGAAGCAAGATGGACGCGATGCCTTCTGTTTTTATAACCACAATATGAACCAAGACTTGCAACGCTATTTGGATTTGGAAAATCGACTAAGAAATGCCATCTCTAGTCAATTACTAGAGTTGTATTATCAACCTATTATTGAGCTGAGCAGTGGTAAAATTGTTGGCGCAGAAGCGTTAATGCGTTGGAATGATGAGAAGTACGGATTCGTAAATCCTGAAGAGTTTATCTCTATTGCTGAGAAAAATGGCTTGATTCATCAAATTGGTGAATTCGCTATCCAGCAAGCGTGCCGCCAAGCGGCGCAATGGCAAAGTCTGACGCCGCTGTTTGTTTCTGTGAATTTCTCCAGTGTTCAATTTAGGTATTGTGATCGCTTACTTGCGTTTATTAAGAAGAGCCTTGAGGAGTCTGGTCTTCCATCAGATAAGTTCGATATTGAAGTGACTGAGAGCCTTCTCTTTAACCACGACTCAGAGCTATTAGACATGCTCAATAACTTAAGAGCGTTAGGCACTAAGCTTACCATCGATGACTTTGGTACTGGCTATTCTGCGTTGAGTTACTTACAGAAATTCCCGTTCGATCGCCTTAAGATTGATCGCAGCTTTATGCAAAATATGTTCGAAAACGACTCCGATCGTGAGCTCGTCAACGTGATCATTGCAATGGCGAAAGCGCTGAACCTTAAGATTGTTGCTGAAGGCATTGAAGAACAGCGTCATGTCGATTATCTAAAAGGCTTAAACTGTGAGTTCGGGCAAGGTTTCCACTATAGCCGCCCGTTACCAGCCAAAGACTTTGAAGCACTACTTAAACAACCAACTGGGCGATAACTCCTTTTATTACAATAATATAGGAAAGCATTAATTGAATTCGTGCCTTGAATTCATTAATGCTTTTCCACCTTAAGGGATAATCCTTCTTCCTTCCTTGAATTACACTACAATTAATTGATGAGTGATAGCCCGTGATGCCCGTCACATAAAGGCTCAACCTAATTCTAAACGAGTAAATACTCGCCAAAATAACCAGGAAGGAATTTCAAATGTCTTCTGCATTCTACCAACAGATTCAGCAGCAAATTGAAGAAGTGAAGGCTGAAGGTCTTTACAAATCAGAGCGCGTAATCACGTCTCAGCAGCAAGCGGCTGTTAAAATCTCTACCGGTGAAGAAGTATTAAACTTCTGTGCAAACAACTACCTTGGTCTTGCTAACCATCCTGCGCTAATTGAAGCGGGTAAAGCGGGTATGGACGAACACGGCTTTGGTATGGCTTCAGTACGTTTCATCTGTGGTACTCAAGACATCCACAAAGAGCTTGAGCAGAAGTTGTCTAAGTTCCTAGGTAAAGAAGATACGATTCTTTACACCTCTTGCTTCGATGCAAACGCAGGTCTGTTTGAAACCATTCTCGGTAAAGAAGACGCAATTATTTCAGACGCACTAAACCACGCGTCAATCATCGACGGTGTTCGTCTATGTAAAGCAATGCGCTTCCGTTACTCAAACAACAACATGGAAGAGCTAGAGCAACAACTGATTGCTGCGAAAGAAGCAGGCGCACGCCACATTCTTATCGTTACTGACGGTGTGTTCTCAATGGATGGCGTAGTGGCGAACCTTCCGGCTATTTGTGACCTAGCTGAAAAATACGGCGCACTGACCATGGTTGATGACTCTCACGCGGTTGGCTTCATGGGTAAAACGGGTGCAGGTACGCACGAATACCACAACGTGGTTGACCGCATCGACATTATTACAGGTACGCTAGGTAAAGCAATGGGTGGCGCTTCAGGCGGTTACACGTCTGGTAAAGCGGAAGTGATCGACTGGTTACGTCAGCGTTCTCGTCCATACCTATTCTCTAACTCTGTTGCACCAGCAATCGTAAGCGCTTCTATCCGAGTTCTAGATCTACTAGAAGAGAGCGGTGACCTACGTGACCGTCTATGGGAAAACGCAGCACACTTCCGCGCACGTATGGAAGCTGCTGGTTTCACAATGGGCGGCGCTGACCATGCGATCATTCCAATCATGCTAGGTGATGCGAAAGTGGCAGCAGAATTTGCTGAACGAGCACTAGAGAAAGGCATCTACGTAATCGGCTTCTCATTCCCTGTGGTACCAAAAGGCCAAGCGCGTATCCGTACTCAAATGTCAGCAGCGCATTCTCGTGAGCAGCTAGATCGTGCAATTGATGCGTTCATCGAAGTTGGTAAGGACATGGGTCTTATTTAAGACTCTAGGTCCTAGATAATAGGGCCTTTAATTAAGGTTACATTATGAAAATTAAAGCATTATCAAAGCTAAAGCCTGAAGAAGGCATCTGGATGACTGAGGTTGATAAACCTGAAGTTGGCCATAATGACATTCTGATCAAAATTAAGAAAACCGCTATCTGTGGTACGGACGTACACATCTACAACTGGGACGAATGGTCACAAAAGACAATTCCAGTGCCTATGGTTGTCGGTCACGAATACGTGGGTGAAGTGGTTGCGATTGGTCAGGAAGTTCGTGGCTTTGAAATCGGTGACCGCGTATCTGGTGAAGGTCACATCACTTGTGGTCACTGCCGTAACTGTCGTGGCGGTCGTACTCACTTGTGTCGCAACACGATCGGTGTGGGTGTAAACCGTGAAGGCGCATTTGCAGAATACCTAGTGATTCCTGCATTTAACGCGTTTAAGATCCCTGACGAGATTTCTGACGATCTAGCATCGATCTTCGACCCGTTCGGTAACGCGGTACACACTGCGCTTTCTTTCGATCTAGTCGGTGAAGACGTGCTCATCACTGGTGCTGGCCCAATCGGCATCATGGCCGCCGCAGTTGCGAAACACGTCGGCGCTCGTCATGTGGTTATCACAGACGTAAACGAGTACCGTTTAGAGCTAGCTCGTAAAATGGGTGTAACACGCGCAGTAAATGTTGCTGAAGAGAAGCTTGAAGATGTAATGGCTGAACTAGGCATGACAGAAGGCTTTGACGTAGGCCTAGAAATGTCTGGTAACCCAGCGGCATTCAACTCAATGCTAACCACAATGAACCACGGTGGCCGTATTGCATTACTCGGTATTCCACCATCAGATATGGGCATTGATTGGAACCAAGTGATCTTCAAAGGCCTAGTTATCAAAGGCATCTATGGTCGCGAAATGTTCGAAACATGGTACAAGATGGCTTCACTGATTCAATCTGGTTTGGATCTATCACCAATTATTACGCATCACTACAAGATTGATGACTTCCAAGAAGGCTTCGATGTCATGCGTTCAGGCATGTCTGGCAAAGTTATCCTTGATTGGGAATAATCTGCTCAAATAAGAAAGCGCTCCGAAAGGGGCGTTTTTTTTCGTTTTTTAAACGGTTAGATTTTTTATTATTTAGCTCACACCCTATCTCTTTTCGTTTCTAAAAGCTGTCTAATTCAGAAAAAACTGCCTTCTTCGTGTTTCAACGTATGCAGAATACACTAAAGACCTTTTATTTAATATGGTTAATTGGTGGTTTTATATTCCAACCTAAAAGAATATCTCGGTGTAAAGCACTGCTTTTCTTTTGACAACTACAATGAACTGACTTCTTTTTATCTTTTTAATCTTGATATGCACTTTGTTTTATTTGTTGAGCTATAACTAATAATACAATCATCTGTATAGAGTTCACAGAGATAGAAATGGAGCTTCATATGAAAATTTTTTGTTTGATTATTCCCTTGTTATTTACAGTGTTGAGCTTACAAACGAGGGCAGAGACAATTAGCGGTACGATAGACGTTTCGATCAATTTAGTGGAAGGCTGTGTCATTAATGGCAACAATGCGGTGAACGGTTCCAGTAATATTGGTTTTGGCTCATTAAATTTTGGTGACGTTCCGGCCATTTTTACTGAGCAAGAAGCAGTCTTGACTGGGGAAGGTGGTACGGGGATCGAAATACTTTGCAGCAATGGAGTCACGCCTACTTTCTCTTTAGTCAGTGGTGCCAACGATCCCAGTTCGACGACAGGTAATCACGCAATGACCAACGGATCCGAGTTTGTGGATTACACTCTCTTCACTGATTCAGATCGTTCTACCCAGTTTACCTCGAGTAACCCTATAGCACTCTCTACATTTAATGGTGTTGATTCAGAGACCATTAATTTGTACGCCACGGCATACGGTACCAGCAGCGTCGCAGGGAGTTATGTTGATACACTAAACGTAACTCTGAGTTGGTAAGTGAACTCTATATTACTCAAAGCATTTTTATTCACCGCCTGTGCCATTTTTTCCTATCCTATTTTTGCAGCGCAGAGTGAAACTTTCCAAGTGTCAGCGACCATTGATACGGGGTGTCTGATCAATGGTGCGCTGACAGAAGAGAGTAACACTCAAATTGGAACAATAGGAGAGTTAAACTTTGGTGAACATTCTGCTATTTATGCTGCGGAAGTAGAAGGCAGCATCACCTACAACGGTGGGCTTACGTTAAGTTGTACCCCTGGCATAGCCATGAATATTAAGATTGACGGTGGTTTGAACGCTTCGCTAGGAGTACGCAAGCTGAAGCACACAGAAAAGTCGAGTACGGTGGATTATTTATTATTTGAAGATGCAGAACACTCTCAAGTATTAGACATTGATACCCCCTATTCTGTTGGAACTAATGAAGACCCTGACAACATTCAGGTGCCAATTTGGGCAAAGGCGATATTAAATGGAAATGAAATCGCTGGTATTTATACAGATACTCTTACCTTAACGCTTGAGTGGTAAGCGCTGTTTCGAAGAAATGATAACCTTCGGAGAAATTAAATGGATTTAATAATAAAAAGACTGGTTTTCGTCATTATTTTCTTATCAACGTTAACTTCACAGGCCTATGCTAATTCTCTTCTTATTTGGCCTATTTACCCTAAAATATCTTCTGAATCGAATGCGACATCAATTTGGATGGTTAATCAAGGCACTGAAGATTTTTATTTGCAGGTTCGTATTTTTCAGTGGGGACAGAAGGATGGACAGGATACATATGCGCAGCAACGACAACTGATAGCTACGCCTCCTTTTGTGAAAATTGCACCTGGTGCCAAACAACTTATTCGTATATTAAATCAAGATGGGGCGCTTTCGAATAAAGAGTACGCATATCGTATTATCATCGATGAACTCCCGCCAGCTAAAGGGCCTCAAGATGAAAATAAAGAAAATGATCTGGCAGTAAAAGTGAGAATGAGATATTCCATACCATTGTTTATGTACGGTAAAGGGATGAAAAGACAATCCCAAGGAACAAATGAAGTTTGGAGCGGACTACAGGCAAAGATTATAAAGAGTAAAGATAAGAACCTTATTCATATAGAAAACACCAGTAATCACTATGTCAGATTAGTCAACCTAGCAGTGACCGCGCCAAACCAATCGCCTTTTATCGTTTCGAAAGGGTTAGCAGGGTATATATTACCTGAGCAATATAAAACGTGGCCTATTTCTTACTCCAATATGAAAAATATAAAAGTAAAGGCGGATATTGAAGGTAAGCGTTACGTTATTCCACTCGAACAAAATGAATAAGATTTTATATTTATCTTGTTTATTTACCAGTATGACGTCTGGCGTGGGTTGGTGCGATAACGTAGTGACCCATTTATCGCAGTTACCTAGCCCTGAAAACTTTTCTTATGAGAACTTTGAAAATATTCATTTGTCGTTAGAACTAGTCATTAATCAACGACCGACTGGTTTAATCTCGGATGTTGAACGTAAAGGCGAGCGTTACTTCGTGTATAGAGACGATTTACTTTCTGCTGGCGTGGTCGCGGATGTATTACCTGGGACGCAAGAGAAGTTAGACATAACATCAATATCGGGTGTAGAGGTCGATTATTTGCAATCGTCACTGCAATTATCAATCACAGTGCCTCCGAATTGGTTGCCGATGCAACGCTTTTCTGCGCAGAACAGGAGGCGTTTTTCCCCTGCTAAATTCGGAACTGGTGGGTTATTTAATTACAGTGTGTTTGGTGTTTATGATCACGAGAGTAGTCAAAAAGAAGTATCTATTAACCACGAATTGAGAGCCTTTTCCGAATTCGGCGTACTTTCTACGACGGGAATATTTAAATCTAACCTTCATCGAGACGTTCAAGCGCAACAAAGTAATAAATATACGCGCTTCGACACGAGGTACGAATATGTTGATCAAAGTCGTCGATTGCGCTTTGAAGTAGGGGATTACATTGTGAGGCCCCTTGCGTGGAGTCAACCAGTTCGAATGGCTGGTATTCAACTCTCACATGACTTCTCTATGCGTCCAGATGTGGTTACCGCCCCTTTACCTGCATTTTATGGCGAAGTAACTGCTCCCACGACGTTAGATTTATTTGTAAACGGATTAAAAACCGATTCAATGTTTGTGGGGCCGGGACCGTTTGTTATCAATGATATTCCAATGGTATCGGGAGCTGGTGAAGCCACAGTGATTGCAACGGATGCCCAGGGAAGGCGGACTGCAATGACCAGTCCATTTTTCCTTTCAGCTAACTTGCTGAAGGCTAACTACACCTCTTACAACGCCAGTTTTGGTGCTTTACGCCAAAACTATGGCAACGCTTCAAATGACTATGGCGATGGTGCTGTTGTCGCAGCTGCGAGGCACGGAATGACAAACTGGCTAACGTTGGAGGCACAAACCGAAGCGAAAGATGACTTGATTGTTGCGGGAGTCGGTTTTGTTACCAACCTATTCAATATGGGAACGATTGATGGGGCGGTAAGGTTTAGCAATTATGAGCAGAGAGCGAGTTCCTATTCAGTTGGTTATAGTTATCAATCTCGAATGTTTAGCTTTGCCACTCGTACCCAAGTTGAGAGCGAGGGATTTTACACGCTCTCCCAAACACCAGAGAGCTTGAGAAGTGATGACACTAACGAGCGAGAAAATTTGTCTCGACATGTCTCTCAGATAAATGTTGGCGCACGGCTGAATGAGTGGGGTTCGTTATCAGGGGGATACTTTGATGTTCAGCAAACCGACTCTCGATCGAGAATACTTAATGTAACTTACAGCCGCTCGCTTCCGTTCGATATCAACATGTCATTATCGTTTAATCGGAGCATAGGTGGAGAGGCCGTTACGTTAGCACAATTCTCATTACCTTTGAGCGCTTTCTCTGGTAGCGCGGGATTAACCATGAAGCGGGAAAGCGATGGTCATCTTAGTGGCCGTGCTAGTGTTAGTCGACTTGCGCCGATTCGAGGTGGTTGGGGAATCAACTTAGCGCATGATATTAATGAAAAGCCTGACAATAGAAAGCAGGCCGATGTTACTTACCGAGCCTCTTGGGCGGAGTTCCGAGCGGGCTTAAACGGGACGAGTGGTAATTACGATTATTTTGCCGAAATGTCGGGTTCGGTTGCGTCACTCGATGGTGAAATATTCCCTGCAAATAATGTGTACGATAGTTTCGCTGTTGTCAGTACTAGCGGTTTTGAAGGTGTGCCCGTCAAATATGAGAATCAAGTCGTTGGATTGACTGATGATGACGGTTACTTACTTGTGCCGTGGGCAATGGCATATTACACCGCAAAATATGAAATTGATCCGCTTAGATTACCAGCCAATGCTTTTTTCCCAACAACAGAACAATACGCGTCGATACATTCTGGGTATGGCTATTTGCTCGAGTTCCCAATAGCTTTGCAAGTTGCGTTAAGTATGGAGGTTGTTGATGAAAATGACGCCTACTTGCCGTTAGGAACTTATGGTCAATCGGATACTGGAGTGGTAGGGCAAATTGGTTGGGATGGAGTGACGTATTTTGAGGGTCGTAATGTAGGTGAGTACATTATCTTTTACCCCGAAGGCTTTCCACCTTGTAAAGTGTTTATAACGGGACTCTATCAAACACGGAGCGAGAAGATACAGACATTAGGTAAACAAGTCTGCACGAAAGAGCAAAAAGCAGAGGTACAATTATGAGTCGGTATTCTCGTTATCTTTGGTTTTTTCTTCTTTTTATATCGTCCGGTAACATGGCTTGTGAGCTCACTGCGCCGACGCCTTTGATTCAATTTGGAAGCGTTTCCTCGTTTACCGTTTCAACTATTCAGCAACAGAGCTCAGCCCAGCCTCACGCAGGGATAACGTGTGACTTTTCTACACTTGTTTCTTTGTTGAGTGGCGATTATGTGTCTGCAACATTTAACAGCGCTAACGATGGGCGGTTGCTTAATGCGGCGGATATCAGTTCGGAACTTAGCTATCAGATTTTTGGAGACCCAAGCCTTTCGCAAGAGTACATTTTTGGCCAAACTTACAATTTTTTTGAAATTGGGCTGCTCGATTTACTAGGTTTATTTGGCACTCAAGCTGAATTTCCGCTTTATGCCCGGACAGGAGCTGGTAGTAATCTCTCAGCAGGGACTTATCGAGACCAAATTACGGTGTCTTGGATTTGGAATTATTGCTCAGGAATTGGAGTTGGAGGCGTATGTCTTGGGCGAGAAACAGGCAATGCACAAAGCTTGATTACGGTAGAGTTGGAAGTCACTCCCGATTGTATGATCACGGCGCCAGATATTAATTTTGGTTCATCACCATTGGTGGCAGGTTTTGACCCTGTCAGTCAGGTTATATCATTAACCTGCACCAAGAATAGTGCTTTTACCATTGGTTTAAACGACGGTGTGAATGCCTCCGGAGGCCAACGACGCATGGCATCTGGCGGTAACTATTTGGAGTATGAAATCTATAAATCCTCATCGACGGAGCGGTGGGGGGGTACTGGTTCTGAACGTCGTGAACAGAGCGATGTGGATACGGGTGACACTATTCCCGATGGCATCACTCCGCAGAACTTCAATTATCGCGCAGAGATAATAACAAGCCAAACCACCCCACCAGCTGGCACTTATACCGACTCGATAATCGTTGATGTTCAATTTTGAGCATCATATCAATTGCATAACTAGAGGCATCTATTCCAAAAAACTTTTGTAATCATAGTTTTCACTCTATTCCCGCTTAATTCTGTGCGATTAGTATGGTTTTGTTTTCACAACATTTAACTTGAAGGAATAAGGAAAACTATGAAGAAGTCACTGGCAGCACTAGGTTTGGCGTTGGTATTTACAGGAACAGCTTACGCAGCAAGCTGGGGTTACGAGGGGAGTCACGGGCCTGAGCATTGGGGCGAGTTTGCGTCTGAATGTTCCAAAGGTCAAAACCAAAGCCCAATTAATATTGTCTCCGCAGCAGAAGCGAAGTTAGACAAATTGCAGTTTGACTACCATGGCAAAGCAATCTCATTGCTCAATAACGGCCACACCCTGCAAACCAGCCTAGAGGGTGACAACACACTGTTGATTGATGGCAATGCATTCACGTTAAAGCAGTTCCACTTCCATACTCCGTCAGAAAACCATGTGGATGGCAAAGAATACCCATTAGAAGCGCACTTTGTGCATGCTGATACAACTGGCCATTTGGCGGTTGTGGCCGTGTTTTTTCAATCCGGAAAAGCGAACCCAGATTTAGCGAAGTTACTGGCAAACATACCAAGTAAAGATCAAGCTGTAGAGATTAAATTGCCATTTGAAGCGGATGCACTGCTTCCAAAAGACAAAGCCTATTATCGCTTTAATGGCTCACTAACGACACCACCATGCTCTGAAGGGGTACGTTGGTTAGTGATGAAAGAAGCACAAACCATTTCCCCTGAGCAGATTAAAGCGTTTACGAAAGTGATGGGGGAAAACAATCGTCCCATCCAACCGTTGAATGCTCGTATGGTGTTAATGCAACACTAACCAATCCAAGCAAATAAAAAATGAAAAAGCCCGCTTAAATAAAGCGGGCTTTGTTATTGGTATTGGTGGAAATTAGAAGCCGTGATCTTCTTGCTCTTCAGCTTTTATCATTTGAACTGGGTCGAGCTTGAGTGTTTGAGTTGGGAATGCGATATCTGCTTCGTGTTCTTTAATGATGTTAATTACTTGAAGAAGAACATCCTGTTTAACCTCATGGTATCTCACCCAATTCACGGTTTTTGTGAAGGTATAAATGAAGAAATGCAGTGACGATGGACCGAACGTATCGAAGTTGACGATAAGCGTTTGGCGTGCATCAATATCTTTGTGATTCTTAAGCATCTCTTTCACCGCTGTAATGATTTGCGGCATTTTTTCGGCGTCGTCGTAACGAAGTCCAATTTTTTCGTAGATGCGTCGGTTTAGCATGCGAGATGGGTTTTCTACGACTATGTTGCTAAACACAGAGTTTGGCACATAAAGAGGACGCTTGTCGAAAGTTCGGATGATGGTCATTCTCCAGCCAATTCGCTCTACCGTACCTTCAATTTGGCGATCTGGAGAGCGGATCCAGTCGCCAACTTTAAACGGTCGATCGAAGTAGATCATAAGGCCGCCAAAGAAGTTCGATAGTAGATCTTTCGCCGCTAAACCAACGATTAAACCACCGACACCACCAAAGGTGAGCAATCCTGACAGTGACAAGCCAAACGCCTGCATCACAGTGAGAATTCCGACGGTAATAAAGAACAAGCGCGCGACTTTAGCTATCGCTTGTACTGTGGTTTCATCTCGGTTTTTTTGTTCTAGGACGTACTCTTCAACATTGGTGATGAGTCGCATAACGGTCCAGACGAAGATACTGATCACCAAAATCAGTTTCAGCGTGCTTAACCAGTTTATTTTATCGTTGAGCTCGCTCTCTAATATGATGCCGATAGAGACGGTTGCTGGCCAACACCAAATGAGTGTACTGACTGGCGCTTTTAGCGCATCAAGCAACATGTCATCCCAGTGGAAAGGGGTTTTCTCTACTAGTACTGCGAGACGAGAACGGATCAGTCGCCAAGCTATCCAAGCAATAAAGCTGGCGAGTGTAATGAAAAGGACACTTCCACTCCAATCTTGATGAGATGTTTCAATATAGCTTTGCAAATCGGTAAACCACTGTGACATATGTAACTTCTTTCTAGTGAACCATGGAAGGAAAGGTAGCAGATATTACTCCTTCACCCCAGTGATTTCCTTTAAATCATTTACTTATGTATAAATCGCCTGAGGTAGGCTATTTCGTGAGGTGAAAAGTGAGTGGTCGAAACTGGGTGATGAGCCGCCGTTCCATTCGTGTGCGGAGCTTCGTCATCTCCGATGTGCGTTGATATTTGAACGATCAATTATAACTTCTCTGACTTATCGCTAACATTTATCTTAAGTAAGTGTGAGAGTGTATTGGCTCTTGAATTAGCGGAGGCAGATATGGAATTTACAGAGCTGGATCGAAACGCGCTCTACGACATCTGGATGTCACAAAAAGCCAAAATGCACATCACTCAAATGGAAATGGCGAAGCGCCTTGGTTTGAGTCTACACGAGTTTTCTGGCTTGTTACGTGGTAATTCTCCACTGACGCTAGGTTTTGTAAAACAGCTATGCGAGCAGCTACATGTACGTCCTGGTCAGGTGATTCCGTCTTTGACGGAGCGTGATCTATCTGCATCTGGTACGGTTTATTTACAAAATCGTGTGACGGTGGATGGTGATATCAGTAACGTGTTTATCGACGGCAACCAAGTCGTGATTGAGTACGTTCACCAAGTAAGCTAGCTTGCTCGTCAAATTATCGGGTTGAAGAGCAATAAAAAACGAGCCAATTGTGGCTCGTTTTTTCGTTTCTGTTTTTAATCGCCTGCAAAGATTATGGGATTTTCACTAGCGAATCGCGAGAAAGATCCGCGATAGACTTCGCGCCAGTAAGCGTCATAGCTACACGCATTTCTTTGTCGTACAGATCCAGTAGGTTTTCAACGCCTGCGCCGCCTTGTGCAGCCAATGCGTACACAAATGAACGACCAAGCAGTGTGCAGTCTGCACCAAGTGCGAGCATACGAACCACATCAAGACCAGTACGGATACCTGAGTCAACAAAGATTTTAAGATCGCCTTTTACCGCATCTGCAATGCTTGGTAGTGCTTTAGCACTTGAAAGTACACCATCTAACTGACGACCACCATGGTTAGATACCACAATGCCATCCGCGCCGAAACGTACCGCATCTTTGGCGTCTTCTTCGTCGAGGATGCCTTTGATGACCATTGGGCCATCCCAAAAGTCACGAATCCACTCAAGATCTTTCCAGGAGATAGACGGGTCGAAGTTTGCGCCTAACCAGCCGATGTAATCTTCTAGTTTTGTTGGTTCGCCGCGATACGTTGAGATGTTACCTAAGTCGTGCGGTTTACCAAGTAGACCCACATCCAGTGCCCAGCTTGGGTGGCGCATCGCCTGGAATACACGACGCATGGCTGCGTTAGGGCCGCTCATGCCTGAGTGCATGTCACGGTAACGCGCGCCAGGAACTGGCATATCAACGGTAAACACCAGCGTTGTGACACCCGCAGCTTTTGCACGCTCAAGCACGTTCTTCATAAAGCCACGGTCTTTAAGCACGTAAAGCTGGAACCACATTGGACGTTCAATTGCAGGTGCGACTTCTTCAATCGGACAAACCGAAACAGTCGACATAGTAAACGGGATGCCTTTTTTCTCGGCTGCTTTTGCTGCTTGCACTTCGCCTCGGCGCGCGTACATACCAGTTAGACCAACAGGAGCTAGCGCGATTGGCATTGCCAGTTTCTCACCGAAGATCTCGGTTTCTAGGCTCAAATCTGTCATATCGCGTAGGACGCGTTGGCGAAGAGCGACATCACCTAAATCGTCAGTATTACGCTTCAGCGTGCGTTCGTCGTAAGAACCGCCATCAATATAATGGAATAGAAACGGGGGAAGCTTGGCTTTCGCGGCAGCGCGGTAGTCAGTAGAAGCTGAGATAATCATAATGGTGTCCTAGCGGTTATTCTAAGCAAAGTTGTGGAGCAATTTGCTCTTTCGTTGAGCCTTCATCGCAAAGCAGTGAAGGCATCAAAATGAGTATAGTTACCTATGGTTCACTTACGTTTGAACTGGTGATGTTGGTAACTCATTTACATAATTGATTGAAAAATTTTGTTAAATCACTCAATCAGTTATACAAATTGGAAAGGATGACACAGCTGTCGGGGGGGGGGATTGATGTAGCAAGCTAAATCAACATGTCGGGGTAGTAGTGCTGACAGCTGTGTCAAATTAGGCAGGGCTACAAACCCTGCGTTTCGCGTTACTTCATCAAGACATCCGTCATTTGGAGGCCGTAAATCAACACCAAACCAATAATGCCCGTCATTACAATGTAGTAGAACGTAGGGATAATAGTCTTACGTAATGTTGCGCCTTCACGGCCAAGTAAGCCTACGGTGGCTGATGCGGCAACAACGTTGTGAATCGCAATCATGTTACCTGCGGCAGCACCAACGGCTTGAAGCGACACAACAATCACACTCGAAATAGACAGTGTTTGTGCCACTTCGAATTGGAACTGGCTGAACATCATGTTTGAAACCGTATTTGAGCCAGCGATGAACGCACCCAGCGCACCAACGGTGGCACTTAGTGCTGGGAACGCAGAACCGACAAGGTCAGAGGCAAAGTTCGCTGTTGTGACCGGCATGCTTGCTAGGTCAGCGCCGTTAATACCAGAGTTGATGAAGATACGAACCATCGGGATGGTAAATACCAAGACAAACCCCGCGCCAATCAGTGTTTTGCTTGACTCGCCAAACGCTTCACGCAATGGCTTTGCGCTACCGCTTTGTAACATTGCGGCAAGCAGTGCGACAAACACGAGGATGCCACCTGGCAGGTACAATGGCTGAATAGCGGCACTCACACCAGTCTCACCAAGAATATTGCTGAACGACAAACTTACGCTTTGTACAAAGCCTTTCAGTTCCGGACTTACGCGGCTTGCGACGAGAATTACCGCCAGCATTACATATGGTACCCAAGCTTTTACGATGCTCATTGGCTTGCCTGGATTGTCGTTTAGATCGACTTTTAGCGAGCCCAGCCATTCAGCAGGCCATTTGTCTTCGCTTTCGAAATCCCACTTAGTCTTTGGTACTAAGAAGCCTTTTTTCGCTGCGGTAACAACAATAGAAAGACCAACCAAACCACCGATAAGTGAAGGGAATTCTGCACCCAAGAACACACCGGTTAACGCGTATGGCACAGTGAAAGAGACGCCTGCGAATAAAGCAAATGGTAGAATATCCAGACCTTCACTCCAGCTTCTGTTCTTGCCGAAGAAACGTGTTAACATCATCGCCATTAATACAGGGATCATCGTACCTACAACAGCGTGAATCACAGCAACGTGCGCGGTGATATCTTGCAGGTACATTTCCCATGTTGCGCCTTGTGCAGCCAAAGACTCACTGATGTTATGCGTGTCTAAACCTTTGTTTACACCCACGATGATTGGTGTACCCACCGCACCGAATGAAACAGGCGTTGACTGAATCATCATGCCCATTAGGACAGCGGCTAGCGCAGGGAAGCCGATTGCAACCAGTAGTGGTGCAGCAATTGCTGCCGGGGTACCAAACCCTGATGCGCCTTCAATGAATGAGCCAAAACACCAAGCAATGATGATGGCTTGCACACGGCGGTCAGCTGAAATATCGGTAAATCCATTACGGATAGTGGTGATCGCTCCAGTGTGTTTTAAAGTGTTGAGCAAGAAGATGGCACCAAACACGATCCATAGAACAGAGACAGTAATGCCTAGCCCTTGGAATACAGAAGCTAGTACGCGATTGGCTGACATATCCCAAAACATTAGGGCAATAGCGACGGTTAAACCGAACGCAACAGGCATGGCTTTTTTAGCAGGCCAGTTGAGACCAACCAATAAGATGGCGGCAACAACAATTGGCGAAAATGCCACTAGGGCAAGTAGGGTTTCACTCATTTGTACATCCTTCGTACGCTGACTTCTCGAACGGTGTCAATCCGCTGTAGAGGTGACTTTTTGTTGTAATGGTTTTGTTAATTTGGCGTGAATTTACTCCTTTATTTTTTGTTGATATAGGGAAATAATGAAAATAATTAATTCCAAAAGTGACATAATCGTATGAGAGCAGACGACTTAATCCTATTTTCTCAAGTAATCGAACTGGGCAGTTTTAGTAAGGTTGCAGAAGCAAATAACCTTACAAATTCGGTAGTTAGCAAAAGAATGGCAAGGTTGGAGGAAGAGATAGGGGCGCAGCTATTATATCGAACAACGCGTAAATTGACCTTAACCGAAGCAGGTAAGGTGTTACTCCACAGTGCTAAAAATGTGAAGCAGGCCACTCAGGAGGCTATGGACGCTGTTGCAGGCTTTGGAGAGAATGTGAGCGGTCACATAAAAATGTCCGTGCCGTGTATCTCTGGAGATTTGATACTTGCTGATGCTGTTGCCGAATTTTGTAACCTTCATCCGGGCCTGACCGTGGACATGTCATTGGATAATCGCTTTGTCGATTTAGTGGCTGATGGTTACGATTTAGTCATTCGAACTGGCTACCTAGCCGACTCCAGTTTGATCGCACGACATATTCTCGATTCTCAATGGGTGGTGTGCGCGTCCCCTTCATATATCGCTAAAAATGGGAAACCGATCGAGCCGATTGATCTCACCACGCACAATTGTCTGCAATACGCTTACCAAACCACAGGTGCAACGGATTGGGAGTTTAAAGGCGAAGACGGAAATTACATCGTCAAAGTATCTGGCTGCTTTTCTACTGATAACGCGACCGCATTACGTAAAGCCGCTCTGGGCGGCCATGGTATTGCTTACGTCCCGCGCTGCTTGGTGTATCACGATATTCGCAATGGTCAACTGGTCGATATTTTTCCTGAACTAGTGGGTAAAAAGCTGGGTATCTACGCGGTGTACCCGTTTACTCGTCAACCACCGAATAAAGTGAAGCTGCTTATTGAGCACATTCGTGATCGTTACTTAACGATATCTCATTATTTCTAGGTTCTTCATAGATTTAAAACAATGTCGTTGAAATCAATATTGGGTGCTCTAAGGTAATCACCGCAATAAAACGATTGAAGATAAACAACTTAATAAAAACAACGGAGTAACACGGACGTTATGCATTACCCAAAAACACGTAAAGATTCTGTCGTGGACACTTACTTTGGTCACGACATTGCCGACCCTTATCGCTGGTTAGAAGATGATCGCAGTGAAGAAACCGCACAATGGGTTTCGGGTCAAAATTCGGTCACGTTCGATTTCCTTGGTCAGATCCCGTACCGCCAACAAATCCGTGACTTAGTGGCGAACAGTCAAAACTACGAAAAATATTCCCAGCCATTTGTACGTGGTGACTACACCTACTTCTACAAAAACGACGGTTTGCAAAACCAAAGCGTGCTGTATCGCCATAAAGGGGAGGGAGAAGCCGAGGTTTTCCTTGATCCAAATACTTTCTCCGAAGAGGGCACGACCTCTCTTGGCGAAGTTAGCTTCTCTAAAGACTATCGTTTGGTCGCGTATTCCATCTCGGAAGGGGGCAGTGACTGGCGCAAGATCTTTGTTATTGATGCCGAAACCAAAGAACAGTTAGAGCCTGAGATTGTGGATGCGAAGTTTACGTCGATTTCTTGGCTGGGCAGCAAAGGCTTCTATTACTCAAGCTATGATAAGCCGCAAGGCAGTGAGTTATCTGCGCGAACTGAGCATCACAAGCTTTATTATCATGAACTTGGTACACCTCAGTCTGAAGATAAAGTGATTTTCGGTGAGTTGGATACGCAGGTTCACCGTTATGTGTCTGGTACCACGACGACAGACGACCGCTTCCTCATTATTTCTGGCGCAGAATCCACCTCGGGTAATCGTCTGTTTTATATCGATTTACAGTCTGAGTCCCAAGCGATTGTGACACTGCGCGATACGACGCAAGGCGACACCTACTTGATTGATAGTCAAGACGAAACCTTGCTGCTTTACACCAACCTAGATGCGCCGAACGGCAAAGTTGTCAGCTATAACACCCAAACAGAACGATGGACTGACGTGATTGCTGAACAAGAACAGCCGTTAGAAATTAGCAAAGGTGGCGGTTATCTGTTTGCGACTTATATGGTGGATGTACTTTCTAAAGTGCAGCAGTTTAACTACCGAGGTGAGTGGATTCGAGATGTTGAACTGCCGGGAGAGGGCACGGCTTATGGTCTAGCTGGCAAGTTAGAAGAAATCACACTTTACTACACATTCACTAACTATGTGACACCACCGACGATCTTCTCATTTGATGTTGAGTCTGGTGAATCGACGCTGTTTCAAGAATCAAAAGCGCCATTCGACCGCAGTGAGTATGAATCAAAACAGGTGTTTTACACCTCAAAAGACGGCACGCAAGTTCCGATGATCATCTCATACAAGAAGGGCATCGCACTTGATGGTAGTGCGCCAACCATGCTGTATGGTTATGGCGGTTTTAATATCAGCCTCACTCCGATGTTTTCTGGTAATGTGGCCAACTGGCTAGAATTGGGTGGTATTTACGCTGTAGCCAACATGCGAGGCGGCGGTGAATACGGTAAAGCTTGGCACAACGCAGGCACTCAGCAGCAAAAGCAAAACGTATTTGATGACTTTATTGCGGCGGCGGAATACCTGATTGAAAACGACTACACTAGCTCCGAGCGCCTAGCGATTCGTGGTGGTTCAAATGGCGGCTTGTTGGTTGGTGCGTGTATGACGCAACGTCCTGAGTTATTTAAGGTGGCGCTGCCAGCCGTGGGTGTGCTTGATATGCTGCGTTACCACACGTTTACGTCTGGAGAAGGCTGGAAGTATGACTATGGCACGTCTGAACAAAGCGAAGCGATGTTCCAATACTTGCTTGGCTACTCTCCTGTTCACAATGTAAAAGAAGGCGTGCAGTATCCTGCGACATTGGTGACAACTGCCGATCACGATGATCGTGTGGTTCCAGCACATTCGTACAAGTTTATTGCGGAGCTGCAAGACAAGCAGCAAGGCGCTAATCCAGTATTAATACGCATTGATGTCAATGCTGGTCATGGTGCAGGGATGCCGCTGAGTAAGCAAATTGACCTCACCACAGACGTGTATGCATTTACGTTATACAATATGGGTATTGAGTCGATTTAATGCCTTAGTTGCTCGAAGCTTCTGAGAATAAAAAATGCCGCGACACTGTCGCGGCATTTTTCATGGTTGGGGGAACTCAATTCATACTGTTTACCAGTATTTGAGCCAGGTTGACTAAGTCTGACTCTTGAACCAACCAGTCTCGGCGGCCAAACCGAAAGGCAGCTACGCCATTCTTAAGACAAGATGAAATCATCACCTTTTCTTAATCCTAGTTTATGAATATGAAACTGTGATGAACCTAAGCCGCATTGTGCTGATTTTCACTGTTTTCAAGATCAAATGAGGCATCTATCAGTTTTTTCGTGTAGTCATTTTTAGGGTTTTGGAAAATATTTTCGGCTGTACCTTGTTCCATGACCTCGCCTTTTTGCATGACAAGAACACGATCAGAAAGGGCTTTGACGACTGATAGATCGTGGCTAATAAACAAGTAGCCAATGTTATGCTTTTTCTGCAAATCTTTCAGGAGATCAATCACAGTCAGTTGAACCGAGCGGTCCAATGCAGAGGTCGGCTCATCAAGCAAAATAAACGAAGGTTCAAGGATCAGTGCTCGCGCGATAGCAATACGCTGACGCTGGCCTCCCGAAAACTCGTGCGGATAACGGTTGATGGACGCGGGATCTAAGCGAACCTCTCGAAGCACGTCGCGTGCTTTCTGCATACGTTCTTTTTTACTCAACATTGGCTGGTGGACAGTTAATCCTTCAGTGATGATCTCGCCGATAGTCATACGAGGAGAAAGCGAACCATAAGGGTCTTGGAACACCATCTGAACGTCTTTTTTCAGCTCAAAACGTTCTTTGTTTGTCAGCAAAGCCATATCTTGGCCTTTGTATTCGATTTTACCTGTGGATGGCAGGAGGCCTATCAGTGCGCGGCCGAGGGTAGACTTGCCTGAACCGGATTCCCCAACAATCCCGAGTGTTTCCCCTTGTTTGAGCTCAAGAGAAATGCCTTTTACGGCTTCGAAGTACTCATTTTTACTGGCAATAAAATGCGACTTTATCAAGAATTTGACTCGTATATCGTCAGCTTTTAATAGTTGTGTAGCACTCTCGCTAATAGGGTCCTTACTGCCTTTTGGAATCGAGTTAATCAGCATACGTGTGTATTCGTGCTTTGGGTCTTCGAAGAGTGTTTGCGTTTCGCCTTCTTCGACGACTTCCCCTTTACACATCACAATGACACGGTCGGCAAAGTGTTTTACAACGCCTAAATCATGAGTAATAAAAAGTATCGCCATGCCCATCTGAGCCTGAATTTCTTTAATCAGGTGCAGCACTTCTGCTTGAACCGTGACATCTAACGCGGTGGTTGGTTCGTCGGCAATTAAAATATCGGGTTCGTTAATCAGTGCCATCGCAATCATGATGCGTTGCAACTGACCGCCAGAAAACTCGTGCGGATATTTGCTGTACGCTTTCTCTGGCTCTGGCATGTGAACCAGTTCAAACAGCTCTAACACTCTCGCTTTGGCTTTCCGTCTATCCACTGGACGGTGGCACATGATGGCCTCAGCAACTTGGATCCCCACCCGCATGTATGGGTTCAGTGAGGTCATCGGCTCTTGAAAAATCATACCGATACGATCACCGCGAATGTTTTGCATTTCACGCTCCGTTTTATCCAAGATGGAGCTACCCTCAAACATGATGGATGAGTTCGTATGCAAAATAGCGTTGTCTGGCAATAGTTTCATCAATGCATTGGTTGATACTGACTTGCCAGACCCAGACTCGCCAACGATGGAAAGCGTCTCGCCTGCTTTTAAATCGAAGCTAACATTCTTTACTGCATCGACGATCCCATCGTTTGTCGTAAAGCTGACCGATAGGTTATTCACCGAAAGAATGGTTTTAGAAGACATCACAGATCCTTGTGGTTGGTAAAGCAAATGATACTCAAGCAATGGACAGCACAAACCTAGCTGGCCTCAATGCTTGGGCTTTAGATTAATTATAAAGGTGAGAAGGCGAAGGCTTTGCCGAACTCATCGCTTGCAAATGCAAAAACTGCTCATGTGCGCGCGTCACATGGTCTAGCTCAATCATCCATTGAGCATTGCGTTGAGCAGAGCAAAATGCCGCCATATGAGCTAACAAGTCTTCACTTTGTTGACCAAGTAAATGACCCACACGCTCAATAAGTTCATGATTCTCTAGTTGCAAGAATTGGAACAGTGCGTACGTTTGATTGAGTGTTGAAAAAGCATCGTGCTGCAATCCGAGTTTGTTGAGAATCTCCGATTGTGCGACGCACGCATCTCTCAGCCCGGTGATGAGACAGACAAACTGACAAGGTTTGGTTTGAGCATTTTCGAGCGCCGAATGAATGTGGTTCGGTAGATTGCTGAGTACATCGTCGTATAAACGATGTGCCTCGGGCCAGTGGCCTTGTTCCATCAATTGCTCTGCTTTTAAGTAGCGCATCCAGCATTGCTCAATATTCATGTCCATCTCCACAAGAGTTGATTTGCTTTGATATTAAATGAAATTGATTATCAATTGCAAGTGCGTATTGATATCACTTTTATGCTCATAAAATGTCCAATCAAACTAGGGTGGAAGGTAAATCACTTAAAATTAAGCAAATAATCTCTACACTCAAATGACGAAAATAAGAAAAAGGAAGTGGATATGGCAATACTAAGATTGGAAGCTAAGCAGCTATATTCTGTAGCAGATCTAGAGAATATGCCATGTAAGTCGACCAAGGAGTTACCTCCAATTGATGAGATTGTGGGCCAAGAGCGCGCGCAAAAAGCGGTCGAGTTTGCGATGTCCATCAAAGAGAAAGGGTATAACATCTACGCCATTGGTCAGAATGGGCTAGGTAAACGCACCATGATCCTGCGCTATCTGAATCGTCACCAGCACGATGCAGCAGCCTTGTTTGATTGGTGTTACGTTGCGAACTTTGAAGATACCCGTACACCCAAGGTGTTGAAGCTGCCTTGTGGTATCGGGAATAAGTTACGTGTTGATATTGAAGCCTTAATGGGCAAACTACTGAATGCTTTACCCCTAGCGTTCGACAATGAAATGTACTTTAGCCGAGCTGAGCGATTAAAAAACCAATTGGCAGCGAAGCAACAAAACGAGCTGGACCGCATTAGCCGAGAGGCAAAAGAGAAAGGCATTAGCTTGACGCTTACCACACAAGGTGATTATCAGTTTGTCGCCATGAATGGTGACGAGCTTCATACGGAAGAGTCTTTTGATGCACTAAGTAAGAAAGAGCAAGAGCAGTTCAGCGATGCTATTGATGAACTCGAAGTGCGGTTACGTTCGATGGTTCGTGAACTCACAGAGTGGGAAGAAACTTACAGCGACAAAATCAAAAAGCTTAATGATGAAGTGACGCTCGATGTGATTACTCACTTCATTAAAAAGCTCAAAGTGGATTACGCGGAATATTCTGAAATCAAAACGTACTTAACTGAGCTGCAAAAAGATATTGTTGAAAACGCAGATATCTTCCTTGACCAAAGTGGTGAGCAAGGCGAAATTGCGACGGCGTCGTTGGATAAAAAATTACCACGTCGTTATAAAGTGAACGTCTTGGTAAGCCGCAACAGCAGTGACTTTCCTATCGTTGTTGAAGAAAACCCCAATTACCATTCGCTCTTCGGTTCGATTGAGACAGCCACTTTCAAGGGAACCGTGTTTACCGACTTTTCGCTGATTCGTGCGGGGAGTTTGCATAAGGCGAATGGCGGCGTTCTGTTAATGGATGCACAGAAAGTGCTTGAACAGCCTTACGTTTGGGATGGTTTGAAGCGCGCACTGCGTGCTCGTCAATTGAGCTTTACCTCCCTAGAAAAAGAAGTGACATTGACAGGGGCGGTATCACTCGATCCCGAGCCTATCCCGCTCGACATTAAAATCATTTTGTTTGGTGACTACCGAACTTATCAATTGCTGCAGCATTACGATCCAGAGTTCAGTGAGTTGTTCCGAGTGACAGCGGATTTTGAAGATGAGATGAAGCGGACGCCAGAGTCGGAACTGCACTATGCGCGCTTTATTTCTAGCGTCGTGAACGACAACAATATGCTGCACTGTGATAGAAAGTCCATGGGACGGATTATCGAATACAGTTCACGCTTGTCTGGTGATCAAACCAAGCTATCACTCCACTCTGCCAATATTGCGAATTTATTACGTGAGTCAAACTACGTTGCTCGTCAAGCCAACTCCAACATGATCCGTATCGGTCATGTGGAAGAGGCGCTCAAGAACCAAGAAATGCGAGTGAGCCGATTACGCGACAATGTGATGGAAACGTTTGTCAACGGTACAACCTTGATTCGCACTGAAGGGAAGGCTATCGGTCAAGTGAATGCCCTCTCGGTATTAAGCACCAGCGACTACATGTTTGGCGCGCCGAATCGCATCACCGCGACGACGTGTTACGGCGATGGGGATGTTATCGATATCGAACGCAGTGTGGATTTGGGCGGCAGTATTCACTCTAAAGGCGTGATGATTCTATCGGCCTACTTGTCTTCCGTGTTTGGTAAAACGGCGCGAGTACCATTAACCACAACGATTACGTTTGAGCAATCTTATGGTGGTGTCGACGGTGATAGTGCCAGCATGGCAGAGCTATGTGCTGTGGTGTCTGCTTTTTCAAAGCAACCAAACCGACAAGACATTGCGATTACAGGCTCAATGAATCAGTTTGGTGAAGCTCAGCCGATTGGTGGTGTGAACGAAAAAATTGAAGGCTTTTACGATGTGTGTGTGATTAAAGGTCGTCATGAAGGGCAGGGGGTCATTATCCCGCAATCTAATGTTCATAACTTGATGCTCCGTTCCGACATCGTGAAAGCAGTAGAAAAAGGTGAGTTTAATATTTGGGCGATTGATCATGTCACTGAAGCCATCGAGCTGTTCACGGGGAAAGTCGCCGGTGAGCCAACCGATGAAGGTTCTTATCCAATAGATACGATTTTTGGCCTTGCTCAAGCTAAGCTCAATTCGTTGAGAAAATAGCCTAAAACCGTCCTAAATGTGAATGTATCTCATCATAAGTGATCACAATTTATCATAACGACAATATCCCGACACTACTGTCGGGATATTGTCAATAACAGATTGAAAATGGGGACTTTTTGTACTAGACAAAAGTGTGATCGACCTCTAATATTCGCCACTTGTTTATTCGTCTGGGAACTTTCCCGTCGCAAGGAAGCATAGATATTCAAATAACCGAAATGCAGCTTCAGTATTAAGAGTTGCTTGAGTTCGTTTGGATATAGGCATCACGCATACAACTGAGGTCCAGTCATGCAGTTATCACTGAAAAATTTGTCAGTACGAACGCAAATTTTGGTTCCGGTATTATTTACCGCGATTGTTTTGTTTATTGCTTTGTGGATTACTAAAAACAATCTTCAAGCTGAGCAAGATGTTATTGCTTCCAACCAAGAGTCTTTGGTTTTCCATAAAGACACTTTGGCGCGTATTGACGATGAAATTTATCCACTTCGTATTACAGCGGTTTACGCTATCTACGACGCTTCTCGTCGTGAAAATTTTCTTAATGAATTGAAAGAAGGCTTAAAGCAGGTTGAAGCTGATTTAAGTGCGATTGAAGCTCGTAATCTGTTTCGTGAAGATGCGATTAAAGTTCGCCAAGCGATCGAAGCCTATGTTCGATATTCAGAGCGCTCAGTGGCTTTCTTTAACCAGTACGATCAAGGCTTGAAGTCGGACAGTGAGTACCGTGCATTCATTAAAGAGTACCGTAATGTTGGCCGAGAAATGGTTCAACAAATCAATACTCTGTCGAAGCATGTGAATGACCAAGCAGAGCAGTCGACCATAAGAAGCCATCAACAGAATGAGCGTGTACAAAACAACGCTATGTTGACAGTTCTTGCGGTATTTGCGTTCTCATTGGTGGGGGCGTGGATCTTATCAGGCATGATTGTTACGCCTATTCAAAAACTTCAAGAAGTGATGCGTCAGTTGGCAATGGGCAACTTATCAGTTCGCGCAGATGTAGATGGTGATAACGAAATTGCGAAGCTGAGCAAAGATGTTAACCAAACAGCAGAACAGCTTTATAACACGGTCGACCAGCTAACTCGTATCAGTGAAGAGGTTGCCTCGGCATCGACTGAGCTTGCCGCAGTAATGACGCAAGCAGAAGCGAATGCTCAGCTAGAGCTCGCTGAGATCGAACAAGTTGCATCGGCTGTTAATGAACTTGCTAGCACGGCAAACAACGTGAGCGATAACGCAACGTCTGCGGATTCGACAGCTCGCGAAGCTGATGGTCTTGCGCAATCAGGTCTGGCTATCTTCCAAGAGAGCGCAGAAGCAAGCGCACAGATGTCTCAGGCATTGAACGATGCAGCGCAAGTGGTACTGCGTTTAAAAGAGCAGTCGGTTCAGATCAACGACGTTATTGAAGTGATTCGCGGTGTCTCTGAGCAGACCAACTTACTCGCATTGAACGCTGCGATTGAAGCAGCGCGTGCTGGTGAGTCTGGTCGTGGTTTTGCGGTTGTTGCGGATGAAGTACGTATGCTCGCGGCACGCACGCAAGACTCGACTCAAGAGATCCAAACGATTATTGAAGAACTTCAAGCGCAGTCTGGGCTTGCGAATGACAGCATGCAAGTCAGCCTTGATATGCTTAGTCGTAACAACGAACTGACGCATCAAGCGAATGAGGCATTGGTTGGTATTACCGAGTCGGTAGCCAACATTAACGATTCAAACACGCAAGTGGCAACCGCAGCCGAAGAGCAGTCTCAAGTCACTCAAGACATCAACCGCAACGTGGTTAACATGTCTGAACTGGTTAACCAGAATGTGGCGGGTATCAGTCAAAGCGCAAGCGCGAGCACTGAGCTTTCATTACTTGCAGAGAAGCAGAAAGAGCAATTGAGCTTCTTTAAGCTTTAATTCGCTATTCGCCTAACAAAATGTATAAATCCCTGAGCTATTGCTTGGGGATTTTTTTGTTTGTGAGAAACTGATTTAAAATCAGGAAGTCTATCTAAAACAGTCATTTAGTGAAAATATTTTGCGAGCAAAATCACATATAATGAGATTGTTTTTACATTTTTTGCGTCAATTTTTTTTTGACGCGAACGATTTTTTTACCTCAACCGATAACTTGATGGTTGAGAGGTATTCATATCGTCATTTTACTTGGTGTTTTCTTCTATAAGTGCTGTTTATTCAACGCGTTGCGTGAAAAATAACAGCTGCTACTATGCCGCCAGTTTTCTCGTTGGTACAGAAAAGTCCTGTTTTTCTGGTGAGAAAATACATATAAAACAATGATATGGAAAATAACAATGAAATTAAAAACTTTAGCTGTAGCAGTGGCGCTAATGGCATCAGGATCTCAAGTTGTCGCTTCAGAACTATACAACCAAGATGGCACTTCTCTTGAGATGGGCGGCCGCGCTGAAGCGCGTCTTTCTATGATGGATGGTAAGGCAAAAGACCGTACTCGCATCCGTCTTAACTTCCTAGGCAAACAGGAAATCAATGAAAACCTATACGGTGTTGGTTTTTGGGAAGGTGAGTTCGAAACAAAAGAAGAAGGTGCCGTAGATAACAACAGTGATCTTGAAACTCGTTACGCTTACGCAGGCCTAGGCGGTAAGTACGGTGAAGTAACTTACGGTAAAAACGACGGTGCATTATTCGTTCTTACTGACTTTACCGATATTATGGCTTACCACGGTAACACTGCAGCACTTAAGCTGCCTGTATCTGACCGTACAGACAACATGCTTTCTTACAAAGGCCAATTCGAGCAACTAGCTGTACGTGCTAGCTACCGCTTTGCTGATCGCACAACAGATGCAAAAGGTTTTACAGACAACGAGGAAGATGGCTTCTCTCTATCTGGTATCTACGCATTTGCTAATACTGGTATTGAACTAGGTGCTGGTTATGCAGACCAAAACGATAGTGATGAGTTCATGCTTGCTGCTGCATACTCTGTAGGTGATTTCTACTTCGCTGGTAACTACACAGGCGCAGACGTGGATGTTGCAGGTGAGTCTGCGGATTACAAAGGTTACGAACTAGCTGCATCATACACTATGGGTCAAACTGTATTTACTTCTACGTTCAACAAAGGTGAGCTAGAAGATGCTGATACTGTAGAAAACCTAGCTGTTGATGTTACTTACTACTTCAAGCCTAACTTCCGTGGCTACGCATCATACAACTTCGATCTAATGGATAACGAAGGCGCTGATGAAAAAGATGAGCTAGCGCTAGGTCTACGTTACGACTTCTAAGTCGAAACTGTTATCTAAGATACTGCCTTATTCTTAGTAAACAAAACCCCTTACTTTACAGTAAGGGGTTTCTTGTTTTCCGGGTATCAAAACTGGCCGCTACTTGGTGCTCATTATCAAAGCTACCTTTTTAGTGTGAGTTTAGTCCCATCAAATTTTAGGTGACTCAGGAGACTTTTAGCGTTGGTTTTACCAACCTCATCAAACTCCATTCCATAGCGAGCATGGTGTGTCGATTTTTGTAAGTTACAAATACGACCTCGCAATGGCGCGAGCATGTGGCTTTCACCGGGCATGGTTAGGTCCAATGAAACGCGATCACCAACCTGAAGTGGTCGGCTCATTGGTGATGTCACAAAGCGGCAGCCACTACGAGATAAATCTCTTATCTCGCATTCAGTTCGATAGGCTTCTAAACAAACGCGCGCCCTCAAATTCACTTCGTAACGTACTTCTTTACGAAGCTGAAAGACCTGCATGGTGTTAGGTAGACTTAGCACTAAAATTGGATACGGGTCGCCGAGTCGGTGCTGCAATTGCGCCCGAAATGGAATGACAGCACCTTCCCCTCGATGAGAGTACGCTTTTACATTGATCCAAAAGCCTTCTTGAAAATAGAATTTCAAGTCCTCATCGGAGATGTTCGGAACCTCTATCAATGCGGTATTATTTGAGTGACAGCCGACAAATGTGCTGGTTGTAATAAACTTGGTACCAACAGGTGTCGTGACGTTTAAACTTACTTCACTGCCATGTTCGACCATTGCCATTGCATCGGTGCTATTTAGTGTACTTGCCTGACGTTCGGGTGCCTTCTTGCTTTGCAGAGGTAGTTTGCCGTCTCTGGCAATAGGGCTCATATTTCTCATTATTATTGTCGTACCTGATTTGAGAAGGTAATGGCGTGAAGTGACAGAGCACTTCCGCATGGTGTTGATTCTATTCAGTGATATAGTTTGATTCAATCAATCCGTAACAAAAATTAGAGAGCAAGATATGCATAAAGTAACTCATGAAGTTGAAAACAACACATTTTGGGTTGATTTAGAACAAGGTTATAAAGCCAAGGTGGTTTATCAGCTTGAGAACAATGTCATGCACATCACATCAACCGTAGTTCCTGAAGCATTACGAGGTAAAGGGTACGGAAAAGTGATGATGGAAGCGGTATTGCCAGAAATTGAGGCACTCGGTTACCAAATCAAACCAGTCTGTCCATATGTCATTCATTATATGGAGAAAAACCAAGCGTGGTCACATCTGCTTGCATGATGATGAACGACAACCACCAACGTTACCAAAGCATTGGCCAGGAGCTAAAGCTTGGGAATTATCAATCGGTAGAAGTCATACAATCGCTATGGGGAGGCTATGGTGAGTTAGTCCGAGTTAATTATTCAACTTGTTCGGTGATCATTAAGCATGTAAAACTCCCTAAGCCTTCAGAGCACCCAAGAGGTTGAAATACGGACCGCTCTCACCAAAGAAAGCTGCACTCTTATCAGGTGGAAGTGAATTGGTATACGCATTTTTCCAGAGAGGTGAGCACTCGCTGCCGAGTACCACAAGGTCTAAAAACGTTCCAATCGGAGAATGAATGGCTCATCGTGATGGAAGATCTCGCCGAGGCGGGCTTTCCAAAAGTCATCACCGATGCAAAGCTAGAGCATCTACGAGCCTGCCTTGCTTGGTTGGCGAACTTTCATGCGCGCTACATCGGTGTTCGCTCGGATAAGCTGTGGCATAGCGGCACGTATTGGCACTTGGCAACCAGACCCGATGAGCTTGAGGTGCTGCAAGACACCGAGCTAAAAAATGCCGCTCAATTGATTGATCAAACGCTTTCGCAAGCCAAGTTCAAAACGCTTGTACACGGTGATGCTAAATTGGCGAACTTCTGTTTTGATCGAGAAGAATCAAGCGTTGCTGCGGTCGACTTTCAATACATCGGACATGGCTGTGCGATGAAAGACGTAGCACTGTTCATGAGCAGCGCCGTCAAGCCAGAACGTTGTGCAGAGATGGAAGTTTGGGGCTTGGATACGTATTTTGCTCAGTTGCAACAGGCGTTAATGGTTTATCAGCCGAATCTTGACCCCAATGAAGTCGAGCGCGAATGGCGTCCTTTGTTTGCGGTTGCGTGGGCTGACTTTCAACGCTTTGTGAAAGGCTGGAGCCCTGATCACTGGAAGATCAACCCTTACACAGAAGCATTGACTAGCAGAGCGCTGGCTCACTTACGAAAGTGAGTAGAAGTTTAAAAAGAAAAGCCTCCAATTAGGAGGCTTTGATTTACTTTTTACTTGGCCTGATACGTGCCATGTAATAGGTATTGATGAACTCGCCATCTCGGAAGGAGCCATCAATCGCTTCGCCCTCAATTTGAAATCCATGCTTTTTGTACAGGCCAATGGCGGCGCCATTATCGGCGTTGACTTCTATCTGAATTCTTCTCACGTTTAGCCAGTTATCTGCCAACTCGATGATGGTTTCAATTAATTTACTTCCCACGCCTAGGCCGTGAAACTGGTCGTGAACGCCAATACCAAACGCGGCCGTGTGCGCCGTTCTTGGACGCTGCGAGTGATGAAAGCCAATGTTACCCACTACTTTGCCATCGATTTCAGCGACGTAGCTGTAAACGCCAGCGGGCATATTTGACAATCGTTCCACCCACATTGCGAGCGAAGGTTTTGGGAGTTGCAGGGTTTCACGTTGTGCTTTTGGTTGTGAATAGATTTCTACGAGTGCCGCTGCGTCTTCAACGGTTGTTGGACGTACGATAATTTCCATGCTTCTCTCCTTCGCTTTTTAGTATTAATTTTCAATCTAACCACAGTTCCTTATTTTGGATAGTATTTTTTTAAGTTTGAGAGATAAACACCTTTTAAATTAGGTTGTTATAGCGATGTTTTTCTAAATTTTAGTAGTCATTTATCTTTGAATTTAGCGAATAGATTGCAACGGCGTTGAATTATTGTACTGAAAATGGCGTGCACGGCAGAGTATCGTGGTGAATTTCATGTTGGAGGAAATAAATGGAATTATTCAAACTGTGACGACGGCACTGTATATCAGTTGACTTGAATCAATTGAGGGTGGAGTTACCTCTTATGAGGTATGGGGAAGAGGTACGTTTAGCGCTATTTATGCTTAACTTGATAAAGGAGTTTCGTTGAGGAAATAGCATGAAATCCTCTCAGTCTAAAACATCGCAAAGTCGGCGTCGATTTTTGCGTGATACTGTCCGAACTGCGGCAGGCGTTGGCGCAGCGGCGTGTGTGTTGGGCTTACAATCGCTGCAAAGCCAAGCTCGAGAAACGAAAGGTGTGCCTATTCGCCCACCCGGTGCTTTGCCAGAAGGCGATTTCGAATCAGCCTGTATTCGATGTGGCTTGTGTGTTCAAGCATGCCCTTACGACACATTGAAACTCGCGACATTACTTTCTCCTGTAGCCACTGGTTCTCCTTACTTTACTGCGCGCGATATTCCCTGCGAAATGTGCGAAGACATTCCTTGTGTGGTGGCTTGCCCGAGTGGGGCGCTGGATCCGAAGCTAACCGATATTGATGATGCTCGCATGGGGACAGCGGTTCTTATTGACCATGAAACTTGCCTTAACTGGCAAGGATTACGATGCGACGTTTGTTATCGCGTTTGTCCGCTGATTGATGAAGCCATCACGTTAGAGATGGTTCACAACGACCGAACCGGTTATCACGCCAAACTTATCCCAACAGTGAATTCCGAAGTGTGTACCGGATGCGGTAAGTGCGAACAAGCGTGCGTGTTGGATGTCGCTGCTATTAAAGTCGTCCCGACGGATTTGGCGAAAGGCAAAGTGGGCAGTCACTACAATTTTGGTTGGAAAGAGATCGACAAACCACTCGAAAATATCCTCCCTAGTGAGACGCCTGTACCGGAAGGTGCGCTTGAATCGCTAAAAGGAGGTAAGTAATGGCAAAGAACTTAGCTCAAAATGCTGGCAAAGAAGCGGTAGAAAAGCTTGGTTGGTGGCGCGCGCATCGGTTTCTGGTTTTACGTCGGCTATGTCAGCTCACCATTATTGCGCTGTTTATGGCTGGGCCGACATTAGGGGTTCTAACCGGTAACCTCTCATCGAGTATGTTGCTCGATACGGTCCCTTTAAGTGACCCGTTAATTGTGCTTCAAGCTTTGGCGACAGGGCATATACCGGAGTTTAATGCGTTGTTAGGCGTAGTGATTGTCGTGGTGTTCTATGCGATTTTAGCACCGCGCGCATTTTGTGCTTGGGTATGCCCGTTGAACATCGTGACGGACTTAGCGGCGTGGCTGCGCCGAAAGTTCAACATTAAAGCGAGCTATCGTTGGTCTCCTGCTATTCGCTATTGGCTGATCCCTGTTTTGATGTTGGGCAGCGCGCTGTCTGGCGCGATTCTTTGGACATGGTTAGATCCAGTGGCGGCACTGCATCGCGGATTGGTGTTTGGTATGGGCGCAGGTTGGGTGTTGATCGCACTGGTGTTCGTACTGGATCTACTCTTAGTTGAGCATGGGTGGTGTGGGCACTTATGTCCACTGGGTGCTACCTATGGTGTGATAGGCCGAAAAAGCCTGTTGCGCGTTACTGCTGTTCGCCGCGAAAATTGCACCAAATGCATGGATTGCTTTTACGTCTGCCCAGAACCTGAGGTGCTTCGACAACCATTGAAAGAGGGAGATCGTCGAGTTATGGATCAAAACTGCATTAGCTGTGGCCGATGTTTGGATGTGTGTCCAGAACATGTGTTTGAATTTAAGAATCGTCTAACAGTAAAGAATATCGATTAAGTTACCGAGCCTCATCACTGGCGTTTTTACCTATTTCTCTCGATATTTCAACATCGCGCTTAACCAAGGAATTGAGTGCGATGTTTATCTTCATAACAATATCCCTATGCAATATCTGCTTGGTTTGGGTTGAAAATAATAATGATATTGCGAATTTGTTACATTTGAAGCTATGATGATGCCTTCATATTTAAAGGAAACATCATGACTACCTCATCGCAAGGCTGGAGAACGCCGCAAAATTTCCTCCTGTTAATTTCCATTATCGTGCCCATTGCTTTTTCTACTTGGATGGCGTTGTTGAACAACTTTGTTATCGAGAAAGCGAACTTTGATGGCGCTGATATCGGTTTACTTCAAAGTGTTAGGGAAGTACCTGGCTTTCTAGCTTTCACTGCGGTATTCGTTTTACTTTTTATCCGTGAACAACGCTTTATGCTCGTCTCTTTGGCGATGCTTACGCTTGGTACGGCATTAACAGGTTATTTTCCCACTTTGTACGGTCTACTTTTTACCACCTTGTTAATGTCCACCGGTTTCCACTACTTTGAAACACTAAAGCAGTCTTTGTCTTTACAATGGCTATCGAAAGAAGAAGCCCCGGAAATGCTGGGTAAATTTATTTCTGTTGGGGCTTTGGCTTCTCTGTTTACCTACGGCGCCATTTGGGTTTCGCTCGAACAGCTCAAACTTGATTTTAAAACGGTCTATCTAATGGCAGGTGGTTTAGGTTTTGTGCTTATTTTGGTGATGGCATTTGCTTTCCCTCAATTTAAAACAAAAGTGCCTCAAAACAAGAAACTCATTCTGCGTAAACGTTACTGGTTGTACTATGCGCTCACGTTTATGAGTGGTGCTCGCCGTCAGATTTTCACGGTTTTCGCTGGCTTCTTGATGGTAGAGAAGTTTGGATACTCTGCCGCAGACATTACCTTGCTGTTTTTGATCAACTATGTCTTTAACTTCTTGTTTGCGAAGCGAATCGGCCGCTTCATCGGCGTTGTTGGTGAGCGTAAAGCGCTGATGTTTGAGTACGTCGGTTTGATCTTCGTATTCGTCGGTTATGGTTTGGTGCAAACCGCGGAGTGGGCTGCTGCATTGTATGTTGTCGACCATTTGTTCTTCGCGCTAGCGCTTGCTATCAAAACCTACTTCCAAAAAATTGCTGATCCTGCCGATATGGCGTCGACCGCTGGGGTTGCGTTTACTATTAACCATATTGCGGCGGTTGTGATACCCGTTACGTTTGGTGTGATTTGGCTGGTTTCTCCTGCTAGCGTATTTTACATCGGTGCAGGTATGGCGGCTGTGAGCTTACTGCTGTCACTCAATATTCCAGCGAAGCCAGAAGAGGGCAATGAGACCCGCTTATTAAAGTGGAGCTAAGTTGGTACTTACTATCTAGTAATAGAAGTTAATTACTGTTAGTAGCTTCATTGAATTGGGTGCTTAGGCACCCCTTTCTTTATCTTCATGTTGTTTCCTCTATGGTTGTACATATCTATTGAGTCCGTTAGGGTTTTATACCTAAGTATGTTGAAATTACTCGGGTACAACATGAGTCGAAACACTAAGGAGGGTTTTACAGTGCAGGTACATGGCAGGGAGTTGGATTTAGATCTAGGAAACCGTCACGTCGTTATTCAACGTCGCTATGAGGCGTTAGGTGCTGCCAACGATCTGCTCATAGCTATTTGGTTTTTAATTGGTAGTTTTTTCTTTTTGAATGATTCGTTGATTGAAAGCGGGACTTGGCTGTTCATCGTAGGCAGCGCACAGTTGATCATTAAGCCCCTGATAAAACTGATGAGTTTAGTTCATGTTGGTCGCTTAAATAAGCAACTTTCTGGCACATCAACGAGCCGCTGAGATTACACGCCTATTTTGAGCACCTGCAAGCAAGAGGCTAATGAGCGGGTTATCGAGGGGAAAGAGGGAAACATAACGTGGTCACAACACTAACCACGTTATGTTCAGCTTGAAGCTTTAGAATTTAAAACGGATACCAGAACAGTTGTGTGTCCATAACACGCTTGCTGATCGCAGCAATCACTATCACTGCAATCCCCGCCATGCAGATCATATCGGCTTTGGTCAGGGGTTTTAGGCTGTACCAGGTGCGAGATGAGTGACGGCCAAAACCACGTAGCGTCATCGCGTTTGAGATTTGGTCTGCTCTGTCCAAACTAGAGAAAATAAGAGGGCCAAGAATCTTCGCCACGTTCTTCATACGAGTGAACAACGGAGTCTTCTTACTCAGTTCTACTCCGCGTGCTTGCTGCGCGTGCATGATGTTAACAAAGTCCTTTTTCACTTCCGGCAAGTAGCGCAGCGTTAAGCTCACGGCATAGGCGATTTTGTAAGGCACACCCAAGCGGTTCAAGCTAGCTGAAAACTCCGTCGGGTGAGTGGTAAATACAAACACTAACGCGATTGGGAACATGCTGAAGTATTTCAACGTCACTGTTACTAGGTAAAACAACGTCTCTTGAGTGAGCGAGTAATTACCGGGTAACGAGAGTAAAACCGTTGATGAGCCCATGAACTCAGTACCTTGTTGCGGTGCTAACGCGAACATAAATAGGGCATTGATCAGCAATACCGTGCCTGTACCGAGTAAAAGTGGTTTGTAGACATGAAATGGCACTTTGGTCATTTTCAATAAGCCCAAACCAAGCACGATCAACAGTGCAATGATTCGCAAGTCAAACGTGGTCAACACCACCGTTACCCAAGCAATGAAAAGCAAGAACTTAGTAATGCCATTCAATTTATGAAGTGGCGATTGGGTATCGATGTAGTTGATACCAAACTTCATCTTAATGTCTTTCATGCCACTGCTTTCTCTGGTTGGTTTACTTCGCCGCTTTTTTGTTGGCGGTGCGCTTTTTCTACATTGATAAAATGCTGCATAAAGCCATTGGTGTTTTCGATGCCAACTTTCGTTGCCAACTCAAACAGACTTGTTGTGGTGAGGTTCGCTTGGTCCAGTAGCTCTGGACTGCTGAATACCTGCGTCATTGGTGCATCCGCGACTAATTTACTGTCTGCAATCACGATAGAGCGCGTAGTGTATTCCAGCACTAAATGCATGTCATGAGAGATGATCATCACGGTTACGCCCAACTCGCGATTGAGCTTTTCGATGAAACTCAGCATAGACGTGTAGTTCCGGTAGTCCTGACCTGCCGTCGGTTCATCAAGGATCAGAAGCTCTGGTTCCAAGACCAAAATTGAAGCAATGGTTACGCGCTTTTTCTGGCCGTAGCTCAATGCTTCGATTGGCCAGTGACGGTATTTTCTCAAACCGCATAGCTCAAGGACTTCAAGTACTTTAGCTTCGATTTGTTTCTCTTCAACGCCACGATTACGGAGGCCGAAGGCCACTTCGTCGAAAATCATGTGATGGGAAATCATGTGATTCGGGTTTTGCATCACCACGCCCACTTTCTGGCTGCGCTCGAAGATGGTCAGTTCGTTTAGATCTTGACCATTCATGCTCATTGAGCCGCTATCCGCTTCAATAACGCCCATAATCAGTTTGGTGATGGTCGATTTACCCGAGCCATTTTTGCCAAGTACAGAGACAAACTCGCCACGCTTGATGTCAAAACTCACGCCTTCTAGCGCGTTTTTCTCACCGTCGTAAGAATAGGTGAGGCCACAGACTTCAAGCAAAGTCTCGGCTGGCGTTTTAGGTCGTTGTGCTGTTGAACCATCAAACCATGCTTGTACTGCTGGTTTATATTGCTCTAACGGTAATGTGGTTAAGCTAGAAGGTTTTGCATCGCCCTCAATCGCGCAGCCTGCTTCTTTCAGAGCCGAAATATAAAGCGGTTCGCGGATGCCGTAATCTTCTAGCAGAGGTGACGCTAAAATTTCATCTGGCGTTGTATCGGCAATGATTTCGCCGCTTTCCATCAAGATAATACGGTCAACGGAGCGATGCAGAACGTCCTCAAGACGATGCTCAATGATTACGATGGTTTTGCCCGTTTCGCGGTGTAGATCATCGATGATCTCGATGGTTTTTTTTCCCGTTTTAGGGTCAAGCGCAGCTAGTGGCTCATCAAACAAAAGGATATCGACGTCATCGACGAGAATGCCCGCCAAAGAAACACGCTGTTTCTGCCCGCCAGATAAATCGTGGGGAGAGCGATCTAACATCTGTTCCAAGTCGACCATTTTGGCCGTGGCTTTGACCAATGGGTACATGTCGATGTTAGAAGTTAGCTGGTTTTCCAGCGCAAATGCGATGTCTTCGCCAATGCTCAAGCCGACAAATTGGCTGTCCGTATCTTGCAGTACGGTGCCAACTTGCTCAGTGTATTGGTGCATGTCGAAAGGGGCGGTGTCTTGACCATTGATGGTCAGTGTTCCACTGGTTTCCCCTTTGATTGCGTGTGGGATCAGTCCGTTAAGACATTGCCCAAGGGTAGATTTACCACTACCACTTGGACCTATAATGACGATTTTCTCTCCTTTCTCTATCCTTAGATTGATATTTTTTAGCGTCGGTTTGTCCAGCGACTCATATCTAAAAGAGAAGTTAGAAAATTCGATTGTCATTCGACATTAAGCCTCTGTTAAGTTACGGCTTTGCTTGTTACGTTTAGCGACAGACTTAAGAATGAAGAAGCCAACAATAGCAATAAGAATGGTGTTACCGATCGCGATAATTGAAAGCTGGGTAAACACTTTAGTGAACGGTTCTGCGTATAAAATCGTGTCGAGGAATGCAGAGCAACCGTAACCAAATACGTTGCCTAATAGCGCAAGTACTACGAATAACGCGAAGTCTTTCATATTGAAATCGCCTTTCTCTAAACGGTAGCGCGTTAGAGAAGGGAATAGACCGATAATCAAACCAACAATACCTGAACCAAGTACCCAAGTGAGCCATACGCCCCAACCTGCGAATAGGTCAGTGACCCAGTGGCCAATAAAACCAACCAAAAAGCCAACAAGTGGGCCAAATAGTACTGAGAACAATGCTAATACTGCCATGGCTGGTTTTAGCGTTGTGTTTGCAAACACAGGGATGCCAAACATAGGTAAGCCACCGATGCCGTAAAGAGCAGCACCGATTGCAATAACCACAACGGTTTTAGCAGAAAGATTCATAGATAACCTCAGTTCAATGGTCGATTTTAAAGAACGTTCATTTATATTGTTGGAAAGCATTGGTTATTTGATTGTGTAACATATATACAAAACAACCAAGTTGCTTATTGTTTGCTCTATTTTTCTTCAGGAAATGTGTGATTTGATTCACGTATCCCTTTGACTGGCTTTGTTTTTTAGCAAGCATTAAAAATAAGGCGCGCATTATACAGAATATTGATAAAAGTGGGAATGCTATCTGTCTGGATGGCTAGAATGAAATCGGAGGCTGATTGTCAGCCCCCGATTACACTTTCTGATACTATTTTCATCGATAAATGAATGAGCTAGCTGTTCATTAATGGTCTAGGTACAAATAGTTCTGCCAGCTCTTCATGCGAATCAGCACTTTGCGCATCACTGACACGTGAGTAAAGCTGTCTGAGTAAACGGCGACTTCAACCGCGGTACCCATTGGTAGGTGGTATTCGCTCAAATCGTCCGTGATTTTCAGCTTCGCAAATACACGTCCGCTTGTGCGCAGGGCATCGGTACCAAGCAGAGCACCTCTGGCTTGAATTTGGCTTTCACCAATAGCTGGAATCACGTCGATGACTTCGCCACGGAATACCTTGCCCGGTATCGCACGGAACATAAACTCCGCTTCAAAGCCTGCCTTCAAACGTTGTAGCGAGTTTTGTCTGAACGCCGCGGTGTACGTAATGTCTTCGGTATGCACGAAGGTCATTGCAGGGGCAAGCGGCAACGGCACAGCCATCACACCAGGGCGCAAAGCCAATTGCGTAACGTAACCATCGGTTGGCGCACGAACGACGGTTTGCTCAAGGTTGAACTCTGCTTTACGTAGCTCAGCGAGTAGTTGCGCGACTTGGGTATTCTCACCGCCGATTTCCGACTCTAATGCGATCTGTGCTTGCTCTTGCTGCAAAATGGCAACGTCTAGCATGGCTTCTGCCGCTTTGTACGCTTGGCGTCGAGTATCTAAATCTTGTTCCGTAAACGCGCCGCGATCAAAGCCCCTTTGATATCGGCTAAATTCTCTTTGTGCTTTATCTCTATCGGCTTGCGCTTTCAAAACCGCCGCTTCTGCTTCTCTCAAGTCAGACTCTAAACCCAACGCACCTTGGCTTGCTTCTTTCACTTTCGCTTCAAGGCGTGCGACTTCTGCTTCAAAAGGCACAGGATCGATTTTGAAAAGAATATCGCCCGTTTTGAGCGGTTGGTTCGCTTGAACGGGCACTTCCACAACGCGGCCACGTACACCAGAGACGATAGGCGTAGTTGGGAACACTTGGTTACCTAACTGAGTAAATGGGTGGTTGTAGTTCATAAGAAGGACGAGTGTGCCCACCAACACTACGCCGCCAAGTACGGCTGTAGGTACGGTCCATTTGTTCAAAGGAATATTAAAGACTTTAAAAATGGCGATACAAAGGGCTGTATAAGTCAGAATCAGCAATAAATCCATTATTCGTCCTCTTTACTTTGTTCAGTCAAAGGCCTTTGCTGAATCTTTTGTTGTTTCAACATCGATACTTCGTTTTTGAGTTCGTTGACTTCGTCGATGAGCTCTTCAAGACGGTGATGAATGTCGTGAGTTTCTTGCTCAAGTTGTTTGAAGCCCCAGCCTCGCTCCTTGCGCCACAATGTTGCCCATATCCATAAAAATGGCCACAGTGCATGTAAAGTGAAAAGGCTAACCCAGCCTGCGTAATGAATTGCGTCTTGATGAGGGTGTTCGCGTTCTTTAGCAATTTCATACGGAATATCATGAATAACGATAATCCCGTAGAAGATCACCAAAGCAACGAAGATGAGTAACCCAAGTGCAAAATAGTCTAGAAACATCTTACCTGCCTGTGCTTGTTACCTAATGGAAAATCTTACGTAAATGAACAGTTTAAGTATTTGTCTTAACTATCGTTCAATCAAGTTATTTTGTACTTGAATTATGTTTATGCGATATCCGTATCGATTGCGATTCGAGGACAATAAGAAGTGAAGGCGACTATATTCAAACTAAGTAGTAATAAAGGAAGGAATGGAGAATAAAAGCCACGGTTATGCCCCAAGTGAAGATTGGGGCATGGTTTAAAGTTCGGTACAGACTTGGTTTCGGCCATTGGCTTTGGCGCGGTACAAGGCTTTGTCGGCGCGATAGAAGGTACGTTGGGTATTCTCTCCTTCTCGATGTAAGGTAATCCCGATCGATACGGTCAACCCCCGCTCGCCAAGAATATCGTCCCAACCATATTGATAAATGCGTTCGCGGTAATTCTCGGCATGCATTTCTGCCCGCTCTAGATTGCTATTCTCTAGAATGACAAGAAACTCTTCACCGCCAAAGCGAACGCAAGAAGCGCCTTTAAATTTGAAGTATCCTGCTAATTCTTGAGACACACGTTTAATCGCTTTGTCTCCAACAAGGTGACTGAGCTCGTCATTGATGGACTTAAAATGGTCAATATCGATGACCATCAACGCAAATTCAGTATCGTGCAAAAGCAGGTCTTTGAGTTTGACTTCTAACCAACGTCGGTTGTGCAAAGAGGTTAGCGGGTCAGTAAAGACATCTTGCTGTAGTTGGGCGACCGTATTCTTATGTTGTTTGGTGGTTTCCTTGAGCTCTTTGTTTTCAAGTTCTGACAAAATGAGTTTGAGCTGTAGCTCAAAACGAGAAAGTCGACGTAATTGAGTAGAACCCAATTCACCAATTGGAATGTGTTTGACAAGGTCAGATTCAATGCGAAACGCTTTTTTTTCACAGTTTAATGCTTTCTGAAATAACCCTTGAGAAGCGTAAACTTGACTCATTGCGTTGTAAAAATGCTGAGCGACAAGAGGAGACGAGTGTTTCTGAATTCGTTTACCGATAGAGTCCAGCACTAAGTTGGCTAAAGAGATGTGTCCGACACCGTTTAGACAATATGCGGTCTCGATTTTGACCATCGTGGATAACCAGTACGTGGTAGCACTGCCCGTCGTATACTGGACATTAGAGATAGCAAGCAATGCGTTAGGGTAATCCTCTTGCAAACGATGCAGTTTGGCTCGGTAAAGATGAATTTGCGCAGCAAGGTTTTTATCACTGACGAGGATACTTAGCTCTTCACACTCACTCAATAATTCTTGTGCATCTGCGGTACGGTTCAAACTGATGTGACAGGCAAGCATGTAAAGTTTGTAGCGCAGACGTAGGGAGCGACTGCTAATGGCGTGATCGATCGCATCGATTTTTTGGTAATAACGCAAGGCGCGATGGTGATCCCCATAGGCATCGCACAAATTGCCCATTCCAATAATAGCCAGTACGTATTCATCAATATAGCCATATTCGACAGCGATATTCGTTGCAGCAACATATTCGGTTAATGCCGCGTTGTAGTCACCTACTTCTACTAAACGATCACTCAAGCTTGCTTTTACAGACAGAATATCTTCTACATCGTCGGGTAAAACGAGCAACTCAAGGGCTTGTCGTAATTCTTCGATGCTGTCGTTGAGCTGTTTAATTTCTCGTCGATACTCGGCACTAATGATATAGCAATGTGCTTTTTCTCGGTTCGTGGATGCAATATGTAACCCGATGTGCTCCCACAGCGTAATCGCTTCTTCACCAGAGACGGAAGAAGGATCGATGCCTGCGTCAGTAACCTTGCTAAGCAGTTGTTCCATGCTTCATTACCTCAATATAGCTTTCTTCGAGTTGCTCTAAAGTGAATGGGAAGGTCAGGATATCTTGCAAATACAGTATCGGTTTGGAACCTTTTAGCCCGCGACGTTTCCATGGATAGATGTCTAACATAGCCTGAACCGTGCGATAGACATCTTCTGCTGCTTGACCTTTCTCTGCAATTAACATAGCTAGTCTGTCACTGGAAATTCGTGAGATGAGATCACTTGAGGTCGTCAATGCATGAACTAGCTCGGTACAAACATCGAGAAATTCGGGGTTTGCATGCTGAATCATAATGATCGCGTGGTTGGAGCGTTTGAGCTCTGTTTTAAACAGAACTAACTGTTCCCACCAGTAGGTCTCGGACACAACATTAGAAAACTGTTTTTCAGGGTCATATTCATGTTGGGAACGGATACGATTAATTAGCTTACGCGCTCGTTGCTCTAGCTGGCGTTTGGAGCCGCGTGCTTTATCCATACTGACTCGATGAGTCTGTTCTTTGAGCATTTTAAGTGCATGTTTACGGTATTTTTTAAACGCGTTAAACGCCGATTCAAAATTACCTTGCTCTTCAGCGACTCGAGATTGCTGAAAGCAGATCTGACTTAGTAGCTCGCCGTTGTCAAAACTAAGCGCGGACTCTTCTGCTGCGAGTAATAACTTTGCTGCACTATCCGTATTTTTGCGCAAGAGTTCGAGCCTTGCGCGGCTAATAAACGAATGTGCCTTCATCCAAATGAGATCATGTTCAATAGCGAGTTTATGGGCCTTCTGTGTGGCTTCTTCAGCGGCATCAAGGCGTTCTAGCCCAAGTAGCGCTAAGCCTTTAAAGTCCCAGATCTCGGCTTGCCATGTGCTGTCATCATGATCTTTTAGTACTTCGGTTGCACCATCCAGCACAGTGAGCATTTCGACAAACTTATTCAGTAAGTAATAGTCCCAAGCCAACAGGATACGAGCTTTGCCTTCCAACCAAGCAATACGGACGTTGTTTGCCACTTTAACCGCCAACTCATGAGTGGAAGCGGCAAGTTGATGCTCATTTGTGATGCGCCATACGTTGCCAAGCCCAATTAGAGATTCGATTTGAATTTCAATATCATCAACGAGGGCGGATTGTTCGAGTGCATTAATCCAATATTGTTGGGCTGAGTAATACTTTGCTTGTCCCCAATATTGGAGAGCAAATAAATGAAGAATTTCGGGCAGGTGATCGTCGGTTTCAAGTTGGGTTTGCTTGCTGTAGGCGTCTTTGACTAGCTTTAAGCCTTGTCGGTAATCCATTAGGCACCAACAGCACTGCGCCATTATCAGCAATGCTCTGATTTCACCATCCACAAATAAAATTTGCTCCGCGCGGATACGGTATTGCTGCGCAATACTGAAGGTGTGTTCAGGGGCCGTTTTTATTTGGCCTTTAAGCTTTTTGAGCTCATCTTCTAGCTGAATTTGGTTTTTATCCAACGTTCACATCCATGACTATCGAACTGGAATTCACACCTAATATTAAGTGGTTAGATGCATGTTTTATTACCAAAACGATGCGGATAACGCTTTGGTAAAGATTAGGTGCCGTAATGTATACTGTCACAGCCCCTAATTACTACATCTAAATGCCAATAGTTACGATAGGAGCTGTTTGATGGTCAAAGGAGCATCAGTGACTTCTAGCCTTTGTGCGGCGGTAAGACCCTGCTTATCCTGATAGCACAAATTATGCCAAGCTCTGAATATATCTAAAAGAGGTAAAATTCCAGCAGGTCGTAATTTGCGACGTGGCTCGTTAATGAAGCTTTCGAAAAGGATCTGGAAGCGATTTTGATAGAACTGCACATGGCGAGTTGTTGCAACGTTAAACCATTTCTCGGGCTCATTTCTATCACCAGCAAGGTAGCAAATGCCTTTGTGGCTTTCGTCTTGAGTGGAGATCGCCCAGCGATCTCGCCACCAGCTCATATAGGCGATATCGACCTTGCCAAAAGGTGTGCTCATGTCCCAATTTGCGTCTTCTTCTACGTACATCAAGTCGACATTTTTCTCTTTAATTCGAGACAAACAAACGCTCAGTGCTGCCGAACGTAGTAGGGGGTCTTGAGGCATATATAGAGATACACGTTTGTTGGGGCAACACATATCAAGTACATGCAGGTAATGAGCGTATGATGTGTAAGGCGGACGAACTAATGCACCTTTAGATGGGTAATGGAATACAGAAAGATTACCAAGAGGATCTTCCACGTTACCGCGAGCCAAAATGGTTTGGTATTTTTGGTCAATACGTTCACGCAGGAGGTTCGAAGGTTCCGCTGGCGGTTCACTTGCTTCCGCTGTGTACTCTTGGGAAACAAAACGAGAGACCTCGTCGTACGGGTTATGGTCTAGCGTGGCGATTGGCTCTTCATCAGCAGAATAGTTCACATGTTGACAAAGAATATAGCCTGAGTGGGCTTCACCAGAAACAATCCAGTAGACACCATTATTGCTGTTTGGCTGCAATGCAACATAGTTTGAGGCCAATTCATAGTGCGTTGCGTGGTTTACCCAACGAGCATCAATAGTGGCTAATTTACGGCGACAGCGACTCGCAATATGATCAACATGGTCGTAAAAGGTTTTCGGGTTGATACTGAGTTTTCGGCAGATCTCGCGTACAGAGTAACCAGTAAACAATAAGCCCATTAAATTCTCTTGGAATTGTAGCTTTTTGTTCGCGCCTGACCATTTATCAACAAAGGTACTTTGACACGCTTTACAACGGTAACGTTGACGATCACCACTGTAACCGAAAGCGTGGTAGAGGTGTTTATGTGTGTGGACGGATAGTCCAAAGTTCTCGCAATCATCATTGCGGCACGCAGGCAACCCGTCACTGTGGACGTGTCGCAGGCGATGAAGTTCGTTCACGACATCGCGATTGTTAAGTAAGGGGGGGAAAGCTCCACATTCACGGCATACCATCGCCGGACGTTTAGGGTTAGCATGTTGCAGAACGTAACGCTTTGCATCACTCAATCCAAAGTTGTCACACGCCAATGTTTTACAAAAGTTGAGTTGTAACCCATCTGCGTCTTTTGGCAGTTCGCCGTTAGACACAATCGCCCCCTCGGGATAATTCGGGCAGCCAGCAATAACTCTGGCTGCAAATTATTACTTACTACTTGTTCTTAGATGTTGATTGCGGTTTCTAGCGCAACTTTCATCATGTCGTTGAACGACTTTTGACGCTCTTCTGAGCTTAGTTTTTCGCCACGGATGATGTGGTCAGAAACCGTTAGGATAGTTAACGCCTTCGCACCTAGGTCTGCAGCAACACCGTAGATACCAGCCGCTTCCATGTCTACACCTAGGATGCCTAGTTTTTCCATCTTCTCGAAGATGTCAGCTTCTGGTGTGTAGAACAGGTCTGCAGAGAATACGTTACCAACTTTAACTGGTACTTGTTGAGCACGCGCTTGGTTTACCGCTTCTTCTAGAAGGCCGTAGTCAGCGATTGCAGCGAAGTCGTGGTTGTTGAAACGGATACGGTTTACTTTAGAGTCTGTAGAAGCACCCATACCGATAACAACGTCCATTAGGTTAACGTCGTCACGTACCGCACCACAGCTACCTACACGGATTACGTTTTTCACACCGTATTCTGCGATTAGCTCGTGTACGTAGATACAGCAAGAAGGGATACCCATGCCGTGACCCATAACAGACACTTTTTTGCCTTTGTAAGTGCCAGTAAAGCCGAACATGTTACGAACGTCACAAACTTGCTTCACATCTTCAAGAAACGTTTCTGCGATGTATTTAGCACGTAAAGGGTCGCCTGGCATTAGAACCGTTTCAGCGAAATCACCTGGTTGTGCATTGATGTGTGGGGTTGCCATAAGTGCTCTCCAAAGTTTTGTTTTGATAAAACGCCTCTAGTATAGAACGCTATTACCAATTCTGTTGAACTTGTTCGTTTTCGTTGAAGCAATAATATCGGGACGTACAGTGGCCCCTTGAGAGCTTAGTCACAAAAACCACGCTTTTAGAAACCATGAACATCATTGATAACTAAATCTGTTGAAAGCAAAAGAGCAATCGATTCGCTTTTGAGCGATTTGTCGATTGCGCGCACAAAATGGACACTGAGAACATCAAAAACTTTTGAGAAAGCGCTGATCGAAATGCTCTTGAGAAAAGTAAAACGATTAAATTGTACAATTTATTTTCTTGTACAATCTAAAAAGCCTTGCTATAAGTTATACAACAAAACATTTTGTATAGGGATGCGTCATCATGGAATCTTCAATCAAAGTAGGTATCAGTTCTTGTGTTTTGGGTGAACGAGTTCGTTTTGACTCTGGTCATAAAGTAAGTAACTTTGTGACTAAAGAGCTCAGCCCATATTTTGACTTTGTTTCGGTATGTCCCGAAGTGGGCGTCGGAATGCCAGTGCCGCGACCAACAATTCGTTTGATTTCCGAAGAAGAGCGTGTGGCGCTGGTAGAAACTAAAAATCCAGAAAATGACCATACCGATAATATGCTTGCTTACTCTGCTAACAAAGTGGAGGAGCTACAAAGCGAGCAACTTTGTGGTTACATCGTCTGTGCCAAGTCTCCAACTTGCGGTATGGAGCGCGTCAAGGTTTATAGCAAAAATAACGCAGCGAAAGAAGGCGTCGGCTTGTACACACAAACGCTGATGAAAAAAATGCCTTGGTTGCCCGTCGAAGAGGATGGCCGACTCAACGATCCTGTATTAAAAGAAAACTTTATTACCCGAGTATTTTGCTTGAACGACTTTTATGACTCGATGGACGGAGAGCCAACTCGAGGCAAAATTATCGATTTTCATTCGCGCTATAAGTTGACCTTGATGGCGCATCACCCTGAGTCATACCGCTCTCTTGGTCGTTTAGTTGCCGATGTCGCTAGCTATGAAATCGAAGAATTCTATCAAGAGTATCGCTTAGGTCTTATGAAGGCACTTGCGAATCGTGCTAGCCGAAAAAACAACACTAACGTACTAATGCATTTACAAGGGTATTTTAAGCGCGCTTTAACTAAAGACGAAAAAGAAGAATTAGCAACAGTAATTCATGACTACCGCACTGGTACATTGCCATTGTTAGCACCGTTGACATTGATTAAGCACTACTTAAACACTTACCCAGATGAGTATTTAGCAAAACAGAAGTTTTTAGAACCGTATCCGCAGGAGATGAGATTACGCTATGGTTTGTAGTTCAGAAGAAAAACTATACGCGATCCGAGACGTCGCAGAAATCACGGGTGTAAAGCCAGTTACGCTGAGAGCTTGGCAGAGAAGATACAATTTGATCCAGCCTCAGCGAACAGAAAAAGGGCACAGACTTTATCGACAGCAAGATCTCGATACGATTCGTGAAGTCCAGAGTTGGCTCGCGAAGGGGATTGCAATCGGTAAAGTAAAGGGACTTTTGGGAAAAAGTGCTGACGTAGAAGTCAACAATGAAGTTCGTACTCTCGAAGAAGTAGAAACCATGTTATCAGCACTTTCGAAACTGAATCGAGGCAAAGCGGAGAGCTTACTTGCTTCTGTTCTCAAAGAGTATCCATTGAATTTGGTTATTGAACAGTTTATTGACCCTGTATTTGACGCGCTGGAGATGGTCAAAGGATCGCTGAGATCGTTGCAGATGGGGTTATTTCAAACTTGTTTGATTACTCGTCTTGCCCTTGTTATCGACTCTGAAAACAAAGCCGCTTCCAAAGGGAAGTGCTTGCTTATCAGCTTTGAACAACATAGGGAAGCAGAGAGCTGGATTCAAGCAGCGAAGTTGTGTGAGCAAGGGTATCACACGACGTTGATCGACAAAGTTGATGATGTCTCTGGTTTACTGGAGCACGAAGTTGTTGATAGCTACTCGCTCATTTACCTGTTTTCCAATAAAGCGCTGGCAGCTAAGCAAGTGGAGTCCATCAAAATGCTTCAAACACGTTTTGGCGAACGTATTGGATGTTCTGAAGTGATTGAGAAACTGCACCTAACAGAGTAGACGAAACGAAGGAGACACCATGATCTTAGTATGGTTTCGACGTGATTTACGAACGTTAGACCACACCGCACTTAAAGCGGCGTTAGATTCAGGTCAGCCTGTTGTCGCTTGTTTTATCGCGACGCCAGAGCAGTGGCGAGAACACCACATGGCGCCGATGCAGGCGGATCTCATTGCTCGTCGTTTAGAGTATCTCAACGACGAGTTGGAAAGCCTGAATGTTCCTTTTTTATATAAAGAGGTGCCGTCGTTTTCTGATTGTACCGAAGTGATTAGTGAATGGGCGAAAACACTTGAAGCAACGTCTGTTATGGCGAATATTCACTATGAAGTGAATGAACGAGAGCTCGATGCACAAGTGAGTGAGGCGCTAGCTTCCCATGATATCGATTTTGAACTGTTTCACGACAAATGTGTGCACCCACCAACGACGGTTCTCAATAAGCAAGGTGAGTATTTTAAGGTATTTACACCATTCAAACGTGCTTGGTTGACGCAGTTTCAAATGCCAGCGGTAACAAAGCCTCAAGAACAAGCGCCGCTAAGCAGCAAACTATTGGAACAATTAGAGCCGATTCGATTTAGTTCAGACTTCACGTTTAGCTATCCTCGAGAGTCCAGCGAGGATTGGTTTGCTTCGACCCATGATGTTTTAAAGCAGCTTAGGGAATTTGCTCGTGAGCGCAGTGATGCTTACAAGGAAGATCGAGATTTTCCGGCTATTGATGGCACCAGTCAACTGTCTCCCTATCTTGCGATTGGTGCATTGTCACCAAGGCAATGTATTGCTCGCTTGTATGCTGAAAACCAACAAAATGACCTAACAGAAGGAAAAGCAACTTGGTTGAGTGAGATCATTTGGCGTGAGTTTTATCAGCATCTGTTGGTTTTCGAACCAAAGCTCGTTAAAGGCAAAGGCTTTATCGACTGGGAAGATAAAATTCAATGGTCTTATGATGAGCAGGCTTTTGAGCGATGGAAGACAGGAGCGACAGGGTACCCGATCGTCGATGCTGCAATGCGTCAGCTCAACCAAACAGGCTGGATGCATAACAGGCTTCGTATGGTTGTCGCGAGCTTTCTCACCAAGGATTTACACATTGACTGGCGTTGGGGCGAAGCGTACTTCATGAGTAAGCTGGTGGACGGTGATTTCGCAGCAAACAATGGTGGTTGGCAGTGGTCTGCATCGACGGGTTGTGATGGGCAGCCGTACTTCCGTATTTTCAACCCGATAAGCCAAGGTGAGAAGTTTGATTCTGATGGCCAATTCGTGCGCCACTGGGTGCCTGAAATCAAAAGTGTGCCAAACAAATACATCCATAAACCTTGGACTTGGAAGGGATTTTCTTTACTGGAATATCACAAGCCGATGGTTGATCACAAGACAGAAAGAGAGATAACCTTACGGCTCTTTAAAAGTGCCAAGGAATAAAGTGAAATGCTTAGCAAAAAGCGATCAATGAGTTTCGCAAAACGTACGCTGTTATCTGTATCGTTATCTTTAGCGAGTGGTTTGTCATTCGCAAAAATGTACGAGCTACCAGAGGATGGCAGTCGTTTAATTGGTCGCCTTGAAAACCACGTCGTGCAAGAAGGCGAAACCATGGCAAATATTGCCAAGCACTACGATGTCGGGATGCTAGGTTTAATGGCGGCAAATAAAGGCGTGGATCCCTTCTTGCCAGAAGAGGGACACGTTCTTACTATTCCAACACAACTGATCCTCCCAGATGTACCCCACAAAGGCATCGTCATCAATTTAGCGGAATTGCGCTTATACTACTTCCCGAAAGGGGAAGATATTGTGCATGTATTCCCCGTGGGAATCGGGCGAATTGGGCGAGACACCCCGGTGATGACAACGCGTATTAGCCAAAAGCGTCCAAACCCTACGTGGACGCCGCCAGCCTCGATTCGTGCCGAGTACAAAGCGAAGGGCATTGACTTGCCAACCGTTGTACCTGCCGGTCCAGACAACCCACTTGGGATGTTTGCATTGCGTTTAGCCTACGGAAATGGCGAGTACCTTATTCACGGTACCAACAAAGATTTCGGCATCGGCATGCGCGTCAGCGCGGGTTGCATTCGTATGGACCCAAGCGACATTGAATGGTTGTTTGAAAAAGTTCGTAACGGTGAAGAAGTGAATATCATTAACCAACCAGTGAAAGTATCACTAGAGCCGGACAGAAGTGTATTTTTAGAGGCACATGAGCCATTGACTCGCAGCAATGGTGAGAAAGATCACCTACAGGTACCAAAAGAGTTAAAGTGGTGGCTGGATGAGTTCGGACTGAAAAATGTGAAGGCTAAAGCAGCGATTGCCGCGCAGAATGGGGTTCCTGTCGAAATAACCGCGCCTTAACAGGCGTTAAGACGCGGTATCAAATCTTACTTAGTGTAAGACTGAGCGATGTTATCGATACGCTCGTTAGCACGCTCAGCTTCTTCTTGAGCAGCCATTGCTGCTGCACCTGATTTTTGAACGTCAGATTGAAGAGCTTGTACGTCTTGGCTTAGTTGGCTAACTTGGTTGCTTAGTTCGTCTAGTTTTGCTGCATTTGCTGTTGCTGCGTCATCAGAAGAAGCACAACCTGCTAGTAGAAGTACTGAAGTTGCTGCAGCTGCGATCAACGTTTTGTTCATATAAGAACTCCTTGCTTATAGTGAAAGTCTCGCTACCAACTATTATTTTATACAGTAGCGAGGTTAAATGTGGATACATTTTATCAGTACATGATGTAGCAAAAGTCAAAAAAACCCAAGAATTTCATGGAGTACCTGACGTCAACTTTTACCTGAGCTTAACAAAGGTGAGTGAATTATCATCTCCCTTATTCCCACAACAGTTCTCATAGCAGGTGTTTTTGCCACGTTCCTGATATCAATAATTTAGACGATATTGACACAAATGAAAGTTTCTCGGCGCAAATAACTGCCATTTACGCAGTTTTATTGGAGAACGAGAGGCGCACCTTGAGCTCGCTTTTCTCTAAATCTTAAGCCAAGCAGCTGACCAATAAAGCGAGGGGTTGTTCTTAATTGACCGCAAATGATGTTTTGTTTTCATCTGTGGGAATTAGTTTGTGTGATCTCTATCTATACTCCTATGATTTGCGGTATTATACCGAGCTTTATTTTTTTGCTGCGTTAGAGCGGAAACGACATTACAGAGCGCTCAGACGCTGACTGATTTATTGGAGAATACTTTGCAATTTAAAGATCTAGGCCTAGACAACCGATTGTTGAAGAACCTAAAACACTACGATTTTAAAAAACCAACTGACATTCAAAAGCAGGCTATTCCTGTTGCGATTGCAGGCAAGGATTTATTGGCATCTTCGAAAACGGGTTCGGGCAAGACTTTGGCGTTTGTATTACCAATGCTTCACAAGTCTTTAAAGACAAAATCGTTTTCTGCCAAAGACCCTCGCGCAGTTATTCTTGCTCCCACTCGTGAGCTAGCGAAACAAGTGTATGGTGAGCTTCGCTCTATGCTTGCTGGCCTATCTTATGAAGCTGCATTGATTTTGGGTGGTGAGAACTTTAATGATCAAGTGAAAGCACTGCGCCGTTACCCTAAATTCATCGTGGCGACACCAGGACGTCTGGCTGACCACTTAGAGCACCGCTCGCTTTACCTTGAAGGTTTGGAAACGCTGATCCTTGATGAAGCAGACCGTATGCTGGATTTGGGCTTTGCACCAGAGCTTCATCGTATCCATAAAGCAGCTAAGCATCGTCGCCGTCAAACATTAATGTTCTCTGCAACGTTGGATCACGCCGACGTAAATGACATTGCGGCTGAAATGCTTAATGCTCCGAAACGTATTGCTATCGGTGTTTCTAACGAAGAACACAAAGATATCACGCAAAAATTCTACCTGTGTGATCATCTTGATCATAAAGAGGCGATTCTAGATCGCGTACTTTCAGAAGCAGAATATCGCCAAGTTATCATCTTTACGGCGACGCGCGATGATACTGAGCGCCTAACAGCGAAGCTAAACGAGAAGAAACTGAAGGCCGTTGCACTGAGTGGTAACTTGAACCAGGCTCAACGCAATACGATCATGAGCCAGTTTGAGCGAGCGGTTTTCAAGATCCTAGTGACAACAGATGTTGCTTCTCGTGGCTTGGATATTGCGACAGTGACACACGTCATTAACTTCGATATGCCAAAGCATACTGAAGAATATGTACACCGTGTTGGCCGTACGGGCCGTGCTGGTAACAAGGGTGATGCGATTTCTCTTGTTGGTCCAAAAGACTGGGATAGCTTTAAACGTGTAGAAGCTTACCTACAACAAGATCTTGAGTTTTCAGTATTCGAAGATCTGAAAGGTAAGTTCAAAGGCCTGAAGCCACCTAAGCCAGATTTCCGTAACAAGAAAGCGACAGCGAAGAAATCACGCCCTCAAGCGAAGAAGTCGGCTAAGAAACCTGTTAAACGTGACAAGAGTTTCTACAAAAACGTATCAGTGGGTGATGATGTGTTCATTCCGAAGAAAAAGCCAGCGGCACCAAACTCTGAAGAGTAAAAGTCGCTCCAGTTTTCAACTGATTTTAGTTTTTCAAAACCCGAGTGTTCGCACTCGGGTTTTTTTATGCTTATCTCTAGGCGAAATGATGTCTTTCTGTACTAACGTGTTTGCTAGGCTTTTATATTTATCTAGTTTTATATAAACAGCATAGATCGCTAATTTAGAGAGGTATTAAGTTTTATCAACTCGGTCCAAACAAACGTTTTTCCTCACATACTAGATAAAAATTTCACATGATTATGAAAATGATAATTGATCTCATTTTTATTTAAGGGCAGAATACGCGCCATTGTATTAATCCTATAAATGAATTTGCTCTCTATATGAAATTTACTCATGTTTTTTTAGGGCTCATAATTATCTCTAGTTCTTGCTTTGCCGTTAATGACTTTAATTGGTTGCGAGATGACGCTCGTAAAGATGAGCGAGTTCTTACCTACCTAACAGAGCAGAACCGTAAGACTGAACAGCATCAAAAAAAATATCAGACGTTGACGCAAGATCTGCTCGCGCAGTGGGAAGCCATGGTGGCAGATAAAGGTGATAAACCATGGTCGATCGTAAATGGACGCGAATGGACGTTAACACGTCGTGACCGTGGTTATGTGTTGCTATCACGTTCGAACCAGTATGCACAAGAGAACACAGTATTTGATTTCTCTGAACGTCAATCTGCATATCCGTATTATCAAGTAGGGCAGTGGCAAGTAAGCGGAGACACGTTGCTTTTCACTGAAGATATTGATGGCAGCGAGCAATATCGCGCCGTGGTTGTTGATTTACTCTTTGGCCAATCTACGGAGCTGGCAACGCACGTCGATAGCGGTGTATTGCTTTCACCTGATGGTAAGATGGCTTACCTCGTTTCGAAGGAAATGCGTACACAGCGACCTCATCAGATCCTACGCATCTCCACTGAATCTTCGGCTAAAACCGTTGTATGGCACGAATACAAATCAGATTGGTTACTTTCTTTCTACCGTGCGGCAGATAGCCGTTACGTGGTGCTGCAAAGCAACAACGAGTCAACCACAGAGCAGAAGCTTGTTGATCTAGAAACGGGCACCGTAAGCGATTCACTGAGAGTGCCGGAAGCGGGCGTGGAATATTACGCGGATGTGGCGAAAGGGCGCGTTTACGTCAACAGCAATCTTGAAGGTACATTTGCACTTTATCAAACCGATCTAGCACCTCTTAGCGCAACATGGCAACGCTTTACTACCCTTCGTGAACCGCTTGACCAGTTCTACCTTTATGATGCAGGAGTTGTGGCACTCAGTAAGCCGAACAACGTAGCGACATTGACGGTGTATTCATACCAAGGTCAGGAAAAAGTGATACTGCCATTGGAACAGGATGGCAATGTCGCTTGGTTGAGCACGTTGGGCGATTTTGAATCAAACAAGATTCGTATACGAAGCATGTCGATGACTACGCCTCCTCAGTGGGAAGAGTTCGATGTAAAAACGCTGACTAAAACCTTGTATTCTCAAGATGCTTACCAAGATTTTGATAGTCAACGTTATGTCTCCCAACGCATTTTTATCAAGCACGATGGTGTTTCTGTCCCGGTCTCTTTAGCGTATCGCAAAGACAAATTACACGCGCAATCACCTGTGATGATTTACGGCTATGGCGCATATGGTTTTACGATGAAACCGTACTTTATGCCTCAAGTCATAAGCTTGCTCGACCAAGGCGTGATTTACGCTATCGCCCATGTTCGCGGCGGTGGGTACTTTGGCGATGAGTGGCACGAGCAGGGCCGTGGTGTGCGCAAAGCCAATTCTATTGGTGATTTTGTCGCGGCCGCTAAGGCGATGCAAACGTTTGAACGCGGCAATAGAGAGATTTTTGCCATCGGTTCAAGTGCTGGTGGCACGTTGGTCGCGGGAGCGGTTAATCAAGACCCTAAATTGTTTTCAGGTGTCGTGCTTAAAGTACCTTTTGTTGATGTGGTAGCAAGTATGTCGGACACCTCACTTCCGCTGACCACACAGCAGTATGGCGAATGGGGTAACCCAACCAAATCTGAGCAACTGGCGCTAATGAAAGCGTACGATCCAATTCTCAACATTCATAAAGACGCTTACCCACCCATGCTGGTTCAAGTCGGTTTGATCGATCAGCGCGTGCCTTACTGGGAAGGTGCCAAGTATCTCGCCAAGGTTTCCGCGCTAAGTGAGCGCGACGGGCCGTACTTGTTGCAGACCGATTTTAATTCGGGCCACCAAATGGACCCACGACAAGCGCAAGAACAACAAGCAAAAGAATACGCCTTTCTTTTATCACTAATTAAAACATCTAAAGCGGAGCAGTAAATGAAGCTTACCCCAGTGTCAGCGGCAGTACTTTCGGTACTAGCTGCCAGCCAAGTGCACGCCAAATCTGACGTTTTCTCTATGGAAGAGGTCGTGGTGACGGCGAATCGGATTGAACAACCAATGTCTGAACTAGCAGGCAGCGTCGCAGTTGTCACCAGCGAAGAGATTGAACAAAAGGGCGAAACAGAGCTTTATGATGCGCTGCGTCACGAACCTGGGGTAAGTGTGTCGGGTGGCGCTGGTCGTCCACAAAACATCACGATTCGAGGCATGACGGGTAACCGCATTATGATCATTCGTGACGGTATTCGCTCAGCAGACGGTTTTGGTGCGAATGACAGCAATGACAAAGTGGGCCGCGATACGTTTGATCTTTCTAATTTGGAATCATTAGAAGTAGTGAAAGGGGCGAGCTCCTCAGTCTTAGGTTCTGGTGCTATCGGTGGCGCTGTGATTCTAAAATCCAAACAGCCGGGCGAGTTTTTAAAAGATCGTGACTTTTATGTTGATGCCACGGGCACGTACACGGGGATCAGCAATAAATACAAAGGTGCGAGCAATCTGGCATTTCGTTCTGGCGACACGGAAAGCTTAGTCAACGCGGCGTATTGGCAAGGTGAAGAGACGCGTAACTTCAGCCAAGATTTGTACAACCGCGATTTGGATGGTTACAGCGCGTCATACGCCATCAATCATTTTTTCAATGATGAAGTGATGGTCAAAGCGCGTGCCGAACTTTATCGGCAAGACCAACAACGCCTGGAAGGTTCGCCATCTATACAGAAGGATGGCAAATGGCATATCGAAGACTTCGCAGAAGATGAATCGACAAAAGAGTACAGCGCTTATATTGGTGCAGAGGTTACACCGATTAATCCAACTTGGTTCGAAGAGTTAGATACAAAGGTCTACTGGCGCCACACCGAAGTGGTGGAAGACACGAATCGTTTAATGAGACAAGTTGACCACAATGGTTTGACTGTTAGACGTCGCGAGCTAGAACACAAAACCTTCATTGACGAAACAATTGGCTTCCGTGGTGATTTCACCAATACGATTTATGCTGCAAATGCTGAGCACCAATTGGCTTACGGTATCGAGCTTTCTACTGACTATTATGAACGCACAGATAGCGATTCCAAGATTGATTGGAACGGGGTAACGCCTTCGACCAAACAACCTTTCGCTCCTGCTCGTGCTTATAACATTGGTCTGTACGTTCGAGACATGGTGGAGCTGGATAAATGGACCATTACAGGCGGCCTGCGCTTTGATGCGCATCGTCTAACACCGGACGGTGAGGGTGAAGTGGGCGGTTTCCCATTAAAAGACATGGATAGCTCAGAGGTATCTCCAAGCCTATCGATTTCTCGTGAAGTGTTTGCCAATAACATCGCTTATATATCTTATAACCACGGTTATCGTGCTCCGGAATACGACAAAGCGTATGGCTTCGTAAACCATGACTTTGTGCCGCTAACGCCGTTTGTCATTGCACCGAACATGGATCTAGAGGCTGAAACTTCGGATTCGTTTGAAATCGGTAACAAATTCGATAATGGCCGCGCGCAACTTTACGTTTCTGCGTTTTACAACAAGTTCCAGAACTTCATCGATGTTGTTACCACAGGGCAAGATAACTTCGGTAACTACATCAAGCAATACCAAAACTTACACGGCGTTGAAACCTACGGCGCGGAGCTTTCTGCCGCGTACGCTTTCACTTCGTCTTGGAAGCTAAGTACCAAGCTTGGTTATGTTGACGGAAAGGACGCCGAAGGCGAGTACGTTCGTAGCATCACACCTTTCGAGGGCAATGTTAGGCTGAACTATCAGCAGCAAGACTTTAATGCGTTCGCGACGTGGAACTGGGCTGGTTCGATGGATCGTGTGCCGAGTTGCCAAACGTCACTTGGACAAAAGACCGAGTGCGCACAAACAGATTCATGGAACACGTTCGATTTGGGGGCAAGTTACCAAATCACTGAAGATTTTCGTTTGAGTGCGACCATCATCAACCTGTTCGACAAAGAATACATTCGCTACCAAGACGTTGCTGGCATAGCAGATGAGAGCAAACGCTACTCAACGGAACCAGGTCGTTACTTTACGGTTAACGCGAAGTACATCTTTTAGTAGGAGCCCTGCATGAAACTCAAACTTTTGGCGCTTTCTCTTGCGTTGGCAGGCGTTCAAGTGACGAACGCTGCCGAGTGGGATTACCCTAGCGCGGCTATTACGGTCACGAACCAAGCCGAAGCGCTGCGCTACTTACAAGCCAATTACGCTAGCGCTGGCGAACTTAAGTTTCGCTATCAAACTCGTTCTCAGCTCGGAGATCATTACAACTTTGATGTGTGGGTCGATGGGCAGTATCAACCGCAACGCACCATTGTGCTGTCGACTAACCAAGACAGTCAAGTTGAGCGTATTTTCAAAAGCCTTGAAGATACGGTGATTCGTAATGGTGAGGCGATGCCAGCTGGAGAACTGGAACTGCCTGTTCGCTTGGAAGTGACCGAGCCGCCAGCATTGAGCTCTGGTGAGTTGGTGACTGTTCCCGTCTCACTCTTTGATCCTGATTTACGTACAATGCAACAACAAGCTGCGCCTGATTCTGCTTGGAATTCGTTAGAGGATTATCCGCAGCCACTTCAATATGTTGAGAAGCAGATTCAAGTTTTGCAGTCCGGGGGCAAGCTCTACCTAGCCAACGAGCGCGTTAAACAGGTGGATGCACTTGCATTACTGTCTTCACCTGCGGTAGGTGCGGAGCCTGTACGTGATACCAGCACTATTTTGCCGCCTGAGGGGGTTCAATCTTTTGCGGATGTAAAAGCGATGCAAAGCGCTCAACTTGGCGACAATGCCTTTTTGCAGTTGATGGCGTTTTACCATCTTGACAGCTCACTGAAGTACTTATCGAGCTTGAGCTATGACTTATTTGACGAACCGCTTCGTTTTGATGGGCGTGGTTTAGCGCTCGACAACTCTTCTTACTACACAGGTTCGCGTGCGCTGATGTTAGGCGTTGGCGGAGTATCTCCAGATGCTGCAGATGCAGATGTGATTTTGCACGAGCTAGGACACGGTATTCACTATCAAATCGTTCCTGATTGGGCGTATGGACATACTGGCGCGATTGGAGAAGGTGTTGGTGATTACTGGGCGGGCAGCGCGAGCTACCGAACACAGTATTTAGACGCAGCTCGCCGTGGCCAAGAATTCGAGTTAGATACGGTGTTCAACTGGGACGGTATGTTCGGAACACGCAAAACAACTCGTAGCTTATGGAACCAAAGAGCGCGTTACTTCGAGAGCTCAGAGTATCCAGCGCACGTCAGTGTGGGCGGTGAACTAGGCGACGAGCTATGGTCAACGCCACTGTTCCAAGCGCTTAAAGCATCGGTTGAACGATACGGTGGTGATACCGATAACGTGTTCCGCGAGTTTGACGCCATTGTACTTGAAGGCATGTACGGTATTGGCCGTGGTGTAAAAATGCATGATTTGGCAGAGTCCACCGTGTTTGCCGCAAGCACTTTGTTCCCAAATAAAGACTATGCCCAGTTCCTGACGGACAGCTTCAACAAACATAACTTGCTTAAAGCGCCTTTTCGCGTTCGCTATGACGCTCGATACATCGCACAAGGTCAAGACGTGGGAGTGAGCCTGAGCCAAACTGGCCGCGAAGCGAGCATCAAAGGGCAATGGCAGCTAAATAACGCATCCGTTTTCGACTTTGATGAAACGCTTTCTGACTCGACCTCAATGAAGGTGGCGTTACCAAGCGGTCTGACATGTGGCACGCAATTCGATTCCTCTATTTTATTGGATTACCAATTTGCTAAAGGTTTAAAGGCTCACCAGTGGAGCGAAAAGGTGATGCTGGTTAATGGTACGCCAGAGCTCGATATCCAGCCTCAACCAGTGAACTCCGCTTTGCCGGAGCAGGGTGACAGATTGTTCTCTCAGACGCTATCGGACAAGTCACGCACGATTGATGATTCGTTTGCGGTTTACCTGAACATCGAACATGACTCACTGCAGGATCTGCAAGTGACGCTTGTGTCTCCACAAGGTAAATCGGTTGTGCTACTTAGCCATCAATCAAGCAATACCAATAGGTTTAAAGGTTACTTCACCGCTCAGTATGACGAGGAGTTACAAGCACTTGTCGGTCAACCGAGTTGGGGTACTTGGCGTCTCGAAGTATCTGACCGCGTGTCAGGGAACTCTGGGGTGTTGAAAGAGTGGGGGGTGAGTCACTTTGCTCAGTATCAGTGTAGTGCTGATACCACTAAAGAAAGCAGTGGTGGTGGTTCAGGTGGCAGTGGTTCGCCTTGGACCTTGGTAGGACTTTTCCTGCTTTCAATGGTGAGAGTGATTCGTTCTCGTTAATTAAAATCTAAAGAAGACAAAATTTATGAAGTTTCAATATTCTTTCGTTGCTATGTCACTAGCCCTAGCTGGTTGTGGCGGTGGTTCTGGTGGTGACACGTCAACACCGACCTATAATGTAGCTGGCACCATCGTTTCTACAGGTACACTTCTTGATACGCCAGTATGTATCGATTTAAACCAGAACTACGTTTGTGATACTACTGAACCGAGTGCTAAAACGGATAATGCTGGTAAGTTCTCCCTTACGTCAAGCGACAAGAACATTTTGACTAGCACGATTCTTGCTCAAGTTGATCAAGGCTCAAACCAAACGTTGCGTCTTGCGGCTCCAGGCCAAAACTTAGCAACGGGTAACACAGTAAATGGTGTAACAACATTGCTCGCAGGTCTTGTGGTTGACGGTAAAACCGTTGCTCAAGCTGAAGATATTGTTAAAGCGCAACTCACGGATGCCGGCGTTTCTCTATCTGGTACGGTAATGTCTAACGCAGAAGCCAGCGAGCTAGACAAGCTAGAGCAAAACACGGTTGCGCTATTAGCTGCGATGCAACCACAACAAATGACCAAAGGCGTAGCGCTGCTTGCTCAAAGTCTTAGCTTCCAAGGTAAATCGCTAGCCTCTGATCTTCTGTCTGAAGCGGAAGTGAGTGCATTTGCTGAAGAAATTGCAGCGGTTGCTGAACAAACGGTTGGTAGTAACGATACGGGTGCCATTCTTCACTTTGCTGATGGCGCTGCAGACGTTGCAGAGGTTCAAGCTTCTTACCCTGGTCAAGATGCGGAATATGGCTTCGACAAACAGGACAAGCAAACGTCGACAGGCGCGGGTTTTAAGTTCGTTAAGCTAGATTCACAAGGCGCTGCTTTAGCTGCAGATGCCACTGAGTGGGCTTGCACTTTGGATGAGCGTACTGGTCTTGTTTGGGAAAACAAGAGTGCGGATGCTAGCTCTATTCAATTTAAAGACCGCCTATTTGCGTTTGAGTCTGAAACATTTAAGCCATTTAGCAAAGATGTAGATCTTGCGGGCTGTAAAGAGGTGGGCGATGAAATTTGTACTACGAGCCAATACGTTGAGTACATAAACAAACAATCGTTATGTGGAATCACTGGTTGGCGCCTGCCTACTTACCGTGAAACTTATGACTTACTAGATTTCGGTGAAAAGACACTATTTGCGCCGAGCACAGAATATGAACCGAACAATGTGTATGGTTTTAATGTCAAATACTTCCCACAGCAAACTTTAGGCAGCCCTTATTTAGAAAAAGGTGCGTTTTGGCATGATGGTTTTAGGTTTACGGAAACATCATCACAGCTCATGGATGGTGAGATTTATTTCCCCGCAATTGTCTCTCGGGGCGCAGATAGAGGGGCTACTTCATTCGTTGAGATTCGCTCAAGCAGTACAAGTGAAGATGCCTATGATTCCTACCAATTCCCAATCCGTCTAGTAGCAGTTAAGGGACAATAAGATGAAGAAACTAATGACCGCGCTATCTCTTGTGTTGGCTTCTCAAGTAGCAATGGCAGCACAAGAGTGTTCGACTGAGTTTGCTAAAACAGCACCTAATACACGTTACACTTATTCAGATAAGGGAACTGTAACTGACTTAAAAACAGGTCTTACATGGATGCGCTGTCCAGTCGGTATGACATGGAATGCAGCAAACGAAGAATGCACCGGAACGCGAGCTACGATGTCATGGCAATTCGCGCTGTCTACGGCCCAACAAATTCGTAATCCGTCCGGTAACCACCCTCTACACAACTTTGCTGGCAAAAAGAATTGGCGACTAGCAAACATTAAAGAGTTGGTATCGTTAACGGAGCAAGCTTGCTATAGCCCAGCGATGAATGGTACAGGCTTTGCGAGCGGTTATACACTGACAGACAAGGACGATATTTTAGGACGTAATATCTGGAGTAACACACCTAATGGTGACGGTAAGCATGTTGCTACTCTTGATACGACTAATGGTGAGGTTTTCAATAGAGATCCATTAGACTCAAGTTTCAAAAGCTCTCTCTTGTTAGTGACAGATGAATAATACTTATTACGTTAATAAAGATTGATAGCTTTGCCTTTATAAAAAGCTCCGCCAGTGCGGAGCTTTTTTCTTTTCTAACCTTTGGCACTTATCGTGTTGAGCAGAATGTTTAAACTTGGAACTGCTTAAGTTGGTGCTTTTGGTTTTCCGCTAAGTCTGAAAGCTCTTGAGCGGCAGAGGCGGACTGCGTAATGCCAGTCACGTTCTGGCTCACTAGTTCATAGATGTTCGTTAAGTTGTTGTTGATATCGGCCGTGACCTGTTTCTGCTCTTCTGATGCGGTCGCCACTTGCGTGTTGATTGAGTTCAGAGCGGAGATAGCATTACTGATATTAGCAAGTGATTGGCTAACTTCTTGTGCCAGAGCTTGGTTGTCTGACAACATGGCTAAGCTAGAGTGCATGCTTTCATTCGCGTGACCAGATTGCTGCTGAAGCTCTTCGATGATGGTTTGGATCTCTTTCGTCGATTCCTGAGTTCGCGCCGCTAACATACGTACTTCATCGGCGACTACCGCAAAGCCTCGGCCACTTTCGCCCGCTCGTGCAGCCTCGATCGCTGCATTCAGTGCAAGCAAATTGGTTTGCTCAGAAATGCCTTCAATCACTTCGATCACGCGACCAATGTGTTCTGATTGATCTTTCAGCGATGTCACGACGGCTGCGGCTTCGTTGAGTTGTTCTGCCATTTTTTCGCTTGCGCGAGTGCTTTCCTCAAACATGTTCAGACTTTGTGAGGTAAGCATGCTTGCTTGATTTGATGCGCTATCGGCTTCTTGTGCATTGGTCGACACTTCAGCTGCGGTCGATTCTAGTTGGTTGATTGCCGAAGCCACTTGCTCAACTTCTTGCTTTTCTTGATCTGAGTTAACGCTGCTTTGAGTCATAACAGTCGCTAACTCGGTCGATGCTGATGCCACATCCTCACTAATTCGAACTAATGCACTCACGGTTTCACGCAGTTTGTCGATGGTTTGGTTTACATCCTGAGCCAGTTGCGACACTTCGTTTTTTCCGATGGCTTCGGCTTTAACCAATAGATTTCCTTTCGCGACTTCTTGCATGGTTCCTTGAAGGTTACGAATCGGTGCAACGATATAGCTGGCTAGTATCCAACTAATAAGCGAAGCGGCACTCAAGATAACTGCAAGCGTGACCGCGCTGTAAGTGAGCGTGGTTGAATGCTGTTCGCCATTCGTTTCGACTTCATCGGTGACGATTTGATTCAATTGCTTAGACAGGTTGTCGATGGCGTTGATCATCGCTTCGCCAGCCAATCGGTATTCTGCCATCGCAGATTCGTACTTTTGATTGAAATCGGATGTGGTGTAGCCAGAAGAGTGCTTGGTGGTGAGCAGAGGTGTCATGGTGACGCGCGTGAAATCAACATAGTGATCCATGGCTTTGCGCATTGCATTCACTTCGGTTTGAACGCCTGGGAGGTTATCGATGGAATTCAGAAAATCGCGGTTTTTGTTTTGTCGTTCAGACAGTTCTTGGTTGAGAGATTGGACATCTTCGGCTCTAAATAGACTGTAAATGGCTTTGATGCGCATGGCGTAGGTGTTGTCTACGATGGCGCTGAGTTCCTCTTTATGAATGATCAGCTTGTTGGTGGAAGTGGAAACCTTATTGAATGCTTGGTCGAGCTTGCCGATTCCGACGCTCAATCCAATGACGAGTAATACAACGGTGAATAGAACAGGCAAAAAGACCTGAAGTTTAATAGAAAGCGTACTAAGAAATTGACGCATGATTGACCCTCTATCGGTTTGATTATTATCTTTTTTATAAATAAGCATCTCGATTTTAATTGCCACATTCGTCAAATCAATGACTTACTCATATCCAATTGTTATGAAATGTACCAAAATCGATGGAGTTATCATTTTGAACGCGCGGCAATTTATAAAAGCGCTAAGCTAAAAACAGTAGAGGGATCAGTCGCGGAATTAATATACAGAAATGACAACGTGTCATAGAGGGTTCAACTAAGTGAAACACAACTGTCATATTCAAATTCTAAAGTGAGCACCGTTCAAGTGAAACACAACGGCAATAAAGCCACTTAAGGAAATTGTGATGAAAAAGACAGTAATCGGTGCAATCGCACTTCTAGGCGCAATGGCAGTGACTCCTGTTTCTGCTAAAGAAACTATCTCTGCAGTGGGTTCTAGCAGCGTAACTCCACTGATGGAAGTTTTCTCTGAAACGTACATGAAGAAGAACCCTAACGTATTTATCGAAGTTCAAGGCCCTGGTTCTTCAGCTGGTGTTAAAGCAGCAAAAAATGGTTCAGCAGACCTTGGTATGTCTTCTCGTAATCTAAAAGACTCTGAAAAAGAATCAACACTAATCGAAGAAGTGGTTGCTCGTGATGGTATCGCAGTGGTTGTTAACCCACAAAACAAACTGCCTGGCCTAACAGCAGAGCAAGTGACTGCAATCTACAAAGGCGAAGTATCAAACTGGAAAGAAGTCGGTGGTGCAGACAAGCCAATCGTAGCAATTACTCGTGACACGGCTTCAGGTACTCGTGGCGCATTTGAAGACATCATGTCTCTTAAAATGAAGATTTCTGGTAAGAAGGTATCAGCTATCTCTCAACGTGCTCAAGTTGCAAACGGTAACGGCGCACTAAAAACAATGGTTGCATCTAACCCATACGCAATCGGCTACATTTCTCTTGGTACTGTAGACAACACTGTTAATGCTCTAGCAATCGACGGCGTTGATGCAACGGTAGCTAACGTGAAAAACGGTTCTTACAAAGTAGCTCGTCCATTCCTTGTGCTTTACAAAGAAGGCAAGCCATCAGCTGAAACGCAAAAATTCCTAGACTGGATGCTAACTGAAGATGCGCAAAAGCTAGTTGACCAAAACGGTTACATCTCAGTTAACTAATTCTATCGGGACTCTTAAGTTTGCTCAGCCCACCATTTCGGGCTGAGCCTTTTCTATCCATAGTGTTCACCGGCAAAACGCCCAGAACCGTGAGATTTTTTAAATGACCATCGCAACAAATAGTGAAAAGCTTATGAATACTGACGCTAAAGCTATCAGCAAGCCCGGCCTGCGCGAGAAACGTCGCGTAGACTGGAAAGAGCGTATCTTCCACGGCTTGTTCCTAACCAGTGCCGTTATCGGCATCGTCTCATTAGCCGTTATTGCTTACTTTATTGTTCGAGAAAGTATCCCGGCATTCCAAGAAGCTGGTGTATCGGGCATCGTTCTTGGACAAAACTGGCTGCCGCCTGCACTTTACGGTGTTGCGACAATGATTGTTGCTTCTATTGTATCGACGGCAGGTGCGGTAATCGTCGGTGTGCCAATTGGTGTGCTGACGGCTATCTTCATTGCCGAAATCGCACCAAAGCGTCTTGCGGATATTATTCGTCCTGCAGTTGAGCTTTTGGCAGGTATCCCGTCTGTGGTTTATGGTTTCTTTGGTTTGGTCATCATCGTACCGCTGATTCAAAACATCTTTAATGTCCCTGCGGGTAACACGATTTTGGCAGGTATCATCGTGCTTGGTGTGATGATTCTACCGACCGTAATCACGGTATCTGAAACATCTATTCGAGCTGTGCCTCGCGCATACAAAGAAGGCTCTTTGGCACTTGGCGCTTCGAAAATCTACACAATCTTCAAATTGCTCGTTCCAGCGGCTCGTTCAGGCATCATGACGGGTGTGATTTTGGGTATTGGCCGTGCTCTAGGTGAGACAATGGCGATCATCATGGTGATGGGTAATGCACCTGCTATGCCAGAAGGCATCCTAGATTCGGCACGTACGCTAACCGCAAACATCGCGATTGAAATGTCTTACGCAAGTGGTATTCACGCCAACGCTCTTTACGCCACTGGTGTTGTACTTCTGGTCTTCATCATGTCGTTGAACGCTGTACTTCTTTACCTAAACCGAGAAAAAGCGAAGTAATCGCTCGTTAAAGGTGACTATTATGGATCGCGCAAAACTAAAACAAGCTCGCCAGTTCAAAGATAACGTCTTTAACGCTTTGGTTTGGATTTCGGCTGCACTAACGGTAGGCTTTTTGTTCTGGATTATCTGGTACATCCTATCAAATGGTCTACAACACGTAGATTGGAACTTCATTACTGATAACTACACACGTACTGGTGAAGAGCACGGTATCTTCCCGATGATCGTCTCGACCATCTACATGGTTATCGCATCCATCGCGGTAGCGGCGCCACTGGGTATCATGACGGCAATCTACTTAACCGAATACGCGAAAGTCGGTAGCCGATTGGTAAAAATTATCCGATTCTGTACTGAGTCGTTGGCGGGTATCCCGTCGATCATCTTCGGTCTATTCGGTATGACGTTCTTCGTGGCAATTCTTGGTCTGGGCTTCTCTATTCTGTCGGGGGCACTGACTCTAAGTATTCTTATTCTGCCAGTGATCATCCGTACTACGGAAGAAGCACTGATGGCAGTGCCTCAAACGTATCGTGAAGGCTCTTACGGCCTTGGCGCTTCAAAAATTTACACTATCTGGCGTTTGATTCTTCCGAGCGCAATGCCAGGTATCTTAACCTCGGTCATTCTAAGTATTGGTCGTGTCATTGGTGAGTCTGCTCCTGTATTTCTGACAGCAGGCATGGTTGCTCGTATTCCAGATTCTCTGTTGGACTCCGGTCGTACATTAACCGTTCACCTATACAAACTGACTACCGAACTGTTTACCGTTGAAGAATGGAATCAGGCTTACGGTACCGCAACAGTGCTTATCGTGGTTGTTCTTCTGATCAACATGGTAACGAAACTGATTGCTAGACGTTTTAACACCGCAACTTACTAACAACACTAATTAAGAACGCACGTTAAAAGACACGAATTCAAGATTTAAGAGATTAAGAAAATGAACAAATTTGATATTGAAAACCTAGACTTATTCTACGGTGAAAACCAAGCACTGAAATCGATCAACCTACCAATTCCAGTTCGCCAAGTAACGGCACTTATCGGCCCGTCAGGTTGTGGTAAATCAACGCTTCTACGTTGTTTGAACCGCATGAACGACCTAATAGAAGGCGTGAAAATTACGGGTAAATTGGCGATGGACGGCGAAGACATTTACGGCAACATTGATGTCGCGGATCTTCGCATCAAGGTTGGCATGGTGTTCCAGAAGCCAAACCCATTCCCGATGAGCATCTACGAAAACGTGGCTTACGGCCTACGTGCTCAAGGTATCAAAGACAAGAAACACATTGACGAAGTGGTAGAGCGTTCACTACGCGGCGCAGCACTTTGGGACGAAGTGAAAGATCGTCTGAAGTCACACGCATTTGGTCTATCGGGTGGTCAGCAACAGCGTCTTTGTATCGCACGTACGATCGCGATGGAACCGGATGTGATTCTGATGGATGAACCAACTTCGGCACTTGACCCAATTGCGACACATAAAATCGAAGAATTGATGGAAGAGCTGAAGAAGAACTACACCATCGTTATCGTGACTCACTCAATGCAACAGGCGCGTCGTATCTCTGACCGTACTGCGTTCTTCCTAATGGGTGAACTGGTTGAGCATAACGATACTCAAGTGATCTTCAGTAACCCTCAAGATGACCGTACTCAAGGCTACGTAAATGGTGATTTCGGTTAATTCGCCATATTTACAAGCATAACTAAATAACTATAAGCGATGGTAACTTTGCCCCTCTTTTTGAGGGGCCTTTTTCTTTTCAAGCTGCGGATTTATAACACCAACCTATACCAATAATTCTTGCAAGGAAGCACAAATATCCCCCTTTTTTATAGAACATGTAACTTATGTGAAATACGGTTATAAAAGTGCTGAAGAGCTCTCGAATGTGAAACTAAGTCTGATAATTTTGCGAATGACTTAACAGCTCAAATTTGATTGTATTGATTGCATATGATGGCCTAAGTAGTTTTTTATCGAGAATAAAAAAGTAGATTAGGTTGGTAGGGTGAGTTTAAGAAGTTTTACAAGAAAAGTGTCTTCAACGAGGGATCATCGGTTATTAGCGGAGGCGATATTTGATCATTTAGAGAGTTTGTTCTCCCCTCAAGCCTTAGCCATTTTTGAAGATCCTTCAATCAATCCCCGTTATTCTGTGAGTTTCTCTCGCGGGGAGCTTTACCCAATCCAAAGCTATCCTGACAGCTTCTGGGAGTGGGCGAGTCAGTTTGACACTTCTGAAAGCATCATTCCTCTGGCGATCAATACTTGTAACTGGAATCACACCCAAGATTTAGGTGGAGATAGTTACATAATGATGCTCGATAACACGCCTATCAAACGCACCTACCTACTGATTCAGTCTGTTCATGCTCGCACGGCACACAATATCTATGAAGAAAGCTATGATGCAATGCAGCTTGCAGCGGTGCGTTGGCAGTGCATTCGCGCCGAGAAAAATGCGTCGCAAGAGATGAGACACAGAGACATTCGTGAAGCGCAATATGTCGATGAAATTAACCAACGCGAGCGCTTTATCGAGAACATGAAGTTAGTTCAGCAAGTTGCTCTCGAGATCTCCAACCCTGATTCCTTAAAAGATTTGTATTACAAAGCCGTCGAAGCGCTACGTCAACGGTTGGGGTTTGATCGCTCCACACTGATGCTTTTGGACATGAAAAAGCGTAGTTTCAGTGGAACGTACGGCACGGATGAATCAGGCATCACCATTGATGAGTTTCACACGCAATACGATTTACACCAACTGAGCGAAGAATACATCGCTGCGCTGTCAAGCCTTGAGAGCAACCTAGTGATCGTGGAAGATGCGCCGATATACACAGCTGGTAAAGTGGTTGGGCAGGGGTGGAACGCGATGTTGATTCTACGTGATGGCAATGAGCCATTTGGTTGGTTCGCGCTTGATAACTTTATTCATCGCAAGCCGATAACAGCGTATCAAAAACAGATGTTGGACTCGTTTGGCTCCCTTTTCTCACAAATTTACATTCGAAAGCGCCAAGAGCAGAACGTGCGTATGTTGCATTCAAGCATGGTTGAGCTATCACGCTGTACAACCGTCAGTGATGTATGTAAATCGGCCGTCACTTTTGCCATCAAAAATCTTGGTATTGATCGGATGGCGGTGTTTTTGACCGATGAAAACTGCTCATACATGCAAGGTACTTGGGGGACTGACATTCAAGGCAATGTGGTGGATGAGTCTTATTTCTTTGGTGAGACACAAGACTTTTCGTTGATCAATTTAGCTCGCGCCGTACCTAGTGAAGTTGCATTTGAGGAATCCGTTCCTATTTATCATGACTGTAATATTGTCGGCTTTGGCTGGGCTGCGATGACGGTTTTGACTTCGAATAGCAGCGGGCCCATCGCCTTTATTGCCGTTGATAACTTATTGACGCGCGCGCCGCTGACTTCTCAGCTACGTGAAGTGATTCGTATGTTCGCTTCCAGTCTAGCGGAGGTTTTGCAGCGCACTCAAGCGCAAGAGGCGATTCGCGGATTAAACGAAAACCTGGAGTTAGAAGTACAGAACCGAACCAAAGAGTTGGAAGAAGCCAACCGACAGCTTGAGGTACTTTCTAAACTTGACCCTCTGACACGTCTTGGCAATCGCCGTATGTTAGAACATGTGATGCAGAAATATTGCGCGCTAGAGTGTGAGGAAGCGATGTCCTTTGGTCTTATCCTGATTGATATTGATCACTTTGGCTTGTTTAACAATCACTATGGCCATCTCGAAGGGGATATCGCACTAATGCGCGTGGGTCATATCTTGGATCATCATACCAAAGGTGAAGACGAGGTTTTCTGTCGCATTGGTGGAGAAGAGTTTGTGTTACTAATGATCGGCTCTGATCAAGAGGCGGTAAAGCAGAGAGCGGAACGTATTCGTCAATGCATTGAAGATGAAGGCATCAAACACCAACACAATCCAGAAGGGGACTTGCTCACTGTGTCAGTCGGTTATTCTTGCTACAAAACGAAAGGCAAAGACTTTAATTTCGACCATCTTTACCAGTTGTCGGATAAGGCTCTCTATCAAGCGAAGAGCCATGGTCGAAATTGCGTAAGGCGATATGAGTACGAGCATCAAGCTTTTGTTGAATAAGTGATGCTCATAACATCAAAGTTACTGAGACAGTTTGGTTGATTTTTAGATAAAACTGTTAAAGTGTGTTTGGTCGCACAAGAAAAATGGCAGCTCTCGTGAGCTGCCATTTTGCTTTATAGTTTTTCTAGCTGGTGGTCGGTTTTCGTTACGTTTGCTTTGCTAAGGTTTTGAATTTTTGCCAGTAGCGAGTCTGGACGCCAAGGTTGTTGATTGGCACTAAAACGCGCTTGGTTCATAGCATCAAGTTCTTGTTTTACGGCTTGCGCATCACCAGGGCTTAATCTGTCTCGGTGAGTATTTAGATACTCGTTTACTGAGCGTTCAATTTTAGCAGCGTCCCCTTCATTGATGACTTTTTTCAACGCATCAACGCAAAGAGGTTGCTCGGTATTCGAAACCGTTTTACTCGCCGTCATAGGACGCTTCTTCCATGCCCAAATCGCGATTCCTAACGTCGCCACCCAAAGCCCAGCGAAAACAAAGGTCAGGGTTTTCCAGAGACTGCTCACTCCACCGTTTGGTTCGGGACTGATGGCTGACTCAGGTGGTGTTGGCAGAGGCGATTCCGGCAACGTGATAAGCCCGGTGTCACTTTGCTCTATTTCTAATTGTAGCTCTGGTAACGTCGCTTTTTTCGCTTCATCATTTTGGCTGTCCCACCAGTTCAAATGGTATCCCGGCAAGGTATATGACCCAGCCTCAGTGGGGATAATGACTTGCTTCACTGTCATGATAACGGTGCCATCTCTCGCGCTGTCGAATTGAGGCTGTTCTGGGTAGACCCGCAGCGAACTTGGATAATCAATACTTACTCGTGGAAGGTATTCGGCTTGTGTTCCGCGAGCTTTAATTTGAATGGTTCGAGTGAGTGAAGAGCCCTGTTTGACAGTGTTGAGCGCATTAACCGACAGAGGATTACCTTGATCGTCTTGCCAGCTCTGCGTCATTTCTAACGCTGAAGCTGGAAGCCATTCCCCTTCAAATTCGCTTGGAATTGGTTTTACCTCGATAGGCATTTGCTCAGCTTTGGTGTTGATTGGCATGATCTTGGTAGAGCCCGTCAAGCTGTCGCCATAAATGTAAGAGCCTGTCAGTCTAGGACCTATCAAGGTGTAAATACCCGGCTGATTCGCCGTTAAGCGAAACGACTGTTCAATGACCGCTACTTCTAATCCATTTAAGATCTTTTGTCCCTGCTGTAAGCCACCAATCGCTTCAAGCTTCATGCCTTCAATCTGTGGAGGCACAATTTGTGGGTTATCAAGACGGCGGGTATCTGCTTTGATCAAAAGCTGCATACGTAATGTCGCAGATTGTTGAGGGTACAGCGTGCTGTTGTCGACACTGATATTAAAGCTAAATAGGTCATCGAGATTGGGTTCAGCTTGGCTTGCGGTGACACGAAGCTTTATTGGCTCCGTTCTCATACCATCTGCGGAAAAGCTCGGAATAGTCAGAACACCTTCTTTCATCGGCGCAATCGAGATACTCCACTCAGTACGTACAGATTTTCTTCCGTTAATGTTATTGCTGGAGCGCCCATAACGAGGTTGACCCAAGAAAAAGTCGTTCTCAAGTACATTAAAGTCAATTGCATCTGAGCTGAGCTCAGTATCTGCCATGATTCTGAGGTTGATCACTTCATTCTTAGCAACTTGTGTTTTATTGACGCTTGCTTGAAGCGTCTGTGCCATCACCGAGAAGCTGGATAATAGGCTGGCCACAAGAATAAAGATCAGTTGTACGCCTTTGTTCATCACGGGCTTACCACTCCTTTTGAGATTGTTGTGGAGGTTGTTTTTGTTGAGCTTGAAGCTGCATTTGTGCACGAATCAAAAAGCTTGGATCGCGAGCGCTTTCGACTGCTTCTAGACGACGGAATTCAGGATCATCCCGATGCGTGTTTTTTGGCTGCACTTGAGCCTGCATTGGTTCACCTTGTTCATGAGCCTGCTTTTCACCTCGTTTCGGTCGATGTTGCTCTGTTTTTTGCTTTTCTGTTTTATTTTCAGATTCTTGCTGATTTTGTGACTGTTGTCCTTGCTCTTCCCTTTCACCGTTTTGAGACTTTTGTTGCTGTTGCTGTTGCTGTTGCTGTTGCTGTTGCTGTTGCTGTTGCTGTTGCTGTTGCTGTTGCTGTTGCTGTTGCTGTTGCTGTTGCTGTTTCTCTTCCTGTTTTTGTTCTTGTTGATGTTTCTGTTCTGCTTCTTGTTGCTGTTGCTCTGGTTGTTTCTCTTCTTGTTGTTGTTCTTTTTCCGTTTTTTGTTGCTCTTTG